>CAZREC010000011.1:0-39710 GCA_964599025.1 uncultured Muribaculaceae bacterium | reverse complement strand
GATGTATGTGCTGAAAAGGATTATTCAACCGCCGTAAACGCCTTCGATCATGCTATGGTTACTATAGACCCAATGTTTAAGTTGCCTGTAACCCTCATTAAGTTTACAACGTACCTCGAATACGATGTTCATCAGGCTATTACATTTGCAAAGGAGTGGAGTAAGGAGACCCCTTCTGTCAAGTTAGTTGTAGCTGATGCCATTACTAAGAAGGACGGTCTTCCCAAAGAGGCATATCAGTTTGCCGTTGAATCATTTACTGAGGCCGTTTCAACACCGGGCTCCTTGAAACCAATGATTTACCATCTTATTGCTCAGGGTTGTTTTAAGATGAAAGACATTGCAAACGCCATTGTTAACGAAGAGAAGGCAATTGAAACAGGAAATGATGCCATTGCGAAAGGGGAGTTCCAGGGTACAATCAATGCCAATTCAATAAAGGAGTATCAGGATGCATTAGCAAAGTACAAAACTTTACAGAAATAACGGTTTCTTATTGTATAAGATAAGTATCCTTGTATTCCGGGTGATTTGATAAGTATTAGGTTAAGTAAATAAATAGTGGGTTATTTGATTATCAGATCATCCGGAGTATTATATATCTGAATGAATTATTTAAATAATTACAAATGAAAAAAATAGTTTCTATTATATCTCTCGTGCTGTTGGTTATGTGTACACCATTGGCCGCACAGAAAAAAACCGATTTACGCATCTTGTTTGTAGGAGGCTCTCCCGACATTGACATGTACATCTATGGAGAAAATGTTGATAGTCTGCTGGTACAAAAAGGTGCAACTGCAAGAACTGCTTCCTTTGCTAAGTTGTTAAAGCAATACTTCAAGAACGTAAATGTGATTAATGTAGCAGAGTATGCTCCTGCCCTCTCGGACAATTACGACGTAACCATTTTTGACGGGAAGCCAACCCCGTGGAGAAAACAGAAATATGTATATGACGAAAAGGGGAATATAAGAGATGTTATTCCATCTGCCTATCTTCCTCAGGATTACAATCGTCCCACAATGTGCATTGCTGAGTACAGCAATGAGATAGGACGTTCACTGGGAATAAAGAATGACTGGTACTGTCTTTGCCTTGATGCCGATGCCCTCGGCTGGAAAAAGGATCATCCTATATTTAACGGACCATACAAGGTAAAATTGAACCCAATTTTGAAACCTACACCGGAACTTGCAAAAGAGGTGGCACAGATGTACGGTGAGAAACTGCAGGACTCGACTCTGATGTGGAGCGTTCAAACGAAAGGCTATATTAATACTCCTACGTATCGTCCGGGTATGGTTAGCCGTCCCGACGGATATTGTGATTCTCCTGATGCAGAGAATATTTGTGGAGGAGTAAGTGCAAAATCAATCGATGCTGTTGCATTGGGACGCCATGCAAACTTCTTCCACTGGGGTTTCTCTGCCGCTCCTTATGATATGACCGAGGAGGGTAAAGTGGTATTCATCAACTCCATTATATACATCTCGCAATTTTCAGATGAGCCTGTTGCACGTAAGATGAACGATCGTATCTCCACTCGTCATTATGTGGATGCGATGAAATACATTGTCACTCGTGATGCGTGGGAAGCCAACAACAAGGCGAACCGTGAGTTTTATAAGGTTGTCCTCGAAACCAAGAAAAAGGCACAAGAAAAAAAGGCAAAGGGGGAAGAGCTGGACAATATGGAAAAGACCTATCTCAATTTTGAATCCAATACCAAACCCGAACCCACTTTTTCGGAATATGTGAAAGAACGTGTACCTCAACTATACCATATTTTTGGTGATGATGCGGCTGAATATTCGCACTATTACGATAAGAACCGTCCGTATTTCTATGGTGGAGGCAGTATGGATTATGGCCTCGATATTGACGAGGATGTCCGTTCATTAGGAATTGCCAACAACGACAAGCGTCTGCTCGACAAAGCTATAACTATGCTTGAAAAAGGAGACGATACTGCATTGGCTACCCGTGTTCTGCAACGTTACACTTTGTGCCGCTTTACTTCTCCTGCTCAGTGGCGCAACTGGTTTGAAACCTACAAGGAGAAGTTGTTCTTTACCGAAAGCGGCGGTTGGCTCTGGCTTATTAATACTACAGACAAAAGTGTGCCCGGCAACGACTATTCTGTGCTTATAAAGGGTGACGAAGCTGTGAAAATCCCTGAACTGACGGGGGATACCGATAACAAAAATCCGGTATTGCTTTCAGCATCCCTCAACAAACTTGAAGACGGCAGCTTGGAAGTAGTAATCAGAATGAAGATTCATTATGGTTACCATACTTATGCACAGGTTTCCGAACAGGAACCCTTTCTTCCAACAGTAGTGGATATCACATTGCCGCAGGGATATCAAAAAGAGGGAGAATTAAAAAATCCTGCGTTCAAAAAATATGGTAATTCAGGCACCACAATTTTCGAAGGAGACGGCGTTTTCCGTCAGAAAATCAGAGGAACCGGCTCCGGTGAAGTAAAATGCACCATAAGCTATCAATGTTGCGACAACAATATCTGCTTTCCACCTGCAGAGAAGGTGTTTACATTGACTTTGCAGTAGTTTTTAGCAAAGTACTGTTAATATGCCACTTGAAAATATTACACAAAAAAAATGCGTGACATAATATCACGCATTTTCTTGTATATTAGCACTTTGCTAAAAACTACTGCAAAGTTATGGTCATTTCGTTAAGCAGATGGTTCGCTCCGGCATATTTGTCAATCACCCAAAGGACATACCTGATGTCCACACATACTGATTTACAATAACCCTCCTTAAAATAGACATCGCCCGACATTGACTCTCTGTTTCCGTCAAATGCAAGTCCGATAAGTTCTCCCTTACCATTCATAACTGCACTGCCTGAGTTTCCTCCGGTAATATCGTTGTCAGACAAGAAGTTAACATATAGCTTCCCGTTTTGACCCCATTTACCCCAATCGGCACTCTTTAAAAGGGACCTCATTTCGGGTTTCATGTTGAATTCGTAATTTTTAGGATTGTACTTCTCTTCCAGCCCTTTAGTTGTTGTCTGGTAATGGTAATAAATACCGTCAGCTGGTTCTATAGGACCAACTTCGCCAAAAGTAAGGCGCATGGTAGAGTTAGCATCGGGATAGATAACCATTCCCTTGTCCTTTTTCATTTCATACAAGGCCCTTACATAGCTGCTTCTCTCCTTGCCCAGGTCTATGTTTGCCTTTTTCATTATTGCGTCCTCTGTACTGTTGTATGGTCTGATTCCGGTTGTCTTTACAATTATGGTTATAGGGTCATTCAGAATATCCTTTACCGGTCTCTTCTTGTTGAAGAAATTGGTCATTCTTGTAGAATCTGTAAGGATGCTGTTGTCATATACGTAATCTGCAAGCTTTACAACATCTCCGTTGAAAGAGTGAAGCAGGTCTGCAAATCCCTTGTCGTAATACTTCTCAGGAACCTCTGTAGTAAAGTACTTAAGCATTACCTTGAACAGTTCCCTGTCAGCTGCAACATCTACACTTCTGAAAGCAGGCATAGCATTCTGGTTTACAAAAACATCAATCTCCTTGTCAGAAATGCTCATGCTGTCTTTCTTTGCTCTCTCAAGTGTATTTACCAGAGCATTGAACCTCTGTCCAAGACCGACAAGCTCCGCCCCTCTTACCATTGATTCACGGAAATACTCCCTTATCTTCACAATTCCGGCACTTATCTCATATCCCTCCTTTAAATTCGCCAGTACTTTTCCATACTTTTCACTCCTTGACTTGTCGGATTTTATCCACTCGTCAAGCTGTTTTTCCACAGCTTTCAACTCGTCAACAACATTATAGCGTTCAAGACAGATATTTTCCCATTTTGCATAGTCTGTATAGTTACTTACGCTAAAATACTTGTCGGAATATTTAAGTCTTATTGCCGGAGATGCATCCATGTACTTTTTCCACACATCCAGTTTCGCCCTTCTTACACCACTTGCAACCGGGTTCAGAATCTCGAATTTTTCTGTAAGTTCAAACGAAGACATGTACCTGTTTGTCCTTCCGGGATAGCCAAGAATCATTGTGAAACCATCTTTTTTCACACCCTGTGCCGATATTTTAAGATACCTTTTTGCCTGTAATGGAACATTGTCCTTTGAATACTCTGCAGGCTTGCCATCCTTTGATGCATAAACGCGGTACATAGCAAAATCGCCTTTGTGCTGTGGCCAGCCCCAGTTGTCTGTCTCTCCCCCGAAAGCTCCTACAGATACCGGCGGAGCCCCAACTAATCTGATATCCTTGTAGGTTTCATAAAAGTAAAGATAGTACTTACTCCCTCTCCACATAGATTCCAAAGACTTTTCGTAAGGTATTGCCTCATAACGTTTTTCAAAAACGGCAGAGACCTTGTTCATAAAGAACAGACCTCTCGGACCGGCCTTGTCAAGAGAGTCGATCACTTTGACAACTTCGTCTGTAACATCAATCACCCTTCTTAAAAAGGTAACTGTCTTTCCCTTTATGTTGACCTCCTGATCCCTTTTCATTGCCCAGAAACCATCTTCCAGATAATTTTTTGTCGCTGTGCTGAGAGAGTGTACATCTCCATACGCACAGTGGTGGTTTGTAATCATGAGCCCTTCCGGAGAGATTATGCTTCCACTGCAGCTCCCGCCGTCAATGGCCACTATAGCATCGCTGAGGGCACCACCCTCCTCGTTGTAAATTTCGTTTGCCTTAAGTTTAAGACCCTTGCTTTTCATCTGGCCATACAACTGCTTGTCAAGCAGATTTACAAGCCACATACCCTCGTCTGCAACTGCAAATGGCACTATTGTGAAAAAAGCTAAAATCAGTGTTAAAATTCTTTTTTTCATGTTTTATCTATTTATAATTATTTGGTCCCGTATATAAAAGTCAGCTTGTTTCCCTGTCCGAACAGTTCTTTTGCAAGTTTTTGTATATCACTGGTAGAAACCTTGCCTATACCCTCCTCATCTCCATCATATATATCGGTTCCGTCTATGATTAAGCTTTTAAAACGTCCGTACCAGTAGTCACTGTTTTTCTCTCTGTCCTTGTAATTCTTTTTAACATAAAGGACTGCATCCTTTATCTCAGATTCCTTTGGTCCGTTAGCAACCAGGTCGTCTATCTCCTTCTGGACAATCCCTAACAGTTCGTCCCTTAGTTTAGGATCGGTTTCAAATTCGACAATCAGTTCAACCCTGTTTTTTGGATTTGCAATAAGGTCGGTAGAGACACTTACATAGTAGGCACCACCCTTCTCCTCTCTTATTGATTTCATATATCTGTCCGACAATACATACCTCAGAAGATAAAGGGTTTGTGTGTTTTTCTGGTTGTAAGCCATATTGCCTGTGTAGTTCACAGTAATCTGCGATTTTGGAGTAAGCATCTCATTATCGTAATATCTTAGCTCCTTTACCCCTTTTTGTATGGAAATTCCTCTGTCTTTGTAATTTTCGATACCCTTTCCAACCGGAATCGAACCTATATATTTCTCAATCAATGGCTTAATCTGTTCATCTGTCTGGGGTCCCATTATAAAGAATGTGAAGTCCCTGGCATTGGCAAATCTCTCAAAATAGATTTTTTTAACTGATTCCAGATTTGCATTGTCTAAATCTGATACTTTTAACGGTCTCATGTATGGGTTGTTCCTATACTTGATACTGGTAACACTGTCCCGGAAAATATTAATTTTAGAGTCTGCACTCTTTATCATAAGTTCCTTTTGACGGCCAACCATTTTTTTAAAGTTCTCAAGGTCGAAAGTTGGAGAGACAAAGTTCAGATAGAGTAGTTTGAACAATGTTTCTGAATCTTTAAGTGATGAATATCCGCTCATCGATTCTGAATAGAGATCCAGCGAAGTTATAACCGTTGCATCTTTCTGAGAAAGATATAATTTAAGTTCCTTGTCGCTCAGGTTTGCAAGGCCCTTGTTCCTCAATGCATATTCCACAAGCTTGGCAGATGCTATATCATCCTGGTCGACATATACCCTTCCGCCCTTGCTGTAAGACTGGATTGTCATTCTTGAATCGGGTTCGCTCCTTTTGTACCAGAATACCTTAACTCCGTTTTTCAATGTATACTCTTTGAATCCATATTTTGACCAATCCTTTGTGGCTATAACCGGCGATCCAGTCAGTTTAAGGTCAGGAGCAAGTTCTTTTGTCTCTATATTATTGCCATAGGGCTTTATCTCTTTCTTGCCAACATTCATGACAGCATCCAAAATAAGCTTCTGGTCAGGTATCTTTACAAGATCCTTCTCCGGACAAGAAAACAGTATTATTCTGTTTTCGTCAGGAAAAAGTCTTGAAATACTATTATTGATCACCTCAAGTGTTACTGATTGCAATATCTCACGCTCCTTGTTCCTTATATACTCTTCCGGAGTGAGAGCCTCTCCTCTGGTAAAATGCTCAATGATAGGAGAAACGAAGTCCTCATTCTTTCTTGTAGCAAGCTTGGCTATTGTTGCGTCAAGCTTTTTTGCAACAACTGCTTTTGCCAGATCCAGCTCTTTCTGACTGAATCCATATCTCTTTGCCCTTTCAACCTCAATAAGTACTCCGTTTAGTGCCAGCATGTAGTCGTCATTCAACGGTGAAAATGTCATTTGCAGGAAGCTAAGATTTGCATTTCCCGGAGAGAATACTGCAGCTGTCGTTTTGAAAGGAGGGTTTGGGCCATCTTTGGCTGCTTCAAGTTTAACTTGAAACATATTGATTATCAAAGATATTACAACAGAGTTATAAATTGGCTCCACTGTTAGTTTTTGATCTGGTTCAGAATCCTTGATCTTGAATATCAGCTTAACTGCACTTGCTTTTGTCTCCCTATCAGTAACGATACCAATAATTGGCTCTTTATTTTCAGGCACCGTATATGAAATCTTTGGTGCAGGGTTTTCGGCTTTTGGAATTGAGGAGAATGTATTTATTACTTTTTTCTCCATCTGATCCACATCAAAGTCCCCAACAAGTACAATTGCTTGCATATCTGGCCTGTACCATTTATGATAGAAATCAATAAGCGTTGCAGGGGCAAAATTGTTTATCACCTCCGGTAACCCAATTACATCTCTCTTGGTATATTTGGAATCTTTATACTGAAATTCATTCGCCTTTCTCATCATACGGCTCCTGGAGTTGTCACCGAGCCTCCACTCTTCACGAATAACACCCCGCTCAGCCTCAATTTCTGCCGGTTGACAAGATATGTAATATGACCAGTCGTGCAATGCAAGCAAGACTGAATCAATTATAGTTTCCCTAATAAGTGGTACGTTTGATATATTGTATACCGTACGTTCCCGGGAGGTATAGGCATTTACATTGTATCCAAACCTTACGCCGATACTTCCAAGATAGTTTAGCATACTTTTTCCCGGAAAATTCTTTGTTCCGTTGAATGCCATATGCTCAAGAAAGTGGGCAAGTCCATTCTGATTATCCTCCTCCTGCATTGCTCCTACATTATGAACAATGTAGAATTCTCCCCTCTCTTTTGGGTTTGAATATTGCTTGATAAAGTAGCTCATTCCATTGCTGAGCTTACCAACTCTAACAGACTTATCTGTCGGAAGTTTTTGGTTTAAATCTGTTACCTGCGCAATGCAAATAAAAGGCAAAACCAATACGAAAAACGATAAAAATAATTTTTTCATGATGTGAGTAGTTGAGAAAACCTAAGACAGGCTTATAATTCGCAAAAGTAATTAATTTTGATTCTAATCGTTGATTTATATACGAAATTGTTAAAATAAATCGACAAATTATAATTAATCGTTCTAACTTTAAACCAATCTATGATCGGTTAGTCCAAGTTAGGTTGATTAAATGAAATTTTACTTATACTTTTTATAAATACCCTAATTAACAAATGAAAAAAATCCAGAGAGAGCGGTTCCGACACACGTTGCAGTGGGGAACACTAAGTGCATTGATCATGCTCTTTGTCTTTAAAGCGGCATTAGCAGAGGGTCCTGCTTCAAACAGCCCCGTTTCAAAATTTAAAATCGCAACTCCCCCTTCAGATGCCACAAAAATCAAGGTTATCACCATTCATACAGGCAACATGACCGACAGAATGGACCCAAATTACCTTGGTATGCAACTCAGACTTACAAACAAGGGATATTACGGCCTTGAGGCAGAATCGGGACAACCTATGACAATAAGGATCTACATGAATATGAATGAGCCTGTTGATGAGAAATTTCTTAAAGCAATAGTTGAACAAAAGGAGTTACAGATGCCTGTTCACGGCGGCGGATCAAAGCTTGTACAAATCAACTTTCAGTTTCTTGGTCTTGATAAAGAGACAGGAACAATAACCAGAAAAGAGTTTCTTGTTAGACAATTTGACACATACTCAAAGAAATTCAGCAGGAACAACGAAAAATGGGGAGGGAAAAACGAGGCGGTTTATGAGCTGGAATATCCGGGTCTAGACAAACCACTCGTTTCCAGAAACATTCCGGTACTTTCAAGTCATCTTGCACAAAATGAGGGTTTTCTTGGAATTGAAACGCTCGTAAATGATAATGAAGAGTATGCATTCCGGATTATTTATTCAAGAGATGCTCTGGACGACAATAAGATATGGGAGGTTCTTACAAAAGAGAAATGGACCTCAGTATCTGCTGAAGGTGAAATCATACAGATTGACCCTAAAATTTCTTTCTCGAAGAGAGGTGCCACAATTAGTAAACAATTAGTAAAATAAATATTATGCGTAATTTAATGAAGTTTGTCACACTTATCACCTTACTCTCTGTATTTCAGATATCGAGAGCAGACGAAGGGATGTGGCTCGTGAATCTTCTTGATAAAAATCTTACCAAAAAGATGCAGAAAGAGGGTCTTAAGCTTGACCCGAAAGAAATTTATAACGAGAGCGGCTCTGCTATAAGTAATGCTGTAGTTGCACTTGATTTCGGTTGTACAGGAAGCATTATCTCCGAAGAGGGTCTTCTTATCACAAACCACCACTGCGCCTATGGCGATATCCATGCCATGAGTACTCCGGAGAAAAATTATCTGGAAGATGGATTCTGGGCAATGAAGAGGACAGACGAGGTTCCGATAGCAGGAAAATCGGTCTATTTTCTAAGAAAAGTGATTGATGCCACCGACGAGGTTAAGGCAACTTCCGATTCACTGGCTGCCAGAAAACTTCCTTCCGGAATGAGAAAAGTCTCTTCTGTAATTGAAGAGAAGTATAATAAGATCTCCGGTATGGAGACAATGCTAATGTCTATGTGGAGAGGGTCTAAGTATTATCTCTATTATTATGAAGTATATACAGACATCCGTCTGGTTGGTGCCCCTCCCGTATCAGTTGCTGCTTATGGTGGTGAGACCGACAACTGGGAATGGCCACAACATAAAAGTGACTTTGCTCTCTACAGGGTATATGCAGGAAAAGACGGAAAACCTGCTAAATACTCAAAAGAGAATGTTCCTATGACCCCTAAGAGAGTACTTTCAATCTCCACAAAGGGAGTAAAAGAGGGTGACTTCTCCATGATTCTTGGCTTCCCCGGAAGAACAAACAGATACAACACCTCCTTTGGTATAAACCAGAAAGAGAAAGTTACCAATCCAATATCCGTTGAGCTGAGAAGAGAGAAACTGAACATAATGAAACGATGGATGGATACAGATCCTAAAGTTCGTCTTATATATGCCGACCAGTATTTCAGCATTAGCAATGTGTGGGAGTTATGGCAGGGAGAAGTTTACAATTTCCGTCGTTACGGTGTTGTGCGTATAAAGGAGCAACAAGAGAAAGAGCTTCAGGAATGGATAAACAAAGACCCTGAAAGAGTAAAAAAATGGGGAAATCTTCTTGAGAAGCTATCTGTAAGATATAAAGGAACAGCAGGTATTGCAAGTGCATTGCAGTATTTCAGAGAGACACTTGTATCCGGAAGTGGATTTGTGTATCTGGGCAACAGATGCAGTTCACTTAAAACGGCACAAACGAGAGAGAAGATGGATACACTCAGAGTTGGTACTCCAATGTACAAATCCTTCATAAAATCTGTAGAGGACGGTTATGCACAAAGCGATATGAGAGTAGAGAAAGACCTTCTTATTTATCAGGTTAAGGAATTTCTGGAGAATGTTCCTAAGCAATTCTGGGGAGAGTATCTGAATGGAATGTATGACAAGTATAATGGCGACTCAAAAGCTATTGCCGAATATTGTTTTAACAACTCAATACTTATGCACCCCGACAAGTTCCGCATAGCTGTAAAGAGTGACCAGCCAACTTCCTTGTTTACCGAGGACCCTATAACGCTTCTTACCAAATCTACAAACATGAATCCTTTCAACGAAGCCGAAGGCAAAGTTGTTGGAAAAGAAGATATCTTCTCACTGGAGAGCCAATATACAAAAGCATTTTATCAGATGAACCTCGACAAGAATGTTGTGCAGTATCCCGACGCTAATTCTACTATGAGGCTGACATATGGAACAGTCGGTCCTATCAATCCTTCTGACGGAATATACTACAGCGCACAAAGTACAACACAGGGAATATGGGACAAGTACAATCCCGATGTATATGACTTCAATGCAAAACCTGAGTTTCTGGAACTTTTGAAATCAAAAGATTGGGGCAACTATGGCCAAAAGGGCACAATGTATGTGAACTTCCTCTCTAACAACGATATAACCGGTGGAAACTCCGGAAGTCCCGTTCTTAATGCAAGGGGAGAACTCATTGGTCTTGCATTTGACGGAAACAAAGAGTCTCTTGCATCAGACGCATATTTCCACCCCGATTACAACAAGACGGTCAGTGTAGACATCAGGTATGTCCTGTGGGTAATAGAGAAGTACGCCAAGGCAAACCACCTCATACAGGAGATGAAACTGATTAAATAGTTACAAATTAATATATAAGACAAATAATGACCCTTATAAACAAAATATTCTGCACACTCATGCTTGTAATGGGTGTGCAGTTTGCTTACTCTCAGGAGTTCAGAGCAAGTGATCCCCTTCCGACTGACAAAGAGTTCAAAATCGGAAAACTGGAAAACGGACTAACCTATTATATCCGTAAAAGTACAACTCCTGCCAAAAGAGCAGAGTTTTTCATTATCCATAATGTAGGCTCACTTCAGGAAGACGACAATCAACGTGGACTGGCACACTTTCTGGAACATATGGCATTTAACGGGACCAAGAATTTTCCAAAGAAGAGGCTTCTTGAATATTTCGCAGGTATAGGAGTAAAGTTTGGTGCAAACATAAATGCTTATACTTCAATGGACAGGACAGTTTACAACCTTTCGTCTGTTCCTATGATAAGATCATCTGTAGTCGATTCGGCACTTCTTGTTCTGCACGACTGGTCATACTACATCTCTTGCGAACCTGCCGAGATTGAGGCTGAGAGGGGTGTTATACGCGAAGAGTGGCGCAGGGGCGACGATGCCCGTACAAGAATGATGAAGGCATTTTTCAAGTATGAGCAAACCGGATCAAGGTTTGCACAAAGAGACGTTATAGGACTGCCCGAAATTATCAACAAGGCTACCCCTGAGACACTTATCTCATACTATCATAAATGGTACAGACCAGATTTGCAGGCAATAGTGGTTGTTGGCGATATAGATGTAGCAGAGATGGAACAAAGGATAATAAAGAGATTCTCATCTATTCCTAAAGCTGTGAATCCTGCACCAAAGGAGAATTATACAGTACCTGTTAATGTAAAACCGATTGTCGGATATGTTACCGATCCGGAGAGTAAAGTATTCTCAATAAGAATAACAACAAAGATTCCAAACCTCAGTCGCGATGCCAGACAAACCAATCAGGCTATCTATGAAGAGCTCACGCATAATCTTTTCATTGAGGTCTTTAAAGACAGAGTAGCAGCAGCTGCAGAGAGAGAGGACTCATGCTTTAAGGTTGCAATTCCTGTTTTAGGTTCAATCAGCTATGCTATGAAGACATTCGTTGTTACATCTATCCCAAACAGCAACAAGGAAATGTTAAAAGCTGTAAAAGGTGTTCTTACAGAAATTGAAAGAGTAAGACAGCATGGCGTGGAGAAAGAGGAGTTTGCAAGTGCGATTGCCCGTATAAACCGTCAGCTTGAGACAAACTATAACCGTGCAAAAGATCCTAAGAGTGTAGATTATGTAAATGCTGCTGTCGAAGATTTCACAAGACAGACTCCATTGGTTACAACTCTCGATTATTACAATACCTCAAAGGAGTGCCTTAAGCGAATCACATTTGAAGAGTTTAACGCTTCTCTGCCAAAGTTTCTTACAAAAGAGAACCGCATAATAGTGTTTGTCATGCCCGAGAGCGATAAGAATCTTCTTCCATCGGAAGATGAGGTATTAAAAGCTGTTGAAGAGGTTTCAAATACAGAGACTGAGCGTTTTATTCCTGTAAGCAAAAAAGGGATGGTATTCAAGAAAAACCCTGTACCTGTTGCTGTTGTTGAATCAAGGGTTCTTACAAACAAAGATATTAAACTCGCTTCCGGCAGACAAATTGATTCCACTGTTGAAATGTCTCTTGCAAATGGTGCAAAGGTTATCTGGAAAGAGACCCATAATGGAGAAAAGACCGTTAATTTAAAAGTATTTAAAAAGGGCGGATATGCTATGGACATGAATTTTCTGGATATAAAGCTTCTGGAAACTTTCGCCCAATCATTTGTTGTCAACGGATTGAACAAGCAAGCTCTCAACAAGTGGTTACAGGGCAAGTCAATAGCAGTCAAAATGAATTTTGCAAACAGATTCACAGAGATGACCGGTACTTTTGAGGTTAAGGATTCACTTGATTTCTTTAAATTACTCAACCTTTACTTTACAGAGATAAGTGTAGACGAAAGAGATGTAAAGAACCTTAAAGTGAGAATGTTAAAGAATCTTGCAGAACCAAAGAAATCGCACGATTTTTATGTAGATTCAATTAAGAGTCTTAGGTATACATTCAATCCGTTTAAAGAGGATTTCACCAAAGAGTACATAAACAGCATAACTGGAACAAAATTGATGGATCTATACAAAATAATGTTTGGAAATCCTGATGGTTTCACTTTTGTTTTCTCGGGCCCTCTTTCTGTAAAGAATGCAAAACCAATGATAGAGAAATATATCGCTACAATAGCAAACACAGTTCCCGAAACAAAGGGTGCAGGCAATAAGACAGATCTATTCAGGGAGCCTAAACTTTGCTCAGGGGACATTCAGTTGAGGTACAAAGGAGAAAATCTGTTAAGTTCAAAAGCTTCTATCACAAGGTACTATCATAACAAAATGGATTACACAGCATCTAATTATGTTAATGCAAAGGTCTTTACCTATATTATGGGAGAAAGGTATATGAAAGAGATTCGTGAAGCAAGGGGTGCAACATACCATGTTGGTGTAAGTTACGATCTTATAAGATATCCGGAGAATATTGCACAGATTGCAATTGAGTTTGATACAGATCCTAAACTTGTAGATGAGCTGCTGGTTGTACTTCAACAAGAGTTCGAGAAATTTGTCAAGAGCGGCCCTACAGAGAAGGAGATCAATGAAGTGAAGCTCTATCTGGAAAAGGTATATCAGGACAGACAAAAAGAGAAGTTTTCATGGACATCTGCAATTTCAAATTCATTGCAGAATATCATATTGTTCCATGAAGATGAAGTAAAATTACTTAGCACAGTTAACGCAAAGAGTTTGCAGAGCTTTGCCCGTAAATTATACAAGGGCAAAAACCGTATGACTTTCGTGTTTGAACCTAAATAGGGTATTGTGGCAGAATATTTGTAGGAAGTAATAACTGTATAATACAGGCATTTCAGATTATAGATATTTAGGTTTGGTTTCGATGTTAAACCCGCAGAGAGATTTGCGGGTTTAATTTTCGGCCGCCTCCCAAAGATAGAGAGATGCCACGGAACAATAGGGAGAATACCGTTTTCTGTATATCTCAAATGTTTCTCTGTCAATCTCTTTTATCCCATAGATTTTTGACATGGCCCTGCGGATAACAAGATCGTCATAACTAAGTACATTTTGTCGTTGCAGAGAGAATATCATCAGCATTTCTGCTGTCCACACTCCTACTCCCGGTAAAATAGTCAATTTATCAATTACTTGTTGGTCACTCATTCCATCAAATTCACTCAGGTTTATTACTCCGCCCAGTATGGCATCGGCAGCTATTTTAATATAGCTTGCCTTTTTCAGCGACATTCCGCACTTCTGGATATGGAAGTGATTTGTATTTGCAATTTTCTCAGGTGTTATCTCTCCAAGAAGCTCATATACTCTTTTTGTAATTGTAACTGCGGCTTTGCTGGATATCTGCTGTGAGATTATACTCTCAACAAGAGCCACAAATAAATCCTGAGTATAGGGTCTCTCAAGAAAACCCAGTCTGTCAATTACCTCTCCCAGTTTTTTGTCTTTTGCTTTCAAATGGTTGAGTTCCTTCTCTCCATATTTTAAATACTCCATTTCCTTACCAAATAATTTACATCGTTAAATAATTCAATTCTAATACTATATCATTATATTGCGTTAGCCAGTCAATATACTCCACCTCAATAATCATTGCATTTTCCATGCTCTGGACAAGCTGATATGAGTCAATTTCACCCATTTTATAGCTTCTTTGGGCAGATGTTATTATCTCCCTGCTTAAAGCGCGGCCGGTTGTATGATAATACTCCAGAGATTCCTTATATTTTTTTAATTCACTTTTTAGTTTTGCTATTTTAAGATTTATATCTATCAGGTAATTCTCCTCAAGATTTTTAGATATGGCAACCCCTATCTCAGTTGCTTTTATTCTCGATTTATCTCCTGCAAAAAACAGAGGTACCGAAATACCTATCTCATAGCCCCTGTAATTTTGAGCCTCTGCAAATCTGTTTGTTCCGTTATAGAACGACAGTGTAATATCAGGCAATAGTCTGTTTTTTTCCAGTCTTACCAGCTCTTGCTGTTGTTGTGTCTCAAGCCTTCTGTATTGAAGACCAGGGTTATTTTCCAGTTCTGGCTCTCGAAGTTCGAGCTCTCTGAGCGGTTCGTAAGGAACCATTATTCGTGTCTCCGTATGTAAAAGCAGGTTGAGTCTCTGGCAAGCCTCCTCCCTCTCATATTTAAGAGTGTTCAAAGAAAGCTTAACCTGTTGATATCTTGCATTTGCATTCATCCGTTCAAGATTGCCTATATCACCTTTCCTGAATTTCGACTCTGAATCTAAAGCAAAGTTTCTGTACAGAGAGTCGAGAGTCTTGTAATGTATCTCTTTGTTCATAAGATATATAAGCCTGTAATAAGCTTTAGAGACATTCATAATCAGGAATAACTTCTGACGCTCCAGCTCCTTTTCCGATAACGATACCGCGGTCTGGTTCACCTTGTACTGCGCGGTATAGACAGTAGGAAAACTAAAGCTCTGTTCAACACCAATTATATTTAAGGGATGGCCATTATCCGCAACATTGTTCTGGTCATGGCCCATAAAAAAAGTTGTTTTGTCCAGAGAGAAAGCAGAGGGTAAAAGAGCCCTGCTTTGGTCGAGTTTCAGCTTGTAGGCATTATACTCCCTGTTGTTCAACAAAGCAATCTGTATTGCTTTTTCAAGTGTCATTTCATCGGTTAGAACAACCTGCCCCAAAAGGGATATACCCATTAAAAGTGTTGTAATTTTGTATGTCATATTGTTCAGCATCTATTTGTCCAGAAACATTGGACTCCTTCTGTGTTTTGTCCCCTGCTCATATGCGTAGGCTATTTCAATAAGCATAGGTTCACTCCACGCACGTCCGAAAAATGATATACCAACGGGCATTTTATCAATAAATCCCATTGGAACAGTAACAGCAGGATAACCCGAAATTGCGGCATAAGAAGAGCTGCTGCCAAGGAAATTGTCACCGTTTATAAGATCGGTTTTCCATGCCGGGGCACCCGTAGGAGCTATCAATGCATCAAGTTTGTTCTGATCCATCACTTTATCTACCCCCTCTTCACGCATTCCTTTTAACATTTCACCAAGAAGTTCAATATATTCAGGAGAGTTTATATCGCCCTTTTCCTGAGCCATGACCAACAGTTGCTGATCGAAGTAGCGCATTTCCACAGAGTCTTTTTTGTTATACTCAATGAGCTCTGCCAGACTCTTCACATGAACACTGCTGTCCAGGGTCGAAAGATACTTGTTTAGCCCATCCTTGAATTCATAGAGCATAATCTGGAACGATGCTGCATTAATTTCACGAGGAATTGGATAGGATATCTCCACAACTTCTGCTCCTGCACTTTTCATAAACATCACAGCTGCCTTCATAAGACTGTCCACCTTAAAATGAAATCCTGACACATTGGTTAAAAGACCAATACGCTTCCCTTTCAATCCATCTTCCTTCAGATGCTTAGTATAATCATTCAGAAATTTCCCCTCTGAGGCAAATGTCTTTGAATCTGCAGAGTCTATACCTGTGAGCATCCCAAGCATTATTGCAACATCCTCAACACATCTCCCCATGGGCCCCGGTGTGTCCTGAGTAAATGATATCGGTATTATTCCTGACCTGCTGATGAGCCCTACTGTTGGTTTGAGCCCAACTATACCGTTATTGTTCGAAGGGCATACTATTGAACCGTTTGTTTCTGTTCCGATGGCAATTGCACATAAGCTGGCCGAAACAGCAACTCCCGAACCTGAGCTAGCACCACAAGGGTTCCTGTCTGTTATGTAAGGATTCTTTGTCTGCCCGCCAACTCCGCTCCAACCACTTGAAGAAAGATTTGCTCTGAAGTTGGCCCATTCGCTAAGGTTGGATTTTGCAATAATGACCGCTCCTGCCTCCCTGAGTTTTTTAGCCACCCAGCTGTCTTTTTTGACATACGAATTTCTTAGTACCGTTGCCCCGGCAGTTGTAGGCATCGAATCACGGGTATCTATGTTGTCCTTGAGTATTACTGGTATTCCATGTAATGGTCCTCTTATTTTGCCTTCAGACATCTCTTTGTCCAGCTCCTCTGCAATTTTTATTGCGTCGGGGTTTATACTAATTACTGAGTTGAGTTTTGGGCCGTTTTTGTCTATGGTTTCTATCCTTTTGAGATAGTCCTCCACAACATCTTTTATGGTGAATTTTCCCTCCCGGTAGCCCTTTTGAATATCAGTTACTTTCATATTAACCAGATAGTCTGTGCTTTTTTCTGGTTTACAGGAAGAGTTGAATAACAGTAAAAAAATAAATAATACTATTACAGTTTCTGGTTTGAAAGACAATTTTCTCATGATTCAGAAAATAAATTTTAAATAAATATAACGATTTTTCCCTTATTCGGTGTTATATATAGTATATCAAGGGAAATAATTAAATTCGTATACCAAAACCAACGTCAACTATGAAAACTATTCTGAAAATGATTTTACCGGCAGCACTCTTTATGCTGCTATCTCTTACCCTTACGTCCTTTAACTCTTCAATGGCCCAGAACCGGCGTGATGTTCTTGAACTCCGCTGCGCTCCTCTGGACACAGTAAGAATGGCTATTATAGGTCTTGGAATGCGGGGTTCCGATGCTGTAAACAGATACACCTATATTGGAGGGGTCAGGATTGTCGCTATTTGCGACATCGTCCCGGAAAAGGTGAAGGAAGCACAGGAAATTCTTAAAAAGAGAGGTTTCCCAAAGGCTGACGAATACACCGGCGTTGAAGACTGGAAAAAAATCTGCGAACGGGATGACATAGATCTGATATATGTCTGCACCCACTGGGATCTTCATACCCCAATTGCTGTATATGCTATGGAACACGGCAAGCATGTTGCCACTGAAGTTCCTGCGGCCCTTACAATTAAAGAGTGCTGGCAATTGGTAAATACAGCAGAAAAAACAAGGCGCCATTGTATGCAGCTTGAGAATTGCAATTATGACTTTTTTGAAATGGCCACACTTAATATGGCACAAAAAGGGCTGTTCGGAGAGATTGTTCATACAGAGGGAGCATATATCCATGACCTCAGATACCTGAATTTCGACGACACAACCGGGTACTGGAACATGTGGAGACTTAAACACAACGAGAAAGAGAACGGAAATCTATATCCCACTCACGGACTAGGGCCTGTCTGCCACATAATGAACATTCACAGGGGTGACAAAATGGACTATCTGGTTTCTATGTCTACAAACCAATTCGGTATGAGCATTGCAGCAAAAGAGAAATTCGGCGAAGACTCTGAGCTGGGCAAAAAGAGCTACGCAAGAGGAGACAATAACACAACCATTATTAAAACTGCAAAAGGTAAGACAATCATGATTCAGCACGATGTAACAAGCCCTCGTCCATACAGCAGGATACACATGATAAGTGGCACAAAGGGGTTTGCACAGAAGTATCCTAAATTGGGAATTGCTCTGGAGCCAAATGCCCATCAGTATCTGTCGGAAGAAAAATTGCAGAAGCTACTCGCAGAATATGAACATCCCATAGTTAAAGAGGTGGGTGCAAAGGCACGCGAGGTAGGCGGACACGGCGGAATGGATTTTATTATGGATTACCGGCTTATCTATTGCCTTCGAAATGGCCTTCCGCTCGATCAGGATGTATATGACGCTGCAGAGTGGAGTTCAATAGTAGAACTCAGCAGGATTTCCGTGAACAATGGCAGCAAACCGGTGAAGATACCCGATTTCACAAGAGGTGCCTGGAAAAGGCTTCAGCAGGTGACTTATTACCATTAACAGGTGGAACGACGGAATCCGCGTTGGAAATTGGTATTGAGGAGGATCCAAAGAGCTTACTAACTCCTTTGGCAGAGCCATTAGTAAATAATTGATTAGCGGACGAATACGCATCTATCTCATTTTCAATCAAATATACAATACGCAAATTGTCAGTGCATTAGAGAGGCAATCAAAGTGTTAGTACAATTAAGTTTTGCAGAAATCAGAATTAGTTTACAAAAATTGCTACAAATACCATTTATCCCTGATCCCTAAAAACCTAAGAACTCCCTTGAAGTTTTTCACAAGCATCAACAATACAACTATTTACAATAATATTTCAGAAAATTTCTTTTGGAAAAACTTGCGTATTTGCTTATATATCAATCACATACAAAATACTTCAAGGGGCTTTTTACTTACAACAGTCTGCTTGACAACCGTTTTTAACGGACAGAAAAACAGCACGTTGCTAAAAACTACTACAAAGTGTATTTTCCATGCTCTGCAGCAGCTTTATCTGCGCCCTGGCTCTGACAAGATTGTGCCGTGGATAGTTCTCACGACATTTATAGTAGTTGTCTCCGTCGATATAGTCATCCAGAAAACGGACAGCCTGCTCGTATGTCAGTAAACGGGGCCCGAATGCCAGTGTTTCTGCCTCTGCCGGAGTGAGCATATCTTTGGTTTCTGCTGTGAATCCTTTTATGAAACCGTTGTAAATATCAGCATCAAATTCCACATTGTCGAGGTTTTCATCGTCTTCCAGCCCTTTGTTTGCCCCTGTACGGATGGCATCACCCACATCGTAACAGATATAGCCGGGCATTACTGTATCAAGGTCAATTACACATAGAATATTGTCATCTGAATCGAGAAGAACATTATTAAATTTTGTATCCTGATGTACCACCCTTTTAGGAATCAGTCCTGCATCTCCCATTTCAACAATTTTTGAATACTCCCCTGCCCTGCTTAACAGAAACTCCACTTCAGCCTCAACCTCCTTAAGCCTTCCAACCGGATCGGCCGCAATTCTTTTTCTCAGGTTATCAATTCTCATGGGGGTGTTGTGAAATCCCGGTATCACCTCACAAAGAGACTCGCCGTCAAAATCGCTCAGCTGTTTATGAAATTTTCCGAACGCCCTGCCAGCCAGTTCGGCCATAACAGGGTTGGTCATTTTCTCATAGGAGCGGGTATTGGGAATGTACCTGAATATTCTCCAGCATCCTCCCTCCTTGTCCCTATACCATGAGAGGCTCTTATTGTCCAGATTGAGATATTGTAATGTAAGCACCCTCCTTTCAACATCTGTGACTCCGTCTCTTATAAGTCCTTCTCTTATATGGTTAGTAACCTTTATAATATTATTCTGGAGTCCGTCTACATCCTTGAAAATATTGTGATTTATCTTTTGTAGTATGAAATCCGGATTGTCCCCTCCTTTAGTTTCAATTTTGTAAGTACTGTTAATAAGACCATTGCCATGCTCCTTGATGGATAATACCTCAAAGGGTTTGATCCATATATCAATTATTCTGTTGAGTGACATATACTTTGTAGTAGTTTTTAGCAACTACCTGTTTATCTGCAATATGGTTGTATAATTAATAAGTATCACGAAGAATTATCTTTCTAATTCCCTCATTATATGACTGTTGCTAAAAACTACGGCAAAGTCATTTGCCTTGCCTCCAGCGAGATAACAATGTTTCCGATTTAGGAAATATCCCACGCTGTCTCGCTCTTACATCCTCCGTAACAAAGAAGACCTCCGGATCATAATCCGTCAGTATCTTCTCTACCTTTTTCATTGCATTCCTGTCCACAACCGCTTCAACAATATCGACTCTGTCCTGTGAGCCCATCCCCTGAAGGGTTGTTGCTCCGTAACCTGACTGGCTCATGAGGGCAACAAGTTCTCTTCCGCTCTTTTTAGTATAGACCCTGCATAGTACTATACCAAAAGCTATATGCTGCTCAATCATTATACCAACGTAGTTTCCGGTGGCATAACCGGCTGCATAAGAAATATATGCCAGCATATCATTTGCCCTTGCAAAGATTTCAGATATAACGACAATCCATATAAGTACCTCAAAAAAACCTATAATTGGCGCCTTATACTTCTCTCCCTTGGAGACAAATATGATTCTCAATGTTCCCAGGGATACGTCGCATATCCTCCCGAAAAAGATTATGAATGGCAGTAAATATGGATACTGATCCAGAAAACTAAACATAATAGTGTTTTTTAACGGTTATCCTTGTCGGGGAACTGAGGAATTGTCTTTGATTTATATTTGTACTCCTTCATCTGCTGCTTGATCACCTCAATAGCCTTGTTCAGCTGTTCGTCCTCACCCATGAACTCCTTGTAAGGGTCGTTGCCAAGGTCAATATCGGGAGTAACTCCCTTTCCCTCGATTATCCAGCCACTGCCATCAGCAGCAAAAGGCGCATAAGAAGGAGTGACTATTGAACCGCCGTCAACAACAGGTACGGTGCCGCTATAACCGACTACACCACCCCATGTTCTTTTCCCGATAACGGTTCCAAGGTTGTTATACTTGAACCTGTATGGGAAGAGGTCTCCGTCAGAAGCTGAATATTCATTAATCAGCAGCACTTTAGGCCCCATGAATGTACCGACAGGGTTGACATCGCCCTCCTTCTGGTTTGTATGCATGGAGAAGTATGTGACTGTTCTTTGCAGACGCTCGATAATCATAGGAGAGACATTCCCTCCGCCATTACCACGGTCATCAATAATGAGCGCCTTCTTGCCCAGCTGCGGATAGTAATGTTTTACAAATTCGTTGAGCCCCGGTACGCCCATATCTGGTATATGAATGTAACCAACCTCGCCATTAGTAGCTTCACTCACCTTGCGGATATTGTTTTCCACCCAGTTGTAGTAGTATAACTTCGACTCATCGGCCAGTGGCTCTACCAGTATCTTTCTGCTTCCTGCAAAATCGGCATTTGAATTAACCTCCATCTCGACAGTGCTTCCTGCTGTTCCAACGAGATATTCGAAAATATCATCAGTTTCATTTAGTGACCTTCCGTTTATAGACAGAATATAATCTCCCTCTTTCACATCTACACCCGGCATTGTCAAAGGTGAACGGGTCTCCTTGCTCCAGTTAGCGCCTGCAATTATCTTGTCAACCTTGAAGAATCCCGATTTGTCCTTAGAGAAACGCGCACCAAGAAGACCCATTGGAACTCTTTCTGCCTCAGGATGCTCCCCGTTTTGAGAGTATGCATGACCTACATTCAACTCACCTATCATCTCTCCTATTATGTATGCCAGATCTGAACGATGATTTACATAAGGGACCAACTCCCTGTAACGGTTATATACCTTGTCCCAGTCCACACCATGCATGTTTTTTGCATAGAAGAAGTCACGCATCTGTCTCCAGCTTTCGTTGTATATCTGCATCCACTCCTCCTTGTAATTGACTAGCTTCTTTACCCCTGCAAACGAAATTGCCTTGCTTATTGTTACCGGAGCCTTTGGAACATCAATTATCTGTGCAGATGTTCCAGAGATAGCAAGTGCCTTTCTGTAACCGGGACCGAACATGATGTTAGCCTGCAAATCTGTCTCTTTTTTGCTTTCAATATCATACATAGAGGTACTTCTTCTGGAGCTGTAGTAAACTGATGTACCTATCATGTGCAATCCTCTGTACTCGCCTGCCTCAACAGGTAATTCAATAATCCTGGATGCAATATTCCCGAAGTCGTACTGAACGTCTTTCGATTTATCTGCGATAGCCGGTTTGTCGGTAGTGGCCGTTTTGTCAGCCGGTTTGGCTGTGAGGGGTTTTTCCGTTTTCGGTTTCTCTTTATCAGACTTTTCTTCTGCCACTGATTTTACTAAAGCAACCGTGTCGTTTTTCGGTGCAAAAGGAACATCTGCATCCTTGACAATTGGCAGAATGTAGATTTTGTTCATGTTGTTATAAACATGGTTCCATTCTGTCGATCCGTATGTAGGGTTGAATGTCCTCGCAGAGACAAAAAGGAGGTACTTGCCGTCCTTGCTGAAATTAGCAGAGCCTGAATCGTACCACTCATCTGTAATCTGAATCTTCTTTTTCTCTTTTACATCGTAAACCATTACAACGCTCATCTCCTTGCACGGACGTGTAAAAGCAATGTATCTGCTGTCCGGCGACCATGCATAATCGTTTATCGGGCCAACTTCTGACTCCTCAATTAGCTGATTCTCTCCAGTTGCAACATCGAGCAGGTTAAGAGTATTTTTCTTCTCGCTCCAAGCAATCTTCTTAGAATCAGGCGACCACTCATATCCAAAAATATATCCTTTTATGTTTGTAAGTTTTTTCTCTTTCTCTGTCTTGTTATCCCTGAAATAGATGTTGAACTCTCCATCCTTGTCTGTAATATAGGCAAATCCGCTGCCGTCAGGTGCCCAGTCGGCACTCTTGTCATTTGCATTGCAGGAGTTTGTCAGATTATAGGTTATGCCGCTTTTGGCAGGAATTGAGAAGATATCTCCCCTCGCCGATGCAAGAAGTCTCTCACCGTTTGGAGAGATCGACATTGTACGGACACCTTTTGAAAGATCTTTCCACTCCGGACGCGAATACGCCTGGTCGTTGTTTATCTGAACTATCAGTTTATCGCTTTTTGCGGTTTTTGTATCGTACTTATAAATGTATCCTCCGTTTTCATAAACGATAGTATTTTCACCAATTGAAGGAAACTTAACATCGTACTCCCTGTATTTTGTAAGCTGTTCTGTCTTTTTTGTATTTATATCATATGAATAGAGGTTCATATAACTATCTCTGTCCGATGCATAATAGATTGTTTTGCCATCTTTCGACCACATTGGAATAATATCCTGATTTACATTGTCGGTTATCTTCTCCGACTTTTTTGTATCAAAGTCAAAAATACGGATATCGTCTGCCATGCCTCCGGTATAACGCTTCCATGTGCGGAACTCTCTGAATATATAATTGTATGCCAGCTTCTTGCCATCAGGTGAGTATGTAGCAAAACCGCCATTCTTTAATGGTACGGCCTGTGAAAGGCCACCCGTTACAGGAACTGTCATCAGCTGACCTGTAAAGTCGTTAAAAGTATAGGAACGTGTTCTGTAAAGGATACTCTTTCCGTCAGGGGTCCAATCCATAACTATATTGTTCGGTCCCATCCTGTCCCCGATGTCATCCCTGCCCAATGTGGCAGTAAAAGTAAGCCTGCGTGGCTCACCCCCTTCTGCAGACACTGTGTATATCTCTGTATTTCCGTCATACTGTCCGGAAAATGCTATTGTCTTGCCATCCGGAGAGAATTTAGGAAACATCTCATAGCCAATGTGCGAAGTAATTTTTCGCGCCACACCTCCAGCTGAGTGTACTATATAAATGTCTCCCGCATATGAGAAGACAACCTTATCACCGTTAATATCAGGAAACCTGAGTAATCTTGCCTCTTCTGCACTTGCTTTACCAAAGGAGAACAGAAAAAGAACTGCCGATAAAACAGAAAGTATTTTTTTCATCTTATTTATTTTGAAATCCGAACAAATTTAAGAATTTTATTTACTTTTGCACTCCGGTCGTTCAACTACCCTCACCGGAATTTTGCCCGGATGGTGAAATTGGTAGACACGCTGGTTTCAGGGACCAGTGATCGCAAGGTTGTGCAGGTTCGAGTCCTGTTCCGGGCACCAAAAAAGACTGATAAATAGTTATCAGTCTTTTTTATTGATAATCCGGCAAATAAAATTTCTAATTATTATTACAGCTGATAAATCTTTTCGAGATTCATGTTCAACATTGTTGGCAAGTACCAGTCATCATGATTCACACCGCCTGAGGTGGCCCAGTCGCTGAAAAAATTGTATGCATTCACTATGGAGCAGCGCTCTTCGGGGTAAGAGAATTGTCTTGGAATCATAATTCCCCACATCATACCGTCACTGTTCTTGAACATATCGCCCGGGAAAAGAGTATAACCATCTGCAAGCGAGGCATCAAAATTTGATGTGCCTGTATAGGCGGGGAGATGTATTTCCCGCCCTCTTCCATTTGCCACAATGAACATGTTGAATGCACTCATTGCAATATCTGCCTGCTGGAAAGGGGTAATGAAATTAATGGATACATACTGGTCCGGAGTTGCAGAGTACGCTCCGCTTACAGTATTAAGAAATTCTGTATAGGTTACCACGTCCTTCTGATTGTTAAACAGTGGTATTACGGCCTGTGTAACACCATTCTCTGTACCATTTGCCTCAATCTGGAAAGGAGATGTGCCTGTGAGAGCCTGTCCCGCAACAGTTTGTACATTTGACGCTGCTACCAGGTTCAATTGAAAAGCTGCTCCCAGACTGTAAGTACTGCCTGCTGCCCTCATGTTGTAATCTAACCTGAAACGAGAAACAAGATTCAGGGAATTGGTATAATACGATATTCTAAAACCAATTACAAGATCGTTAAGGTCATAGTCTCCCTTTACCGGCCACATATCTTCAAAGACATAGGTTCCCCATGTGCTTTCAGATGGAAAATAAGAGACAAATGCCACAGAGGCGTCACTGTCATCAACATCAAAAAATGAAGAAACTCCATCACCATCATTATCTACTACAGGAACATTTGCAGCTATGAATGGTGTGCCGGAAGAAGCCGGAGCATTTGCAACACTAGATGCTGCAAAAGTTACCAGCAACGCAGGTTCTTTTATATCAACAACTTTCAAGGATTTTGAACCGTCTGGCAATAACTCCTGGATATACAGCGACGGCACAGTTGTAGCCAGCGAGATCTTAACAACAAACGGCGAAGCAGGTGTTGCAGCTCCACTCGCGACAAGAGATCCCTGGTCCAGTTGAGAACTATTGAATATTCTTATTACACGAATCGAATTGTCTGCAATTCCTGTGGAAGAAGTTACTTTGACTGTACAAGATAGTTCCTTTATGGTTTTCCAGTCGAAGTCTTTTGGAATCCCTCCTGAATTCAGATCAGAAGTATCAGCCGGGTTTAGATTTACACAACTTTGCGTAATCCAAAAAAATAAAAAAAGAAGCAACAATAAGTTGGATCTGCCTGAAAGCCTTTTCATAAATTTTATATTTAGCATTTCAAAAATTCCTTTTGTAGCGCCAAATGTGATGAAATGCAACTCCTGCTTCAATTTCTCAAATCACTAAATCATTTCAAGGACAAGCGGATTTAAAGTTATAACAAAATATTTGATTTTTCCAAATTTTTATATGCCTTCAAATAATTATTATACTAATTTTTAGAATCACTTTGCTGCAGTTTTTAGTAAAATTAATTAACATAATAATTTGTCCTTTACTAAAAACTGCAGCAGAGTAATCTAACTAAGTGATTAATACCTCACTTTTTATATATTATTATCTTCTCTCTCTGTATGCAATGTCAACTATTTTTGCAAAGCCGTTCCACTTATTTAATTCGGTAAGCGAATTTGAGGTGTTGTTGACTTTCATAATTCTAACTGCTCCTCCCGATTTTCCCAGAGAACTGTTATATGAGCCAATCACCAGATTATACTGAGAATCAATAAAATCTTGCGTAAAACTCTTTGCATAGGCCAGATCGTTTTGGATCAAAATAAACTTAAGCTTTGTCACTGTCTCTCCGGCAGGTAAAGTTAAAACTATATTTGTACTATTAGTGCCTCTGTCATAACTATATACCTTGTTCCCAACAGCATAATAGGTAAAAGCATATTGAGAGCTAAAGGCAAAAGTTGAAGCCTTTTCAAATTCCGGAGCTGAAACATTATTAATTAATGAGTGTTGTCCTATTGCATATACCGAAGGATAATTCAATCCATAAATATGCCTTTTGCCTGAATTATCCTGCATCACTGCAAAAGTCACCCCTCCGGAGAATCTTGTGCTCTCCATATATACCATATCCATTCCTGTCTGATAGCTGAATTTCTTTTCATTTGCAGGAGGATCTTGCAACGGTGTTGTAATTTGCGAAGAGGCAGAAGATTGAGATGACCATCCAATAAACCTTTTGTTATCCTTATCATAAAAGAGAGCTGAACTGACAGATCTTCCTGTTCCGGTTCTATATTCATTTATCCCAATAAATGGAGCTAGCTTATACTCTGTTTTAGCTCCTCTTACTGTTGTATTAATAGGGTCCTGGTAAATTGCTCCAGAAACTCCACCATAGAGGCAAAAAGCATTTCCCTTATCCGACACAAACAGATTATTACCTCCTCCAAAAGCAGATGTATAGTAAAAACAGACAGGATTATCTTCCGGATATTTACCAGTAAGGAAGTTCGAATATTTAATATTTGAAACAGAGATGTCTTTATTGAAAACAAATGTCTGTACATCGGGTATATATGTCCCTGCTCCCGTCATTATTAATATTCTGTCTCCCGGATTTGCATATAAAGATGGATGAAAGCAGACTCCATAGGCTTTCGGGAAATTCGGAAAATTTCTGGATGCAAACAAATCGTATGCAGCTACATATTTATTTGTACCCAATTTTGAAATAAAATCCATTCTGACTCTTGTCTCTTCACCCTCTTCACAAAGCACCAACCATCCCTCATAAGTTGTTGATGAAACTTTCAGGTTTGTTGTGGCTATAGTTTCTATCCCTGTTCTTTTATCTTTTATTGAAAACCATAAGATATATGTATTCGGCGTCAGGTTAGCAATTGTGTCCAGATCTCTGTTTCCTCTCGGATTGAACAATAACCATGAACCACTTTTAGGTGTACCACTGTTTACCCTTCCACCAGATGAATATTCCAACATGTATTTATATTCAAAATTAGGATTGTCGGCCTTTATTTCTCCCTCTTCCGATGAGACGATCTTCGGGTTTATTGTAATTTTATCCGCATCTCCCAAAACTTCTATCAAATCCGGGATGTTAGAAATAGTAATTTCCGTTTTTACTTTATAATTATAGTTTCCCAGGTCTTTATAGCAAGAGACCAATAGTACGGCAGAAAAAAGTATGATTAATATTTTACTAAGTTTCATAATAACGCAGTTTAATAAATTATTGAATAAGGATTTGGCAATTGCATATTTGAACCATCACCCTCCTTTACAGGAGTTTTCTTGTCTGCCATTTGCTGAAGATATGACTGAACAAATCTGGCCACATAATCAAAACGTCCTCCTGCAACCTTAGAACCGGCCATTCCTGCTGTTTTCCAATCAGATGGAGTCCAACCTGCTACATCATTGACAACCTTATATTTTTCAGGTGTCCATGTTCCAAAGTATGGTGCTGCAAAAGACCAGTAAGACGGCATTGTGTAAATCTCGGCAAAACGAATTACATAATAACGTGAATCTATTGTCCTTACATTTTGATTCCACACATTTGTCGCCTTATACTCTGCAATGTATAATTTAAAGTACTCATTTTCCTCCAACATTAACTTTATTCTGAGAGATGTTTTAGTTAATTTTTCCGTACGTATAAGGGTAACCGGTATATTTGCCTCAGACTTGCCCGCCGGTAAAATGCATTTAGTATAGTCAACTGTAAAGTCAGAACCCTCTATTGCTGTAGTTTGAATAGGATCATTCACAATTTTTATAACAAACGGGCGATCCTTATCCGAAAGATTCCCGAACGTTCTTACTAAGACATTAATAGTTGATGATTGTGCATTTACCCCCGCAAAACTATATACAGTAGAATCTAAATATGTTACATTCGGCGTTCCAACAGTATAGCTGCCTGTCCGTTGAAAGTATATACCTGAAGTATTATCTTTCTCTCCGGAATATGTAATCAATTGATCTTCACTACAAGAGATCAAAAAAACAATTATGCTAATTAGGATATATTTTATGTTTTTCATGATATTTATATTTTACTATCTTATTGAGACCTCATTTTTAGGCATAGGAAACACACCTCTTGCGTCACTAAAAGTATAGCTACTGGTATTATTCCCATTATCTGTATTTAATATATTTGTGTTCTTGCGCTTATAGTAAAAAAACAACTGCCCTTCACCAGCAAATTCTCTGGTATATTCATTTTTCAATTTACTGTTAAGATCAGTAACAGAAACTACGTTAAAAGGAGTAACTCCTCTTTTTACCCTAATAATATTCAGGTAATCGTATGCTTTTACTAAATCTGTCTCACATTCAGCTGCTATATAATAAGCCTCTGAAATTCTCATAAGAGGATAAACAGTCGCATGGAACAATTCATTGTTTGAAATATCCATATATTTGACAAACATGAGATTTGTGTTTCCAATTGCATTCGATGCTGCCCATTGAGACTGATATCTATAATCCTGAGTTTCATTATTAAACAAGTTAGCAGCAACAAAAGTAGACCTTGGTTGAAGCAGATTTGTAGTAGTGCCCTCAGGAGAAAAATTATTCTTGAATATTAATCCTCTGTTCTTGTCGTAAAAGCCGAATAACATCTCTGTGGAAAATGTTCTGTCAGGAGTTGAACTGTTACCTAATAGTTTAGAAGGATCAGCGAATGGAAAATGGCTGGCTACTGCCGGGTCATTAAGTAATAGTCGAGTAACCTCCAATGCCTTTAAGTTGTCGCCCGAATATAATAATACTCTGGATGTTAACAGTAATGCCGAATAGTAATTGAATCTCAGTTGTCGGTATCTGTAAATGTCTTCGTACTTATCAGTTTCAGTTCTGGGGTTGTTCATTACACCATCTAAAATGATAGGATCATTGTCTTTAAGAAGTCCGATTGCTACATCAATATCAATTATGATTTTCTCAACAACTTCGTTTGCCGGCAATAATGGCAGTGTGGAAGCATGGCTTAAGGTATTGTAAGGTATAGAGATCCCATTTGGATTCTTCACATATATCGGACCAAAACAACGCAACATGTCAAAATGGAGAAAAGCCCTTGCCAATAATCCTTCAGCTTTAATAATTGAATAGTCTCTTAAGGTAAGTAACGACTCTTTTTTCTCTTCGCAATTTTTGATCAGCACATTGCAGTTTAAAATTGTATTATAAGCCGTAGTCCATATTGCTTGTAGAACTGGTTCAACAGAAGCATCTGAATACAAGAATGATGATGCCTTAAGGCCAAAATCATAATTTGCGTTTATTGTATAACGCTGAGCTACGATATCGATCAGTTCCCATGAGAGTCGCTTTCCATATAAATTATCGGAACTGATATTGTTATATACTCCATTCAATGCCGTATAAAAGCCTCCTTTAGTTGAGAATAATTGTTCTTCAGTTTGTCTGTCAATCGGCTGTAAAGAGAGCCAATCCGAACATGACTGTAATGTTAAGCTTGTCAAGGCTATGACAAAAACATATATACTATTAATTTTCATTGCACTATGATTTTAAAAAGTTAAGGATATAGAAAGTGAAAGTGAACGGGCAAAAGGATATGTAATACCCCTTTCTGCTTTAATGGTAGATATTCTGAAAATATCATTCATATATGCATTTACTCTCAAACTACCTATACCATAAGTTTGTTTTAATTTTTGACCATAAAACTCATATCCTAATCGCATTGATTCTAAAACAATAGAATTGTCTTTCTGAATAAATCTGGACGACATAGGCGTGCTTAAAGAATTCGCAATATCCTTAAAATGCGCTACATCTCCAGGCACCTTCCATCTTTCATATAACGCTCGCTTATCTTGATTGTAGTTCAAGCCGGCAGAACTTATATTTTCCACTTTATTGAATAGTGCGCTATTATACGAATAACCTCCTGCACGATATCTAAAATCAAAATTTAAGCTAAAGCCTTTGTAATTTAAAGAACTACCCAAAATTCCCTCTATTTTTGGGCGTGAGTTACCTATTATGATCTCATTTTCATAGCTATAATCATATGTATAGGAACCATCTTTTTTCTTAAAAATTTCCCGACCGGTTGACGGGTCTATACCTGCAGAACGAACTGCCCATAGAGCATCCGGATCTGCTCCGTCAAAATATCTTTTTAATGAATTATTAAACTGACCTAATTTGTTTATTTCATTCAGACTGCTGCCCAGATTTCCCAATTTAGTTTTAGATGAACGAATATTTGCCCTGACGCTCAAGGTAAATCTCTCTGCTGGTTTATATATCAAAAAATATTGGGCCATTGCAGTAAATCCTTGTGATGTTTGATTACCTAAATTTGTATAGGCCAGTGTAACACCTGCAGAAGATGGCACCGTTATTGATACTAAAAGAGGATCCGTAGTTTTATGATAATAGTCAGCTACTATGTTTAGCTTATTATTCATAATTGTTAAATCAAAACCGACATTTTTGTCCAAAGTTTTTTGCCAACGCAGATCAGGATTGCCTAATGTATTGATATTGGTACTCATTCCAAAATAGTTGACAGCGTTAAAATTGAATTTATATGTAGTCAGGGTCATATATGAAGAAAAATTCTGATTCCCCGGATTACCAACAGAACCTCTAATCTTAAGCATCTTAATTCCCTCAAAGTTGTTTTTTATAAAGGACTCCTTATGTATGTTCCAGGCTAAGCCAAGTGACCACGTTCCCGCAAACTGTTTAGTAGACCCAAATACAGATGAACCATTCAGCCTGTAGTTTAAATCCAGATTATATTTATCATTATAAGAGTAACCTCCATTAATAAATCCACTGATACTTCTGGACTCAGATTGTGCATAACTAGGAGTACCTCCTTCTGGGAATCCCTTTGCAAAAGAGGGATAAGTAAAGTCTCCCTGAGGAAATCCTTTTACTGTATATCCCTGGCTTAATGTACTGTAGGAATTTAAATTCCCCCCTGCAACAAGATTTATCCTGTTCTTTCCTATCACTTTTGCATATGTTGCAGAAAGTTCTCCTTCCACTCTTGAGCTTTTTGAATTACTATAATAATAAGCTCCTTTATTTAATATATCTTCCGTATCGAAACGAGTATCGTTTGGGGAGATGAATTTATCCTGGTCCACTGTATTGTATGTTATCCCAAATCTACCCCTGATTTTAAAAAACTCTACCGGTGTAAATTCTGCCATAAAGAAATTTGATAGGTTAAATTCATTATTTTTATCTCTACTCCCTACATTATCGTTCCACATTGGGTTAGAAGCCTTAAATAAATCGTTGTTTTCAAGCCATTTAGACAACTCTCCGGATTCATTGTATTTTGAATAATATGGATTTGCATTAACATATTGGTTAAAGGGAACTATCGGATCCTGAGTGTTAACTGTTCCTATTTGCAACTTATTTGAAAATTGAAACTTTGCAATTCGATAAATAATATCCAAGTTTCCTGATAAGTTGTCTCTTTTGGAATCCTTCATAACACCGGTTACTCCATTATAAATTGCTCCTAAGCCAAAAGTAAAACCACCGTCACCGCCCTGTGCATAAATCGAATGTCGTTGATTAAATCCAATTCTTAAGGGTTCCGATAACCAGTAGGTATCAATCCCTCTATATATGTTTTCCAGCTTCTCATTATACAATCTGTTCATAAGTACCTCATTTGCAGCAGACCATTTAGTTGAATTCAACATATATCTTCCCGCCATCCTTTCAAATTCTAATTTTTCTGTAGAATTCATCATATTATAACTCGTCAGGTCCGGGATGGAGACATTGAATGAACCATTATAAGTAAATTGCAATTGACCGGCAGTAGGTTTTATTGTCTCAACAACAACAACTCCATTGGCCGCTTTTGATCCATAGATTGCTGTTGAAGCAGCATCCTTTAAAATTGTGATCGATGCAATTCTATCCATATCCAGGTCATATATTGCTCTTAAAGACGATTCGAAACCATCTAAAATAAACAGCGGCTGATTCGGGTCTTCCGCCAATTCATCTCTTACACCAATTAAACTGGATTTTCCCCTGATTTCAACATCGGGGAGCCTGTTTGGATCTGATCCGATTAAGTTATTCTCTATAAGTGCAAAAGAGGGGTCTAAAGTTTTTAAACTTTGAATTATATTATTATTTCCAACTGCTTTTAATTCACTCCTTGAAAAACTTGATGCAGACCCTGTAAAATCTTCCCTTTTACGTGTAAAGATTCCTGTGACAACAACTTCCGATATTACATCTGCAGCCTCTTCCATTACAACTTTAATGTTGTTAGAAATATTTCTTACAAGAACTTCTTTATTTTTCATGCCAATGAAAGAGAATTCTAATACGCTCGAGACAGAATCCTGCAGTGAAATTTCAAATTTACCTTTTTCATCTGCAGCAGTACCATTAGAGGTCCCTTTTACAATAATTGTTACTCCCGGAAGGTATAATCCACCGGCATCCATTACAATTCCGGTTAAATGTTTGGTTTGTTTTGCAGCAGGCATTTTTACCCTCTTGACAACTATGGTTTTATTAGATATCTCATATGAAAAACCCGTGTTTTTCAAGAAATAATCCAATACATTTTCTACAGTAGCCGATTCAAAAATCACATCCTTGTGCGGAATTGCATCAAGTCCTAAATCACTATAAATAAAGCTATAATCATATTTAACTTTAATTTCGTTAATAAGCTGTTTTATACTTACATTTTTAAGATTAATACTTGCTCTGGGTTGTTGAGCAAAAAGGGTTTGATTAGCACATATTATGAGAAATAAAGATATTATCATTAACGCTTTTGGAAAATGACGCCAATTCTTCTTTCTCAATACGAGATAGCCAAATGGGTTTTGTTTCATAATTTAAATTTTAGATTCTTTAGTTTGATTTATTCGGTTAGTTAATTATTTGACAACTATGGTATTTATATTTCCTCCGTCTTTCAATAACTCAAATTCAACTCTGTTTGTTTTTTCCATTAACTCAACTATTTGCTGAAAATTATTGTATTTGGTTATGTTAATTGAAAAAGGAATGGCCTCATCTGCCTTATCATTAAAAATCACATTGATTGAATATATCCGACTTAGATAATTCATTATCTCCTTTAGTGATGTCCTTTCAAATACTATTCTTCCATCTTTCCAGGAAGTATAGAGATCTACGTTTACTTCACATATTTTTATATCCTTAGTTTTGACATCCAATATTGCCTGCTGTCCCGGGATAAGATCATAAGAATTATTTCCTGAAATTATTTTAACCTTACCCTCAATTAAGGTTGTCATTACATTCTCATCATCTTCAAATGCATTAACGCAGAAAGAAGTCCCTAAAACCTTTATTTGCATTCCATTTACTTCAACTATAAATGGCCTTTTCTCATCTCTGGATACTTTAAAAAATGCTTGCCCTTTTACAGATACCTTTCTAATATTTTTGCCAAATACCTCAGGGTACGACAATTCAGATTCCGAGTTTAAATACACTACAGTACCATCTGAGAGAATTACATTATAATCACTTGCTCTCGGAATTATAATTTTGTTAATCTTCTCACTATCCCCATAATTATTAATACCATACTTTAATGTATCTCCTATTCTTACCGCATTTAGATTATTAAGAGTTTCTTCGCTCAGGGTGCTCTTTTTTTCTAAATCAACAGTACTTCCGTCAGACAAAACCAGTAAAGCCTTAGGCCCATGATATGATATTGAAGCTAACAGTTTGTCTCTCTTTGTTGTTGAATCAATATTGCGGCTTGTAATATATAATGTCACTCCAATGATAAGAGGAAACACAATGATTGCTGCATACTTTAAAAACGACTTAATATGGAACCTCTTCTCGTTTCTAACTGTTCTTTGCCTTATTAATTGCCACTCCTTTTCATTTAATGTATCACTTCTCTTAAACCGCTTTATGCTATTTCCAAGATGCTCCCAAGAGGTCATCCTCTGGAAAATCTCCTCATTTTTAGCATCTTTATTACGCCAGTTATTTAATTCATCTGTTTCCTGTTCAGTAATGTTACTTGTCAGAAAAAGCAAAATGAGTTTTTTTATCTTTTCTCTCTCTTTTGATTCCATATATCCTCCTTGTTAAATAGAAACACCAAGCACTAGGCCTGGTGTAATAGTAATTATATATATATTTTTTTTAAACAGAGATAAATAGCAATAAACTTAATATTCTATTCATTCTTTCTCTTATAAAATGATTCGCATTATTCTTATGCTTTTTCACAGTATTTATTGATATGTCCAGTTTCTGTGAAATTTCTTCATGACTCATACCGCTAAGACTTAATTTATAAACATGTTTGCACGCAGGTGGTAATTCTTCGAAAAATTTCAGAACAAGATCAAAAATCTCTGTCTCTAAAATATTATCAAGAAATGATTCGGAATTATCTTCCCTTAAAATTGCATCATAGTATTTTCTCTTAACGGATTTATGGCGCATTAAATTAAGGCAATTGTTTTTCACAATTTTATATAAATATGATTTGGCCGCATTAAAAGAATTAAAATTCTTACGATTATTCCAGAAACTAACGAAAGCATCCTGAACAATATCGTCTATGAGGGAATCTTCTTCTAAATACTTAGAGGCAAAATATCTTAATGATGGCGAGTTCTCTTCATAGAATTTTCTAAAAGCAATTTCTACCCCATTATTAATATCCGTAATAATGCTATCGCTTTCTATGATACTCATTTATCAAATTGTTTGATTGCTTTTTAGAAGCTTTTTAAAGGTAAGAAAGTGAGCTTCTGCAGTACATGTTCCATAAAACTGTTTAAAAATTCCTGTAACGATTCCATGATGTAATTTTCAAAGATAAGAACTTATTAATTTCACCAATTATTCGTTTAATTTTTACAAATGTATATTTTCTATTTGATATTTTGTTCTTGTTATAATTTACTTCGATAGTTACACCCTCAAAAATTAATGAACGATTCTGTCAACATACTTAAGGCAATTTTAACATTACAAGAGAGTTCATTGACGTTAATGTGTAGAAAATATGTCTGCTATGCAACTTTTTTGCTCTACGCCTCGTCTAGTATTGAGAAAAACTTAATTTTTTTTAGGGTATCTCTCTTCTGAACGATCTTATATACAAAAGAGGATAACAAATTAGATTTTTGCACCATTATAATATCAAATTATAAATTTAAATGATAACCGTTCAAATGAATGCAGATACTAAGAAATTCGCCAAAAAAACAAATGACGACAACTGTTGCTCCCCGCTGGCAGATAATATTATCCATTATATTTTTGATTTAGATGATTATTCTAATAATATCAGACCAGCCGTAGCAAAAACCTGTAAGGATATGCCAGGAAATGAGATGGAGGCCATAAGTCACATCCTGGATAAGTTCTTTAATAACCTTGACGAAAACAGATCTTAACATAAATTTCCACTTTCAGCTTTGCATTTTTTTCAAAAAAAATGTATATTTGAACACTATTAAAGTGTAACCTAAATTATGAGTATGTTCCTTCCGGACGAATCAATTACATTCTTAATCAATAAAACTGCCCAGAAATTCAAACTGGAACTTAGCAGAAAGCTAAAGCAGTCGGGGCTTGACATTAGTAGTGATCAATGGTCGGTTTTAATATATTTGTCTGATCACGATGGCCCGACACAAACCGACTTAGCTCAGAAATTACATAAGGACAGATCAAACTTAACCCGTATACTGGATCTGATGGAGAAAAACCTTCACATTGAGAGATTCAGAAATTCAACCGACCGTCGGGAATATAATGTTTATATTACTGACAAAGGAAAGGAACTTATTCCTATTCTTAAAAAAACAGGCAATACTGTTATGAAGCAAGCACTCAAAGGGACTGATGCCAATGAGATGAAAATGGCCCAGTCTTTTTTAAACAAACTTTTCTCCAATCTTGATTAATTTTTTTTACACATATTGTTGTTGTGTCAAATTTTGTTGTATTATAATTGGTTATGTCAAACTGACAAGAATTTTTACTACATTTGCTAATAAGGATATAATTTAAACTAATACACTATAATTTGCACAAATACTAATACATTTTTTATCAGGCACTTAACCCAAATTAATCTAAATTATTAATCTAAAAATTAAAACAAATGAAAAAACTCCTTTTGTTGACATTGTCGGTCATCATGGGCATTTCGTTGCTGTATGCACAGCAAAAAGTAACCGGAACGGTTATTTCGAGCGAGGACGGAGAACCTCTGCCCTTTGTTACAGTAGCTGTGACAGGTACAACTATTGCAACGCAAACAAATGCTGATGGTACCTATTCAATCAATGTCCCGGCCTCTGGCAAATCTCTTACCTTTACTTTTATAGGCAAGAAGACAGTTGTTGCTGAACTTAACGGACGGACTGTCGTGAACGTTCAAATGTCCTCCGAAGCAGTTGCTTTGGAAGATGTTATTGTTGTAGCCTATGGTACAGCAAAAAAAGAATCATTTACCGGATCTGCTCAGGTAGTAAAAGCAGATAAAATTGACAAAAGAACTATATCTAATGTAACCAAGGCTATTGATGGTCTTGCTACAGGTGTGCAAACCACATCTGGTTCCGGACAACCCGGTCAGGGTGCCGCTGTGGTTATCAGAGGATTTGGTTCGATCAGTGCTTCAAACACTCCGCTTTATGTTGTAGATGGAGTCCCTTATGATGGAGCAATCAACGCCATCAACCCTAACGATATTGAATCAATGACAATTATCAAAGATGCATCGGCAGGTGCCCTTTATGGTGCTCGTGGTGCAAATGGTGTTATCATGATTACCACCAAAAAGGGTAAAGAGGGCGATGTTACTATCAGTTTCAAAGGCAACTGGGGTGTGGCATCCAGAGGAATTCCTCGTTATGAGACAATGGATTCATACGGTTGGACAGAGGATGTGTATTTTATGTATAAGAACAAACTGATTGCCGATGGCACCCCTCCTTCACTTGCTGGTGCTGCTGCCCTTCAGGAGATGGCCACTGGTGCCACAAAGATTTTTGGTGCAAATCAGAAATACAACCCTTTCAGTCTTGCTGTAACTGATCTTATTGATCATACAACAGGTAAGATAAAAGATGGAACAACTCTAAAATGGAATGAAGACTGGCTTGACAGCTCTACAGAGTCACAACCACTTCGTCAGGAATATCAGATGACAGTAACTGGTGGCTCATCAAAAACAAATTACATGTTTTCTGCTGGTTATTTAAAAGAAGAAGGTTTGGTTTTAACTACAAACTTCAACCGGTATTCTGGAAGAGCAAATATTGACTCCAAAATAAAAGAGTGGTTCAAGACTGGTTTTAATGTAAATTTTGCTGCAAATTCATCGAACAGCACATCATTGTCAACTTCTACAACAGGAAGCAGCTCCTCATACTCCAATGTATTCTATACATGTATGTTGATGGCTCCTATATATCCTTTGTACGAAAAAGATGCAGCTGGCAAAAATGTATTAGATGTTAATGGAGATCCAAAATTCGACTGGGGTGAGGATCGTCCAGCCGGTGCCAGTGCAGGATGGAACCCTTTGGCAAACCTTAAAGATGATAAATACTCTGCTAATAATGACAACTTAAGTGCAAGGACATATTTCGATTTAGGCGGTCTTAAAGAAGGCTTCTTACAAGGGCTTAAATTTTCCGTAAACTTTGGGTTCGACTATAATATGGCAAAAACAAGAACATACTGGAACCCGTATTATGGTAATGCTAAGTCTCTTAACGGATTTGTATCAATAAAGGATGAAAGGACATTCAGCTACACATTTAATCAGATTTTATCATGGAACCGTTCTTTTGGAATGCATAATATTGATTTTATGGCCGGTCATGAGTTATATAAATACAATTTCCAATATTTAAGGGGTGACAAATCAGGGTTCCCTTTTGGTGGCCTTTATGAACTAGATGCCGCTACAACAATTCAAGACGCAAGCTCTTATACAAACAATTATGTAATTGAATCATTTTTATCGCGTTTGAATTATTCCTTTAACGATAAGTATTACCTTTCGGGTAGTTTCCGCAGAGACGGAACATCTCGTTTCAACAAAAATGTACGTTGGGGGGACTTTGGATCGATAGGTGGAAGCTGGAGGATTTCTCAGGAACCATTTATGAAGGGTCTTTCATGGATAAACAATCTTACACTTAAAGCCTCGTATGGTGTTCAGGGTAATGATAATATTGGTTCTCTGTATGCATGGCAGGCTTTCTATTCATTAGCGTATCCAAATGGTTCCAATCCTGGTGCCGTTGTAACCTCTCTGGAAAATGCAAATCTTAAATGGGAGAAAAATGAAAATCTGAACGTAGGTATCGAAGCCCGTTTGTTAGATAGAATTTCATTTTCTGCCGAATATTACAATCGTTTTACCCGCGATATGCTCATGGACTATCCTATGGCTTTATCCCTTGGATTCAGCGATTATTCAAAGAATATCGGCAATATGCAGAACAGCGGTTTTGAGCTTAGTGTTTCAATGGATATCATTAAAAAAGGGAAATTTAACTGGAACACAACTCTAATGGCCTCTACAATAAAGAATAAGGTTAAGAATCTTGCCGATAAACCTGAGATTATTTCAGGCAACTATATCAAAAGAGAGGGTGAAACAATTAATTCCTTCTATCTGGCTCACTCAGCAGGTGTTGACCCTGCAACCGGTAATAAACTATACTGGGTATGGGACGAAGACGCTGAAGGAGTACGTGGTGATCGTTATATCAGCAGCGACTACTCAAAGGCACTTCAATGCAGAGATATCGCAGGGAGTCGTATTCCAAAAGTTTACGGATCGTGGGCCAATGATTTCAGAATCGGGAATTTTGATTTAAGTTTTCTGACCACCTATTCTATTGGCGGCAAAATGCTTGACGGAGTTTACAGCACATTGCTATACAACACTTATATGGGCCAGGCTGCACATGTCGACAGAGAGACTGCATGGAAAAAGACGGGTGACATTGTTTCTATTCCTAGACTTGACAGTAATGGCTCTGCAAAAATTAGAAAAACTGATGCTGAATTGTTTGATGATTCTTACTTTTCAA
>CAZREC010000010.1:0-41525 GCA_964599025.1 uncultured Muribaculaceae bacterium | reverse complement strand
CAGTCCAGTTATTATCATAGTTTGAGTTGTTGTAACCTAAAAATGACGAAAAGTCCATTTTTACTTACTGACAATGTTGTACTAAACCATGTGGGAAACTTCAAAAAGTGTATCTTTGCCCCACATTAGCACATTAGCAAATTAGCACATTAACAAATAACACCCGAACCAAGCATCTCCTCTTCTGAATACCAGGCGGCAAATTGGCCGGGGGTGATCCCTCTTTGCGGTTCGTCAAAAATTATATAGAGACCTTCGTCCTCTTTGTAGAGTCTGGCCTCCTGCAAAGGTTGACGGTATCTTATACGTACCTGATACTCTCTCATTTCGCCAGAAGACATTCTGAGATCGGGCCTTATCCAGTGGATTTCAGCTTCGTCTATGAACAGACCTTTACGATACAGCCCGTGATGGCCCTGCCCCTCCCCTACATAGATAATGTTATTCTCAACATCGGTAGATATAACGAAAATTGACTCAACGTGCCCACCGATATTCAGACCCTTTCTCTGTCCTATTGTATAGAAATGGGCCCCCTGATGCCTACCTATGACCTTTCCTGAGGCAAGACTATAGTGATATGGTTGAGAAATGTCCTTAAGAAGTGATCTGTCTGCCATTTCATACCCATGTATATTGTATGCAGTCAGATGATTGTCTTTATAGAAATCATCAAAGACCTCTACAACCACACCCTCCTTTGCTTCAAGTTTTTGTTGCAGGAAAACAGGAAGGTCAATCTTGCCCACAAAACAGATACCCTGAGAGTCTTTTTTTTCAGCCGAAGGAAGTCCGGCCTCTGCAGCCAGTCTCCTAACCTCCGGCTTAAGAAGGTGACCTATAGGGAAAATTGCTTTTGAGAGCTGTTCCTGTGTAAGCTGACAAAGAAAGTAGCTCTGATCTTTATTAGGATCGGAACCGGCAAGGATTCTGAATACCTCAGTACCGTTCTGGTCTATAAAGCTCTCTTTTCTGCAATAATGGCCCGTAGCAACGCAATCTACCCCAAGTTCGAGTGCCGTCTTAAGAAAAACGTCGAATTTTATCTCTCTGTTACAAAGAATATCGGGATTTGGAGTCCTGCCCAGCTTGTACTCCTCAAACATATAGTCAACCACTTTTTGCCTGTAAGCAACACTGAGATCTACAAAATGAAATGGTATACCTAATTTTTTTGCGACCAGCTTAGCGATGGTTTTGTCGTCTTTCCATCCGCAATCGCCATGAAGAGTTCCTGTTGTATCGTGCCAGTTCTGCATGAACAAGGCAATTACCTCGTGACCGGCCTGTTTTAGAAGAAGTGCCGCCACACTGGAATCAACTCCACCGGAAAGTCCAACTGCAATTTTCATAAAAAAAAGGGTAAGCTTGATATATCGCACCGCTACAACCACCTACCCTTGCTACCTTCCGATCCTGGGGGAGTTCAGTGGGAGCTGGTCGTATATGACTTACCCCGCACAAAGATAATACAATTTTAGGAAAAGCAGAAAAAATCTACTTAGGAAGGTTATCAAAAGCAAAAGGCAACAGCGAGCCAATATTATCTACGACCTGCGTAACCTTCTCTCCTCCAATGACAATCCTGATTGGTTTACCTGCCCTCGCTTCTGATTCAGCCATTACCTGACGACATGCTCCACACGGATATGTTGGTGTCTCACAAAGTTTTTCGTTTACCGATGCCGTTACGGCCAAAGATTCTATCGATGCTTCAGGATATTTTGCATGGGCGTAGAAAATTGCTACCCTCTCTGCACATAATCCCGATGGGTAGGCAGCATTCTCCTGATTGTTGGCAGAGATGATCTCCCCGTTATCCAACCGGACGGCCGCCCCCACATTAAACTTCGAGTAAGGTGCATAGGACCCTTTTATTGCTTCTATTGCTTTATCCAATAGCTCTTTATCTCTTATGTCAAGTCCTTCGTTAGAATAATATTCTTCGTAGGAGATGTTAATACTCTTCTGGTGCATAGTTTTTTAATTGAGATTCTTACAAAATTAGTAATTTTGCGGGATTGAGTAACCTATCCATATGATAATAATAAGGAAATTTTGTTTTTCTGCTGTTTTAATACTGATTGCGGCCCCACTCCTCTTCTCCCAGAAAACCGGCAGAGAGGAATATATAATCAAATACAAGGACCTTGCCATAGCGCAAATGAAGTCTCATGGAATACCCGCTAGTATAATACTTGCCCAGGCCTGTCTTGAGTCAAATAATGGCAATTCAAGGCTTGCAAAGGAGGCAAACAACCACTTTGGGATAAAGTGCAGCAACTGGACAGGGGCAACAATACTTCATGACGACGATGCCAGAAACGAGTGTTTCAGAAAGTATGAGAAAGTAGAGGATTCCTTTAAGGATCACTCCGATTTTCTCAGATACAGGGAGCGTTACAAGTTTCTTTTCGATCTGGAGCCTACAGATTACAAGGCGTGGGCCTATGGACTCAAGAGCGCCGGCTATGCCACCAACCCCCAGTATCCACAACTTCTGATAAAGATAATAGAAGATTACAATCTTACTCAATATGACTATTTTGTAGATGTCGTCCCTCCTAGTCCTACAAAGATTATTGCAGATCAGGAGTACAAGCCTGTAAAGAGCAGCTCTCTCTACAAATTTTCCCTTTCAAGGAAACTCTTCAGCAAGAATGGAGTTGCATATATAGTAGGAAGCAGTTATGACACTTATGATAATCTGGCCAGAGAGTACCGACTTTTCACATCTGAACTGCTAAGGTTCAATGACCTTAAAAATGACGAACCGATTAAAGACGGCACTGTCATATATGTAGAAAAAAAGAGAAAGGCAGGGGACAAGTTTCTGGAGAAACATGTTTGTGAAGTTGGAGAGACCATGTATGGAATATCTCAGAAATATGCAATTCAGCTTAAAGAGCTATATAAGTTAAACAACATGAAGGACTCAGAAGAACCCTCTGAGGGCCGGGAAATAAGATTAAGATAAAAAATGAAGCGGATATTACTTGCCATTACAATTATTCTTGCCATTGTTGCATCGCTGTTCCTTTACACAGGTTATCGCGCCCTGTTCAAACCAAATGTAAAAGGTGGAACAGGATACCTCTACCTGCCCGCCGGAACAACCTATGAACAGCTTATAGATAGCATAAAGGTACTAGATAAGTTAATCAATATCAATTCATTTGAAAAAGCGGCCAAGTTTGAGAAACTACACAACAACATTAAACCCGGCCGTTATAAAATTGAACGGGGAATGACAAACAGGCAGATAGCCCGTTCAATAAAATATGGGTGGCAAAGTCCCACCAGAATTACTATTGCAGGAAATATAAGGACAAGAGAGAAACTTGCATCTATCTTTTCAAAGAAAATTTCAAGTGACTCACTGACTATACTTAATCTCCTGAATGACAATAAATTTGCAGACTCGCTGGGATTCACCCCAAATACGTTTATATCACTTTTTCTGCCAAATACCTATGAAGTTTACTGGACCATCACTCCTGAAGATCTTGTAATGAAACTCAAAAAAGAGTATGATAAATTCTGGAATCAGGAGAGAACAGGAAAAGCTAAGGAGATAGGACTTACCCCTTCTGAGGTAATCACACTTGCGTCAATTGTATCTGAAGAGAGTAACATAAAAGAGGAACAACCAAGGATAGCCGGAGTATATATTAACAGGCTTCATAAAGGAATTCCCCTGCAGGCAGATCCTACAATAAAATTTGCAATCAACGACACAGCTATAAAGCGGATCCTTTATAAACATCTGAAGATAAACTCTCCTTACAACACATATATAAACAGAGGTTTACCTCCCGGACCGATTGTAATTCCTGCCCTTCACACAATTGATGCAGTTCTTAACTACGAAAGACATGGTTTTCAGTATTTCTGCGCAAAGCCATCGCTTGATGGTTCACACAACTTTGCGGCAACACTTGAAGAACATAGCCGGAACGCAAGAGCGTACCAGAAGGCTATAAGCCGGCTTCACTCCTGATAACCGAAAGGGCCTTTTCAAAAATCTTATCATCGGAAGAATTCACTACCCTGAAGTATGCCTCTAAACCGAATATAGTTCTGGCTGCCATTGCCTTTATGCTGACAATAATCTCATTTTTAGACATCTCCAGCTGTTTAGGGTTGGGTTCCAGCTTTCTCTCACTGGCATAACTTGTTAATTTTTCCAGTACACTTTTGTCTACTACAAAATTCTTGTTGAATTTCTCAAATGAGGTATACTCTTTCTTCCATTTCAGTCTGTTTGCATCTGAATAGTCATTCATAAAATCCAGAAGTATTCCTTTTCTGATTAGAGCGCCATAATAATCAGTATAAAAGGTTGTATCGGCAGGTACAAAAAAATCAGGCATTATGCCGCCGCCACCGTATACGGTTCTCCCCTTGAGAAGAGTCTTGAATTTGAGTGAATCAAGAAAATGTATGCTGTCCTTTGAAAAGTACTCACCCTTGCTGTATCTGTCAACCAAAGCCTTGTAGTATTTATCAGACTCTCCCATTTTATACGGTGATTGTATAACTCTGCCGGAAGGTGTATGATATCTTGCTATTGTAAGCCTTATCTGCGACCCGTCGTTTAATGGAAGCATCTGTTGGACAAGCCCCTTACCGAACGATTTTCTGCCAACAATAACACCTCTGTCCCAATCTTGTATAGCACCGGCTAGAATTTCACTGGCAGAAGCTGAATTTTCGTCTATCAGAAGTGCCAGCGGTCCTTTTTTATAAAAACCTGTACCGTTAGCTTTTTCCTCCATTTTAGGGACCTTCAGACCCTCTGTATATACAATTGTCTGCCCTGCATCAAGGAAAAAGTTGGTAATTTCCAGTGCCGTTCCCAGAAATCCCCCTGAATTTCCTCTTAAGTCAAGAATCAATCCTTTTATTTCCATGGTCTTAAGGGTAACCATTGCGCTTATAATCTCTTTTGCCGATGTTGCAGAGAACCTGCTAAGTTTCAGGTATACAATTCCGGGTTCCACTTCGTATGCTGCATCAAGACTATTGATTGGAATCTTGTCTCTTATGACTTCAAAATCGAACAATTTATCAATACCTTTCCTCTTTACGCCAAGCATCACCCTGGTTCCCTTTGGTCCCCTTAGGTATTTATAGACTTTATCGTTTGTCAGGCCTATTCCTGTTATCTTTTCTCCGTCTATGGTTACAATCTTGTCCCCGGCCCTTACCCCTACTCTTTCAGAGGGTCCTCCCGAGATTGGCGATGTTACAGTTAAAGTATCCTTTACTATGGCAAATTCTATACCCACTCCTTCGAAGTTGCCTTCCAGAGGTTCGTTCATAGCCTTTACATCCTTTGCAGAAATATATGTTGAGTGAGGGTCAAGCTCACTAATCAAATTCTTTACCGCGTTATCCATAAGCTTTTCATTACTAACAGAATCTAGATAGTAATTATTTATGTAAAACATTGTCTGACCGAATTTTGCAATCAGTTTGTTGATGTCTACCGTGCTCTGTGCAAATGTCTGGGTAGAAAAGATACAGGATAGTAGAAGAATTAAGGTCTTGATTATATTATTTTTCATTTTCTTTTATTTTGTGTCCGGAACCATCAGGGGAATTTCAAACTCCACTCCCTCCTCGGCAATATAACTCTCTTCAAACAGCTCCCTCGCTTCGTTAAGAAGTACGTTAAGATTTCTGTATCTCGAAGAGAAATGTCCCATTATTAATTGTCTTGCACCAACCTTTAGTGCAACGTTTGCAGCATCTTCTGCAGTGGAATGCATAGTTATCTGGGCTATGCCCTTGAGGTCCCTTGCAAAAGTTGCCTCATGATACAATACATCCACACCTTGTATAAAATCATATATTTTCTGATAAGGGGCAGTATCGCTGCAGTATGCAAACGATCGTGGTTTGAAGGGCGAATATGTGAGCTCTGAATTAAGCAGAAACTCCCCGTCCTCCCTGAAAATATCCTCTCCTGCCTTAAGTCTGGCAATCTCATGAAGTGTAAGAGAGAGTTCCTCAACCCGCTCTTTGTATACGTTCCTCATTGGTCTCTTCTCCCTGAAGAGAAAACCATAACAGTCTATACGATGGTTCAGAGGGAAAGATAGAATCTCCATACTTTTTCCCTCGTAGATAATTGTGAGCTGGTCAGAATCGAGCACTTTGTGTATAACCTGATATTTGAACATATCTCCGAAATGCTTAATAAAGTTGGCCAGGATTCCGGAAAATGCCTTGGGTGCGTGAATAAAGAGATCCGCCGACCTCCCCATAAGGGACATGGTAGAAAGCAGACCGAAAATTCCAAAAATATGGTCACCGTGTATATGGGAAATGAAAATATTCTGGATCTTCAGAAATGAAAATCCATATTTTCTAAGTTGCATCTGGCAACCTTCGCCACAGTCAATTAAAAACAAGCGCTCATGAACATTGAGAACATGAGCGCTTGGAAACCTATTCACTGTAGGAAGTGCAGATGCACAACCTAATGATGTGAACGAAAATTTCATCGTTTACTATTTATTAGCCTGGTCTTTGCTTTCCATTTCGCTTTTTAGTGCTGCAAGTTCGCTAATATCGCCCAGTGTTGTTTTTTCCAGATTTGCCTTTAGTTTTTTAACTGCCTTCTGTGTAGTGTCTCCTTCAGAATCTTTCTCTTTTGGCTCCTCTTTCTTAACCTCTTCGAAAAGTTTAGAATGAGACAGAACGATTCTCTTGGTTGATTTGTTAAACTCAAGAACCTTAAATTCCAGTTTGTCTTCCAGTTTGGCAGTTGTGCCATCCTCTTTCACAAGGTTCCTCTGGCTTACGTAACCTTCTACACCATATGCCAGTGCAACGGTTGCTCCTTTGTCTACGAATGCAGTTACTGTTCCTTCGTGTACAGATCCGATAGTGAATACCGATTCAAATACATCCCAAGGGTTCTCTTCCAATTGTTTGTGGCCAAGGCTCAAACGACGGTTTTCCTGATCCACTTCAAGAACTATAACATCCAGCTTCTCACCTACAGATGTAAATTCTGACGGATGCTTAACCTTCTTTGTCCATGATAAATCGCTTATGTGAACAAGTCCGTCTACACCCTCTTCAAGTTCTACAAAAACTCCGAAGTTTGTGAAGTTACGTACAGTTGCAGTGCATTTTGTACCTACAGGATATTTTTGTGCAATTGTTGCCCAAGGGTCAGATTTAAGTTGTTTGATACCAAGTGACATCTTCCTTTCTTCCCTGTCAAGTGTAAGAATGGAAGCTTCAACTTCGTCACCTACCTTAAGGAAGTCCTGTGCACTACGTAAGTGTAGCGACCATGACATCTCAGAAACGTGGATAAGTCCCTCAACGCCCGGCTGAACCTCTATAAATGCGCCATAATCTGCTATAACCACTACTTTACCTTTTACCTTGTCACCAACCTGAAGGTTTGTATCAAGGGCATCCCATGGATGCGGGCTAAGTTGTTTAAGACCAAGGGCGATACGTTTTTTGGTATCATCAAAGTCAAGAATTACAACATTAATCTTCTGATCAAGCTGAACAACTTCTTCCGGGTGGTTTATCCTTCCCCATGAAAGGTCAGTGATATGGATAAGACCATCAACTCCGCCAAGGTCTATGAATACACCGTAAGATGTGATGTTCTTGACAATACCTTCCAGAATCTGTCCTTTTTCAAGTTTACCGATAATATCGGCCTTCTGAGCCTCAAGCTCAGCTTCGATAAGTGCTTTGTGCGAAACAACAACATTACGGAACTCGTGGTTAATCTTAACGATCTTGAATTCCATTGTTTTGTTTACAAATATATCGTAGTCACGGATTGGTTTCACATCAATCTGAGAACCTGGCAGGAATGCTTCAATTCCGAATACATCCACAATCATACCGCCTTTGGTTCTGCACTTGATATAGCCTTTAACGATCTCATCCTTGTCGAATGCTTCGTTAACCCTATCCCAAGAGCGCAGTGAACGAGCCTTCTTGTGCGAAAGAAGTAGCTGACCTCTTTTGTCCTCTGCATTTTCTACATAAACTTCAACTTTATCTCCGATTCCAAGTTCCGGATTATACCTGAACTCATTGATACTGATCACGCCTTCGCTCTTGTAACCAATGTTGACGATAACTTCTCTTTTGTTAAGGGCAACCACTGTGCCTTCTACAACTTCGTTTTCGATAACTTTAGACAGAGTCTGGCAATACTGATCTTCGATAACTGATTTTTCAGTATCGTAAACATTCTCTTTTTCGAATGCATCCCAGTCGAATTTATCAACCGAAACAGATACATTGCTTTTGCGTTTTTTTGTGATTTCCGCTACCGGAGCAGCATCATCTTCAATAAAGGCTTCTAGTTTTTCGTCATTTTTCTTGACGATTTCAATTGGCTCGTCTTGATCGAGCACTGCAGTAAGATCTTTTGTCATTGCTAATTCTTTAATCTTTAAGTAGTTAGACTATATTTATAATTCTCATAATGAGAACTGCAAATGTAGAATTTTTTTTATAAACGAACAAAAAAAACAAGAATCAGATAAATCTCTGTCCGAGATGCTATTTCAATTGTTTGTAATTGGATTTGAGGCTATCTTTGGAGTAATAAACTTACAGATTATCATGAAGCAAAAATCGGGCATTGGATCATTTTCGAAAAATTTCTGGACAGTAATTTTAATGGAGTTTTTAGAAAGAGGAGCTTACTACGGAGTCATGTCAGGGTTATCAGTTTATCTGATTCTTTTCCCCGAAAGCGGAGGACTCGGACTCAGCAAGGAGCAGGCAGGGGCAATACTTGGTACTATTCCACCGTTGTTGTATTTCCTTCCCATTGTCTCAGGTGCTATTGCAGAGAGGTACGGATACAGGAGAGTTCTGTTTTTCGCATTTACCTGTATGATATTCGGATACACTTTCTCAGGATTGTCCCACTCCTACTTTCTTGTTTTCATATCGCTTGTACTTATGGCTTTAGGTGCCGGGTTCTTCAAACCGGTAATATCGGGAACAATTGCTCGCTCTACAAATGAAACAAATTCCGGTCTTGGATTTGGAATATTCTACTGGTCAATAAATCTGGGAGCCTTTCTCTTCCCTCTGATTCTGGTACCTTATCTCAAGGCTATATCCTTCAGTTATGTATTCTATATGGCGGGAATAATAGGTGCAATTCTGCTTATTATCAACTTGTTTGTTTACAAGGAACCTGAAAAGCGGGCAAGCAACAGGAACCTTATTCAGGTTTTCACGGACATGTTGCTGGTTATCAAGGACTGGAGGTTCATACTTATGATATTCCTCTACGCCGGTTTCTGGGTACTCTATTTTCAGATGTTCGGAACGGTTCTTTGGTATGTTAAGGATTATGTGGATATGACCCCGCTGAACTCTGCAGTCAACTCATTTCTGGGGATTTTCGTTCAAAACCCCTCTTGGAAGTTTGATGTTGTTCATGTGACCGTAATAAATGCAGGGGTAATAATACTTCTTCAACTTATCGTTTCAAATATTGTCAAGAAGTGGGCCGCACTCCCTACAATGATAACCGGTATAGGCTTTGGCACTCTTGGTATGGGCATTTTGGCTCTATCTACCTCGCCATGGATATTCATTCTTGGAATGGTCACTTTCACTCTTGGCGAGATGACCACTCATCCTAAATTTATCTCATATATAGGTCTTATTGCTCCTGCCGATAAAAAGGCCCTCTATCTGGGTTACTCTTTTCTCTATGGAGTTATAGGAAGCAGCATTGGTGGTTTTCTTGGATCAAGGCTGTATGTGAAATATGTGGATAATCTTCACCAGCCGGCAACATTATGGATAATTCTTTCTTGCATAGGCTTATTCAGCATGATATCACTTGCACTCTACAATCGGTTTATCGCAAAAAAAATGATTGCCGAAAAATAGCTACTTGAGCATCTTCTTCCTTTTGAAAAACATAAGTACTATACTTACAGCAATGAGCATTATGAACATGACCAGTGCGAAGTCCAGCTTGTGGTTAAAAATGGGGAGAATCACATTCATACCAAAGATACTTGCGATTAATGTCGGAGGCATAAACAGAAGCGAAACAAATGTGAATAATTTCATGATTCTGTTCTGTTCCAGATTGATAAGACCTAAAACAGTATTCTGGAGATATTCAAGCCTTTCAAAACTGAAATTAGTATGATTTATAAGTGAATTTATATCCTTTATGAGAACATTAAGTTTTGGAAATACGTCTCGCGGAAACTTGTCGCTCTTGAGAATACTGGAGATCATTCTCTGTTTATCAACGATATTCTCTCTCACCAACATCGTATTTTCCTGTAACTGATTAATATCCAGAAGTAACTCCTCTCCCATTGCCCCCCCAAGGCTCACCTTCTTGCTGTATTGTGCTATCTCCTTTGACATCAGCTCAATCATATCGGCATCGAGGTCTATTCTGTTTTCCAGAATACCTACCAGAATGTGATAACCTGTCGGAAGTGTCCTGTAATTTGCCATTATCCTCCTCTGGATATCGGTAAAGCTTCTTAACGGGACGTGTCTTATTGTGACAATTATTCCTTCGCAGAGAATGAACGACACTGCCTCCATGCTGTAACTCTCAGGTCCGAGGATCAAAAAGTTTTTATTGGCAAATATTGTTGTTTCAGTTTCTGAATAACGCGATGAACTTTCAATCTCTTCGGCTTGTGCCCTGCTTTGAAGTGTAGTGTTCAGAAATGTCTCTATCGCCCGTTTCTCCTCTCCGCTTGGCGACGAAAGATCTATCCATAGAACATCATCGTAACCCAGCTGATCAAGAGCATTTATCTCATCTGTGGTAACTACCTGGCCTTTATTTTTGTAGAATATTTCTAGCATGATTTAATCCGTTAAATAGTTCGTAATCTAATTTATTTACCCAAAAGGGTTGAAAATTAGCCAAACCATCGGACCCTGGACTTGAGTTCGTCAGGAGCAAGGCTCCAGAACTCAGAAAGACCAGCACGCTTATCTGCATTAAGATTATATGAAACATTGTTTGCCAGATATTTCAGGGCAAACTCCTTATTAAAACCAGAAGGGTATTGTTCTACCGCCTTTTCAATATTTTCCACCCCAAACTTAAGAGCATCGTTGAATTCAGCAATAAAAGCAGGATCTATATCCTTATTTGCGGTCCAGCAAGCAAACACAAATGGAAGTTTTTTGAATTTTATCCACTCCTCTGCCAGATCGTAAACGTATTTAAAATCATTCCCATATCTAAGCGCCTTATCACCAATAAGAAGATATGTTTTGGACAAATCCGGTTTACCTTCTGAAAAATTGAAATCAGAATAGAGAGGTGAAATCTTCCAGAAATCCCTTGCAAGTATTTTTGTAAGCATTACAGAGGTTCTGGATTCTGTATCAAGATTTATGTGGTCAGTTTTTTCAATAGGTGTGCCGCTACAAAGCAGTACTGAGGCGACTTTACCCTCTGCACCTATGCAAAAATCAGAAATTATAAGGTTTTTCTCTATGTATGGTATTATTGCCACAGGAACTATCCCAATATCTGTGCTGCCGGCTTTAAGCCTCTCTGCAGACTGGGCCGGTGTACAGAATTCCAGATCAATCTTCTTACGGACAGGATGATTCTCCAATCCATAAACAAAGGGAATTGTATTCAGATATGATATGGCTGACACACGGATTAACATTGCGAAATACATTTAAGCCAAAATTTTGGCCGTCGCAAAGTTAAGATAAAATTTCCAAATGCTCAACCAATATTTTTATACCAATAGCCATTAGAATTGCACCCCCTAACAGCTCCGATCTCTTTCCCGCTTTTTCGCCAATCCTTCTTCCACCCTTAATTCCTGCAGTAGCGGACAGCGCTGTGGTTAAAGCTATGAAAACCCATGCAATGCAGATTTTTGTCACAGACAGATTTATAATTGCAAGTGTCACACCAACAGCAAGAGCATCAATGCTGGTTGCCACTGCCACAGTCAGCAATGTTCTTGTCACTCTGAGGTCCACACAAATCTCTTCATTTTTGGAAAACAAGCTTCCGTATACCATTTTACCGCCAATATAGAATAGAAGCACAAAAGCCAGCCAATGGTCCACACCCCCTATGTATTTGAGCAATGAACTTCCGGCAAGCCAGCCCAGAATAGTCAGACCCGACTGGAAGAGAGCAAAAACAGAGACTATTTTAATAAATGTCCATCTCTCAATATAGGGAAGACATATTCCCGATGAGAGTGAGACGGCAAAAGTGTCGAAACAGAGTCCCAGGGACAATATGAAAAGCTCCAGAACAGACATTAAGCTACTTGTTTACGCATTCTTAACAGATACATACCAACAAATGTAAGCAAACCGTTCATTATTAATATGGTGAAACCAAAACCGAAACCCAGGAACTCTTTCCCTGCCAGATCGGCCAGAAAACAAATTACAGGTGAGCCAACAGCGACATAAGGCATGAATCTGTCCTTTACCTGATATTTTGTAAGAATCCCGAATAAGAAAAATCCGAGAAGCGGACCATATGTATACGAGGCCAGAAGATAGACCAGGTCTATTACTGTCTGATTGTTTACTGCATTAAGTATAAGGATTATTATAAAGAACAATATTGCAAATCCTGCATGAGCCCTTTGACGGATTGCCTTTTTTCTTTTGTCGGAGAGGTCACTTCTCTTGTTGAAGCCGACAAAATCTATGCAGAAAGAGGTGGTTAATGAGGTAAGGGCACCTCCTGCACTAGGATATGACGCTGAGATAAGACCGATTATAAAAAACAGTCCTACACCCAAACCAAGGTACTGACTTGCAATAACAGGAAAAAGCTTGTCTGTCTGGGCCTTTGTGAATACTCCCGCTGCGTCTGCGAGTCCGATATTATGCATTCCGCCAAGTTTTGCCTCAACGAAAATTGCCAGAAGTGCTCCCATAAAAAGGAAGAAATAGTTAACAACAACAATAGTTATACTGGTTGTGAATATATTCTTCTGTGCCTCCTTTATATTCTTGCACGAAAGGTTTTTCTGCATCATCTCCTGGTCAAGACCTGTCATAACTATAGTAATAAATATACCGCTTATGAATTGCTTGATTACATTGGTACCGTGGCTCCATTTCCAGTCAAACCAGTTCGAATAGTCGGAACCGGTAACAGAAGAGACCAGACTCCCCAGGTTCCAGTCCATCTGCCTTGCCACTGAATAAATTGTAAGGAAAACAGCCAGAAGCATGAATGTTGTCTGCAACACATCTGTCCAGATTATTGTCTTTACACCGCCCTTGAATGTATAAAGGAAAATAAGGAACATGAATATGAATGTAACCAGCCAGAATGGAACGGTGTCACCAGGCAGAAATGTATGAAGAACAAGCACTACAACAAATATTCTGACCGCAGCTCCAAGAATTCTGGAGATCATGAATACCGATGCACCCGTTTTATATGTAAAAAATCCAAACCTATGCTCCAGATAAGTATATATAGAGGTCAGGTTCATCTTGTAATACAACGGAATAAGAACCTTGGCAATAACCAGGTAACCTACAACAAAACCCAGTACAAGGGGCATATAGAAAAAATTCTGATTAAGCACATTACCCGGCACAGATATAAATGTTACACCGGAGATTGATGTACCAACCATTCCATAAGCAACAATAAACCATGGAGATTTCTTATTTCCTGAAAAATATGAGCCGGTGTCTGCCTTTCTGGATGTGAGCCACGATATAAAGAAAAGCAATGCAGTGTAGAGTGTAAAGGCAGTTAATAGCCAGGAGAGAGGAAATTGATGCATGATATTTATTTTTATTGTTTTAAAGGAACAAAAGGCTGACGGTTCTGTATAGATCTGCCAAGTGTCACTTCGTCAGTGAACTCAAGCTCGTCGCCAAACCCTACACCTCTTGCAATTGTACTTATTTTTATTGAAAACCTGTTTAACAGTTTATACAGATAGTAAGCAGTAGTCTCACCTTCCATAGTTGTACTCAGCGCCAGAAAAACTTCTGCTACGCTCCCCTCTTCAACCCTTTTAATCAACTGATTTATAGCTAAATCAGAAGGCCCTATTCCATCCATGGGTGATATTATCCCCCCCAGCACATGATATAATCCGTTGTATTGCATTGTATTTTCAATACTCAGAACATCGCGGATACTCTCAACAACACACACAAGAGAGTGATCCCTCTTAAGATCACCACAAACCTTGCATACAGGAGTGTCAGAAATCATATTGCAATTGTTGCAATATAATACTGCCTCCCTCATATTTATAATAGATCGTCCAAACTTCTCGACATTCTCCTTTGGTTGTTTTAGCAAATGCAGGGCAAACCTCAATGCACTCTTCCTGCCGACACCGGGAAGTGACGCCAGTTCGTCAACTGCACCTTGAAGTAACGAGGAGTGATAATTCTGTTTGAACATCAGGGTATCCTGTTATTTCTGACTAAGGTGAAAATCTACAGCTTTTCTTACAGACCCCTGTGTCAGTAGAAGTTCCTTTGCAACATCATAGTTTTCTATACGAGCCTCCTCCATAATCATTTTTGTCCCTCTGTCCACCAGCTTGGCATTTGTAAGCTGCATATCAACCATTTTATTACCTTTAACATGGCCCAGACGTATCATCGTTGTAGTCGAAATCATATTCAGAACAAGCTTCTGTGCTGTTCCGGACTTCATTCTGGTGCTGCCTGTCACAAACTCAGGCCCTACAACTGCCTCAATAGGAATGTCTACCTCAGCCGCAAGCGGTGAACCCGGATTGCAAGTCACACAAGCTGTCAGAATTCCTCTGCTTCTTGCCTCCTTTACAGCTCCTATTACATATGGAGTTGTTCCGGAAGCAGCTATGCCAATAACAACATCGTCGTGATCTACGCCATATTGCTGCATATCTGACCAGCCTCCCTCCCAGTTGTCTTCAGCCGCCTCAACAGCCCTTCGTATTGCTTTGTCGCCACCGGCAATCAATCCGATTACCATTTCATACGGGGCACCAAATGTCGGAGGAATTTCTGAAGCATCAAGAATGCCAAGTCTTCCGCTTGTACCTGCTCCAAGATAAAACAACCTGCCTCCTCTTTTTATTCTATCAACAACACCGTCTACAAGTTTCTCTATCTGAGGTATACACTTTTCTACCGCAAACGGAACCGTTTTATCTTCTCTGTTCATGTTTTCCAGAAGCTCGACGGTTGACATCTTGTCCAGATTACTGTAATTCGAGGACTGTTCTGTAATTTTCATAGCTGATATTTATATGGATTTATGATATTCAACCAATCCGTCGATTGGTGATTTCAGTATTGTTCCAATTTTAATTCCGTACTGAGCAGCAATATCGCTTATAATATCACTGTAATGGTAGGCCACTGAGCCAACAAGGTTTACCGGATATTTTTTATAGTCGTACTGCAAAATGTTTCTTGTGAAGAACTCCTCCAGTCCCGACCTTATAAGTTTGTAAATATAAGGATTTGCTTTGTTTTCGTTGAGAAATACAGAAAATGTGGCAAGAAACCTGTTCGGGAAAGGCTGACGGTACACTCTTTCAACAATTGAGTTATAGTTTAACCCGTATTTTTGAGTGAACAATTCGCTTATTTCTGCGGGCAGCTGTCTTTTCAGATAGTCCGAAATAAGTCTCTTTCCAAGAACTGCCCCACTGCCTTCGTCACCCAGAATAAATCCGCAGGCAGGTACGTTGTCTGCAATATCCTTTCCATCGTAAAAACACGAATTTGCTCCGGTGCCAAGTATGCCGGCTATACCTGGTTTATGTCCGCATAATGCTCTGGCTGCAGCTAAAAGATCTGTATATGCATAGGATACCGCTTTCGGAAATACCTCTTTGAAACAGTTCTGCAAAACCTGGATCTTTTCCGGAGATGATACTCCGGCACCATAGAAGTGAATTTCATTTACCTCGGCACTAACCGCCGGTAAAAGATGCTGTTCCAGTTCATAAGTAATCTGTTCATTTGTCTGAAAGTAAGGATTGATACCTGCAGTTGTAATCTCCTGAACAGAACCATCTCTGTGAATGGCCCTCCAGTCTACTTTTGTCGAACCGCTGTCTGCAATTAAAAGCATATCTTAGAATTTATTGGGGCAAATTTATATATTTTGACGACCAAATCAAAGTTTCCGGAACTTTCTCCAGTGTATATATCCCACAACGGCCCCAACAAGGTAGACAAAATAGAGGACAGTAGTTGCATATAACCCCTGACTGATGTACAGATAGAGCGATAGTGCGTTTGCAATTATCCAGAGTATCCAGTTCTCAATATATTTTTTTGTCACCCAATATGTGGCAAGCATACTTATTGCAGCAATAAGTGCATCTGCCCGTGGCATGGGATCTTTGCTGAATTCTGCAAGCAGATATGCAAGAAAGAGAAAGGTAGCTGCCGATGCTATAATGGAAACTAAAAAAACAGATAATTTCATCTTGGATACCGTCTGCCCGATATCTGATTTATCTATTTGCTCACCTCCCCATTTTTTCCACCCGTACAGGCTCATTACCAGATAGTAAACCTGCAACCCCATTGCGGCCAGTAATCCGGAGTTCAGAAAGACAGCTATGTATATCAATGCCGATATTCCACCTATCAGCCACATCGACCTTTTCTGTCGAATTTCCAGGTAGACAAAGAGTAACCCTGTTACAGCTCCGAAAACTTCAATTATGATATCGGTTTGTATCATCAGAATCTGAATGCAACTTTTGCAGTAAAGTTAATTCCGGCTTGCGGATATAGCCCCTCCTCTATATATGGATTTGCTCCATTTGAAAACTCTGCCATATATACCCACGCATTTGAGAAGTACTTTCTGTTGAGTATATTATCCAGATAAAAATGGACATCCATAATTGAACTGCTTCCTAGTTTGAAGCTTTTTGTTGCCTTGAGACCAATTACAAAATATGAAGGTATCGATCTGGAGTCGGAAGATGTGTTGTCGTAGTATTGTATACCTACATACTTCCCATTTAAAGAGAGAGATGCGTCTTCCCGAGGGAAGAATGATACCATTGCCATTCCTGTGGTTCCGGGAGAAAACGAAAGATCCGTTTTTTTATAAAACCTGCTTTTCTGAGGCAAAGGGTTCCAGTCATTATCATTATCGTACATATCTGTCCACGCTGTGTAATTTTTTATCTTGTTACTGCTGAGCGTAAGGTTCGCATCAATTCTAAATTGTTTCATCGGGGTCCATGCAGCAGCAAGTTCCACACCCCTGCGGAAAGAGACCGGAACATTCTCCTTAATAACGTATCCTGTCTCGCTTAACTTGCCAGTGGGAACAAGCTGGTCCTTGTACTCCATCATATATACATTTGCATATAATACAAGTTTCTTAAGATTTAACCTGTAACCGGCCTCATAGTCAATCAGTCGCTCGTCCCTTATCTCATCGGCCCTGCCGGACTTTATTGACTCCTTGATATCCGACCTTCCCGGCTCCTTTCTTCCGACGGCCATTGATGCATAAAACTGATTCTCTGCATTCATGTTATATGTCAGTCCGATTTTAGGGTTAAAAAAGTTGTATTTTTTATTGTAATCAAGAGATACCATATCCTTGTCCTCCCCTCTGAGTGTGAATCTTACTCCTCTGTACTGAAGATCTGCAAAAGCAACAATTTTACCGGTCAGGTTGAACTCGCCCTTAATAAAAACGGAGATGTCGCTTTTATACCCAAAATTATCGTACCATCTGAAGTTCTCCTCAATATTCTGATTGTACATGGACCATATAAGGTCACCAAAATGGTCACCATGGTAGTAGGAGTATGATAATCCACAATTTGCCCTGAGTCCGGCTTTATTATAATTCAGATTCGAGACAAATGCGGTATAATTGTTATCCATAGCCTGTTGGATCACAACGTCAGATTTTTTGTAAGTGGTTCCCTCCACTATCTGATTTGGCAGACCGAAAGATGAGAATTTCCTTGCCATCTTGTAATTCTCGTAATAACCGTCACCTTTTGTGAAATGCAGCGTACTGCTCAATGAAAGATTGTCATTTATGCTCAGTACATAATGGCCCTGAAAATGATGCTGGACATAATTATCAGTCTCATTATCATAGAAATGGACATTACCGGCTGCGTCGTAATACATACCTGCCGGATTATATCTTCTGTCGCTCTCCATCTGCTCCCTTGATATACCTTCCCATGTTATTCCCGACTTCTGGTCACCCATTATATAATTAATCCTGATGGCCGATCTGCCTTTTAGCCAGCCCGCTGTTGCAAACAGTGAATTAAGGTTGGTCTTTGCATTTCTTATATAACCCTCTCCGGAGTTATGTGAATATCTGACATCAAAGGATAATCCGTTCTTCATAAGACCTGTACCTGCGCCAATCATTGTCATATAGCTTTTGTAGCTTGCCACACCCGATTCAGCAATGCCATATGCCTTAGGTTGAGTAAAGAGGGTCCTCAGGTTGACGCTCGCTCCAAATGCCCCAGATCCGTTTGTAGATGTACCTACTCCTCTCTGAACCTGGATATCCTGAAGAAATCCCGCGAAAGATGGAATATTTACCCAAAAAACCTCCTGTGATTCCGCATCATTCAAAGCTATGCCATTAACAGTTACGTTTATTCTGGAACCCTCGCTGCCACGTATTCTCATTGATGTATAACCAAGACCGTTGCCTCCCTCTGTGGATGTCACTACAGACGGCATGAGTGACAGAACCATAGGTAAGGACTGAACCGGAGAGACCTGTCTTATCTCTTTCGAATCCATTCGTGAGTAGCTTACAGGCGTGTTTTTCCCCGCCCTCCAGGCTTCGACAACCACGCTGTCCAATTTAGAAATTGTTGTTTTCTCTTTTTGCCCGGTATTTTGGGCAAGGGATAGAAAAGGCAATAAAAAAACCCCGCAGAATAAAGTTAATTTCTTCATAATTAATTATTTTATTAGCAGGGGGATATAGAGAAACAGAAACACGTTTTCCCTTCGCTAGCATTACCTAGATCAGGTGAAAAGGGTATGATCTCAGCCCCTTATGGGGCACCCCCAGCATTCTTCGTGAATGCAACGCAAAGATATAAAATTTATCCTTATCCAAGCTTTTTATTACCTTTGCAGAAAGGTGGGGCGCTCTATCGCTCTTTTGAGAAAAAGGGAGGAAAGTCCGGACAGGAAAGAGCAAGACTCTGTGGAAATCACAGCTGGGGGTAACCTTAGGTAATTCGTAACAGAAAATAACCGCCTCTAAACAAGGTAAGGGTGAAAATGCGGGGTAAGAGCCCACAACTCTTTATGGCGACATACAGAGGGTACGACCAGTCTCCTGCAAGGCCATGTATACCAGCTTCAAGGGCTGCTCGTCCATCGCTGGGGGGTAGGCTGCATCAGATAAATGATAGGGACTCTTTATGAGAACAGAATCCGGCTTACAGACCCACCTTTTTTTTTAAAATAATTTCGGATGGTCATCCTCAAACTGTCTGAGGATAGTTGAGATGATTGCTTCCCTGAAGAATTTGGTCCTTGATTTGACCTTATACTTCTTACAATAGAGCTCTACTGCCTCCATCTCCTTATCATTGAATACGATAGCCTTCCTGTGCTTCCGTTTGAGAATATCCCTTGATTTCAATCTATTTCTTCAAAATTGATTTGTACTCTTCCATACCCCTCAACGGATAACAACTTTCTGCATACCGCAGCCATTCTAGGGCAAGGTCCCTCCTGCTTTTCATTTCGCATGCTATAGCTATGTTGAAAGCTGCACATGCAGACATCAATCTGTCCGATGTGCCAGTCTCAGCCATCCAGATATCCATTGCCTGGTCCCAGTTGAACTTCTGTGCCTGATTATATGCCTGGTGCCACTTATTGTTATCATAGACATAAAGGTAACGTTGAACGGTTGCCCACTGGTCAAAGAAATTGCCCGATATGTTTTCTGCTATGTTTTTGGTTGCCTCCAGAAGTGACTTATGGATCCTGGCGGTTATTGCTGCCTCTTTAAGGTCGCTTCTGAACAAAACTTCCCACAAAAGTGTGTCTGACTGAAATACTGTTGTTAATTTATCGGCTGTTATTCCGTCATAAACGTCTACAAGCGTAGTGAACGGGACAAGTACATACGATGAAGAATAATTACCTCCGGAAGGCAATCTGTCGGAACCCGACATTACCGGCTGTTTGATATCTAAGTTTTTTATAACCATTAAGATATCGGCGTTGGTCTTAAGCGACAAAGACTGAATGTAACCGGTATCCCAAATGTCAGATGTATCTGCATGCAAGTTGAAGGCAGGAATGGAGCCCACTTTATAAGTGAGCTCACGTTCTATCTCTGCTGATACTGCTGCAGCAAGTTTAACCATAAGAAGTGAGTCATTATGGTTGTTACTGTCTATCTGTGAAAATACAGCTATGCTCTTACCCGACAACTCCAAAGGGTGCTTTGCAGGCACTTTGACATCTACGTTTAGCAGCTGTACAAGCGGTCCGCATGATGAGAGCAACAATGCTCCCGCGATGACCGTAAAAGTGGTTTTCAATCGGTTAAGTATCATATTCAAAAAGTTTATAAATTACATTTTCATCCCGCCGCAAACCGAGATAACCTGCCCTGTAACATAAGATGAAAGATCAGATGCAAGGAATGTACATACATTGGCAATGTCTTCCGGTTTTCCTCCTCTTCTCAAAGGAATCTGTTCTGCCCACTGTTTCTTTACATCCTCAGGCAGTTTGTCTGTCATATCTGTAAGAATGAAGCCGGGAGCCACTGCATTTACGCGAATACCTCTCGACCCAAGTTCCTGGGCAATTGATTTTGTAAGTCCTATCAATCCTGCTTTTGATGCAGAGTAGTTTGCCTGGCCGGCGTTTCCCGATACTCCGACAACAGAACTCATGTTTATAATACATCCCGATTTCTGACGCATCATAACCGGTGTGATGGCATGTATGAAATTAAATGCCGACTTTAGATTTACTGTTATAACGGCATCCCACTGCTGCTCGCTCATCCTCATCATCAGTCCGTCCTTTGTTATACCTGCATTGTTTACAAGAATATCAATTCTTCCGAATTCGTTTATACCCTCTTCCACAACCTTATGAGCCTCGTCAAAAGAAGCTGCATTGGATGCAACTGCCTTAACCCTCACTCCGTAAGCTTCAAGTTCCTTTTTTGTTGCCTCGCCGTTTTCGTCAATGACAAGATCTGTAAATATAATGTCTGCACCCTCGGAAGCATATTTGATTGCTATGGCTTTTCCAATTCCTCTTGCTGCACCGGTAATAAGCGCAACCTTTCCCTCTAATAGTTTCATAATAATTCTGTATTTAGTTAAATTTTATCTTTTTGTATCAAAGAGTCTGCCAGAATCTCTTCATGACAGACATTAGTGTGTCCGACTGATAGCTAATAACCTGCAATGTGTCGGGAGTAGAGCCCTTCATAACTTTAAGTTCCATCTTGTAAGGTTTATCCATCTTGAATACAGGTGCCTTGTCCAGGTTCCGCAGAGCTTTTTCCACATCTTTTTTAATTTGTCTGCAGACGTTTTCAGGCGAATAGTTAACTGCACATGTCCTTCCGATAGGTTCCTTTGTTATTGTTGTAACAACATTCTCTCCAAATGTCTCCTTTGCCTCTCTGCCGGTTTCAGAATCACCTGCCACAAATACGACAGGTACCCCAAACTGCCCTGCATACAGACTGTTGAAGGCCGGTTCCGACATAGATGTTCCGTTTATCGACAAGTCAACCACCTTAAGCGACATGGTATGCGAAAGAACGCCTTCGGCAATACCTGCTCTTGCATGTGCACCAATAAACAACAATGCATCGTATGTAGAGTCAATTCCTATGACCATGGTTTCTGGTGTATTGGGTTTCCTTCCCCTTATAAGTTTGGCTTTTGGATTAAGCAACACCGGATCTACACTGATGTTTGCACTGTGTCCGTCTCTGACAATAATCTCGGTCGCTCCGGCCGCCAAAGCCCCTTCTACCGCCGCATTTACCTCATTAGTAAGTTGTTCGCAATTTCTTAAAAAATGTACATGTCCGGGATAAATTTCATCAAATGTTACAACGTCTGTAACGCCTTCAAAATCTGCCTGAATCATAACCTTTAGTCCATCCTTTTTTGATGACTTGTCTGTGGAAGAAGAGCATGATGCAGCAAAAAATGCAAGTAATGAGATAAATAGAAGTTTTTTCATTGTAATTGTTATTAAATTAATCTGGCCAGAAGATCATATTCGTCGGCCTTCTCTATTTCAACATTAGCAAATGTACCAATTATATTCTCAGAGTGTTCACCTTTTTGAGGAGAATCAGCTCCAATAAGTATCTCTCCGTCTACCTCAGGGGCCTCATTCTGACTTCTTGCAACTATCACACCATCAGAGACAGAATCTATAAGCACCCTCTCTTTTGTACCTACTCTGGAGCGGTTGTAATTGAGCGATACTTCCGATTGTACCTCCATCAGCTTTTCGTATCTCTCCTCCTTTGTCTTGGTCCTTATAGTATCCTTGAGGTTCAGTGCCCCCCAGGTCCCCTCCTCTTCTGAATATGTAAATGCACCCAACCTCTCGAACCTTGCCTCTTTTACAAAGGAGAGCAGCTCCTCGAAAGCCCTTTTATCTTCGCCCGGGTGTCCCACTATCATTGTTGTTCTAAGTACTATTCCGGGAACCTTTTTCCTGAACTTTTCGACAAGCTCCCTGGTTTGCTTACCATCCACCGACCTTCTCATATTCGCCAGCACTTTGTCCGATACATGCTGTAACGGAATATCGAGGTATTTGCAAACTTTAGGGTGATTTGCCATAACATCAAGCAGAGGCTCCGGAAATGCTGCCGGATATGAATATAGTATCCTTATCCATTCAATGCCGTTAACATCACCCAGTTTTTCTATAAGTTGAGCTATTTTTCGTTCCTTATATAAGTCGACTCCGTAATATGTTGTGTCCTGAGCTACTACTATAAGCTCCTTAACCCCTCTCTCTGCAAGATATGCCGCTTCACTCACAAGGGACTCCATATCTACCGATTTGTGTGCCCCTCTGATAAGAGGAATGGAGCAGTATGAGCATATCCGGTCACAACCTTCCGAAATTTTAAGATATGCATAGTGTCCGGGAGTGGTGAGCAGTCTCTGGTTGTCAAGTGTTTCGTTCCAATTGCCACCTATCGCCTTAAGTACTGACGAGGCATCAAAAGCTCCAAAGAATCCATCGACCTCCGGTATTGACTCTTTTAACTCCTCTGAGTATCTTTGTGAAAGACATCCAAAAACAAGTATCTTACTTATATAACCTCTGTTTTTAGCGTCTACTGCCGAAAAGATGGTATCAATTGACTCTTGCTTTGCATCCTTTATAAAACCGCAAGTATTGATAATAACTGTGTCAACCCCAGCTTTTGCCAGGTCCTCACCTTCGGGTGATATTACAATGCCTTCATGAAAAATCTGCCGTAACAGATGCTCCGAATCAACTCTGTTCTTGGAACATCCAAGGGTTATCAATTGAATTTTCCTGATCATTCTTTTTCTTTAGCCTCTTCAGCGGCAGGCTCCTCTGGTAGTTCAAAATCAAGACTTGCAAACTCCCGCAGTGTATTGTACCAGTCTACAACCTTCTTCATATGAGAAACATAGAACCTGTCCCTGTCATATTCCGGAAGAACCTCTTCAAAGAACTTCCTGAGAACATCAGGATTTGACTTTGCTTCAGGTGCTGCATTATCTTTAAGCACTTCGTGCATCTTAACCAGAATTTTATGTAGTGGAACCTCCTCGTCGGTGGTATAGACAGATATGTCTGACAATGAAGTAAGTCTGGCACTCATCCCAAAAATGCCCCTTTTCTTTGTAGATAGTGATTCCACAATGACTCCTGCACTTGCCTGAGAAATATATAGAAAGAGTCCGGGTTGGCCGGATATTGATACGATTTTCTGTAAATTGGTTTTCATTTTTAATTTTTAATTAAACAATTCCACGATCTTTTTTAATTTTTTCATATGCTTCAGCTATGCTTTTGAACCTCTCCTCTGCAGCCTTCTGGACATCGCTGCCCAGGCTTGAGACTTTATCTGGATGATGCTTTACCGCAAGCTTTTTGTATGCCTTTTTAACATCTTCGTCTGTTGCTGTCTTATCTATTTCCAGCACCTGATATGCTGCGTCAATACCCTTGTCGAACATTGCAAAGACCGATTCACTCTCATTCCGGCTTATACCAAGTGCAAGTGCAATTTTCCTGAGTACAACAAGCTCATCGCTGCTTACAGTACCGTCTGCGAGTGCTATTCCTGTTAGAAAATGAAGAAGCTGGATCCTCGATTCCGGATTCATATATCCTTTAATCTGTGCCCCGACAGATATAATGTCAACATCCTTTGTAAGTATGTCTTTTAAAAGCCGGGCCGACTCTGTTGCTGCCTCCTGTCCAAAATTCTGAGCTATAAACTTCTTGACAAAATCTAGTTCAGATTTCATAACTCTTCCGTCTGCCTTCATGACAGATGAGGAGAGTACCAGCAGCGATACAAGAAAACTGTTCCGCTCTTCTGTTTTTGTATAAGGGGTACCGGTTACATGCTCACTGCTCCCTTCAAGAAAAGCAGCTACTGCAAAGCCTAAAATACCTCCGATTGGTCCCCCTAGCGCCCATCCCACGGCACCAGTAATCCATTTTCCGTAACCCATAAATATTTGTAATTATCTATTTTTCACCTCATCTATTATCCGCAGAATCTGTGGAAGCACAGCTCTTTTTCCGTCTGCAAATATAACGAAATCGGCCATTTCCAAGCGTTTTTCGTCGCTCCACTGTTTATTGATTCTCTGTATTACCATTTCCTCTGCAAGATTATCTCTCTTTATAACTCTTTTTATCCTTACATCCACAGGGGCCGTTACTACTATCACCTTATCTGCTATTGACCGGAATGTTGGTGTTTCCAGAAAGATAGCCGACTCGTAAACAATCATATCCACTCCCCTTTTCTCTTGTTCGTCTCTCCATTCATAAAAATCTTCAAGCAACCTTGGATGAACAATCTGGTTAACCTTCATTAGAAGCTCCTTATTGGAAAAAATAATACCTGCCATTACGCTTTTCTGAAGCACTCCGTCTACAACAATCTTTTTACCCAGCACCTCTACCAGCCTGTCAAGCAAGCTCTTGTCAATCTTATACAACTCTTTTGCCCTGTCATCGGCAATATAGGCAGGAACTCCCAGGGCAGAAAAAATTCTCACCACATAGGATTTTCCGGTACCGATACCTCCTGTACAAGCAAAACAGAACATTTTAACTATCTATTTGATTTTTTGTATAATTCTGCATTCTACAAATTTTGGCTCAAAACTTAAAGCCAGTACTTCAGCTGGTCTCTCTGACAATTTTGGTTCCACAAATGAGTTTATTGAATTCTGAACCTCGTTATAGTCAATTATTACATCGAACTTCTCCTTCTCCAATGTCTGCGAAGAATTCAAGGGCACGCGATATGTCATCCTGACCTCTTCCGGAAACAGACCGGTCTCCTTATCTTCAGGTGTATTTATGACCCTTACTCTCACCATTACACTCTTCTCAACATATCTTGCTACCTCAAGTGTGTAATACACCTCCGTCTGAGACAGTCGTATTCCCGGTATCTCTTCCAGATCTACTACTCCGTTTATAGTCTCCTCCAGATTCTGGAACTTTTGCGGTATGGTGTAGATGGAATCAATCTTGTCTATCAGCGAATAATCGCCGTAGATTGTTATAACATCGGGATTGAATTTTATCTTTCCGGTTGCCATATGCTGACTTTTATACGAAGCCGCATATTTAGGGGCAACAGTAACTTTTTTATTAATCTGTCTTGGGAAATTAAAAAAAAGAGTATCAACGGAAAAATTCTCAATTGTCAGGTTTTCTCCGAAGCTCTCACCCAGCTTGTCTCTTATATCGGAAGTAAGGAGAAAATATTCATCGGATGAAGAACTAGCTTTCAATAACCGGCGGTTAACCTGAATGTAGACAGACTCTTCGCCTTTAAGGTATCTATGTTGTAGTATGTAAAACCCACTCGATCTCCCTTTTAAAGTGAGAAGATTATTTGATAAGGCATCGGATGCCCTGCCCTGAAGATTAGCAGATACATGCACCCTGTATGTCAGGTATGTGCTGTAATCGGCAGATAGTTTGTGTATTGACCATATGATAAAAGCAAGAAAGAGGCAGAACAAAAAAAGTAATACTTGTCTGCCTCTTTCATAAGAAATTTTTAGTTTTCTGAGCTTTATCATAAAGCAGAAACTATTTGCTGTTCTGAATATCCGTAACGTCTTTTACAAGTGAAGATTTATCTACTCTAAGTTTAACATTGCTATCTACCTCTACTAGTACATACTGTTCTTTTACCTCCACTATAACTCCGTAGATACCCCCCATTGTAATAACCTTATCTCCTTTCTGAAGACTGTTGCGGAACTTAACGAGCTCTTTCTGTTTCTTCTGTTGAGGACGAATCATGAAAAAGTACATAACCACAAAGATTAAGCCCATCATTACTAGGAAACTCCAGTTCCCTGCTCCGGCTGCTGCCGGTTGTTGAAGAAATACAAGAAAATTCATTTTATTCTATATTAAAATTTGTACAAAATTAACTATTCTATCGAGCCTACCAAACCTCTGCCCGATTTTTCAATTTTACCGTCCCTTTGTAATCCAAGTAAAATTTTGTCTAAGATGCCGTTTACAAACACCTTACTGTTTGGGGTACTGTAATATTTGGCAAGTTCTACATATTCGTTTATCGTCACCTTTAATGGTATGTTCGGGAAACATATTGCCTCCGTAATACCAAGTACAATAAGAGATGTATCGGTGGCTGCCAGACGATCGGGATCCCAGTTTAACACATATTTGTTCATCAGCTCTATATACTCATCGTAGTTTATCATAGCCTGAGTAAGCAGCCTTAGGGCATATTCCTTATCTTCATCCTTGATAAATACCTGAGGATGTGTAATTCTGGTATTGAGTTTCTGAACAGACAACTTTTTGAGAATAATGTTTATTACAAAAGCAAGATCATCTATCCAGTAGAGGTTGCTATCTTCTAGAATTGTATAAAAATCTTCATTATCATCAAGTTCTGTCTCAAAAATATTTACAACAAGCTTAAGGTCTTCTTCAAAGCTAGATGTCCGGGTATTCATATACTCCAGATAATACTCTCGCTGAATAAGCACGTTGAACAGTTTCTTGACAAATGCCTCATTTTCCATCCAGAACTGGCCGTTGCTTTCACAAAATTTCACAAGTGGTTCATTGGATTCCAGTTTCTCAATAAACTGGTTGTCTACAAATTTGCGGTTAGGATTTGACTCCTCGGCAGTTGGTTGAAATTTTTTCAGACCAGTTTCAATTTTTGCTTCGGCTACCTTTTTAAGGGCTATCGGAAGAGACAACAAAAAGTAGTATAACTCCAGAGTTTTATCACAACTTATAAGCAACTCTTTTTCGGCTCCGGAAATTGAGTCGGACCCGGAGTTAATCCTGCTGAATAAAACCTTAAAAACTTTAACACGAATCAATCTTCTACTAATCATAAAAAAATTATTTAATAATATTTTACAAAGATAGATTTTTGTGCACAAAAAATAATTTTATCTTTGTAAGAGAAATTTAAATACGACAATAATGTACTTTGAAGATTTTGACAATGCAGAAGCGCACGAGCGCAATGGGGATGATGTTTTTTCAAAACCAATAAGGGCGGGGAAGCGCACCTATTTCTTTGATGTTAAGGCTACTAAAAACAACGACTACTACCTTACGATCACAGAAAGCAAAAGGAGATTAGACAGGGATGGCAGATTTGTCTATGACAAACACAAGATCTTTCTTTACAAGGAAGATTTTGATAAATTTTCTCAAGGGTTAGAAGAAATCATACAGTATATCCGCGAAAAGGCTCCGGTTATGACTGAAAAGCCGCAAACCGAGACAGTACCCAACTCTTTTTCTGACGTTAATTTCGAAGAATTATAGTACAAAATAAATAATTATCAGAATCTGCCCCGCAAGGGCAGATTTTTTTTCTATTTGGTGGATGACCAAGTCATTCGAGGGATAATAAATAATATCAACACATTACCATGTACTCTGCCAGAATAGGTTGACACGATAACTGGTATGTGTCTATATATGAACATACCAAGTAAGTGCTTTTATAAAGAATCGCTGAACTATTTCTGTATTACGCTGAATATGTGGCAAATACCACTTGTCGTGCCATGTTAAAATCTCTTAGGACGGGACATATCTGATTTTAACTGGCAGATAAAACAAAAATACACCCCATGGCATAGAACTTGAATTTACACATTCATTGAACAACCTTGTTTTTGGCTGAAAGAAAAGATTTTAAACAAAACTGATATGTTTTTCTTTAAAATTGTTTGCATTTAAAGCAAAAAGGCATAGATTTGTTTTAAATTAACCATAAAATATAACTTAGGAATAATTTTTGCTGATATTCTGCAAAAAATGTCTTAGGGGTAAATGTGGAAAAAATTGTATATATAGATAGATTGATAATATAAAGTAAAAGTTAAGTAATAATATAAGTAATAACTAATCCTGCAAAATTCTTTTTAATGAAAAAACATTTCCTATCCGTTTTCCTATTGTTCTTTTTAATAGCAGTTACCTCCGGTTCTGCACTTATGGCTCAGATGGTCTCCCAACCGGTCAAGTGGAGCAGCAAAGTAGTCCACATAAAGGATAATATATATGAAATCCAGACAATTGGAGTCATAGACGAAGATAAGCCCGATTGGCACCTTTACGATTTGGGACCATATGAAGATGGGCCAAATCCAACATCGCTAACACTTGAGTTGCCCGCCGGAGTCAAACTGGTTGGCAAAAACTACCTGTTGACAAAGCCTAAGAAGATCTTTGACGAGATGTTCAACATGGAGATAGGTATATGCGAGGGTAAAATTATAGTTGCTCAGAAAGTGGAAGTTACATCAAAAGACTCTACAAACATTCTGGCAATTGTCGAGTGGATGACATGCGACAACAGTACATGCCTTCCTCCAACCGATAAGGAGTTCAAGCTAAAGCTTCCTCCTGCAATCCCCGGTACTCAAAAAACCGTTCAGCCGGATAAAAAGGCGGTAGTGTCCCCTACAGCAGCAGAAAAACCCGGCACACCAGCTGCAACAGCAACAACAACTCCTTCCGCGGGTACCGAAACACAGGTTACAACTGATACAACCCAGGCAGCTGCCGTTACAGGTGAGGAAACAACAAACACAGATGTTCCGGTAATTACAAATCCGGCACCTAAAAAATCAGGTTCATTATGGGCCGTCATTATTGAGGCAATAATCTGGGGTTTTGTAGCACTCCTTACCCCATGCGTTTTCCCTATGGTTCCAATGACAGTCTCATTCTTTTTAAAGGGTAGCGAAAACAAGGCAAAAGGCAGACTGATGGCAACTTTATACGGTCTCTTCATTGTTGCCCTGTATACTATTCCAATAGCAGTAATAATTTTTATCACGTATTTCGCTGGAGGAGAGGCTGTAACGGCCGACATCTTCAACTGGCTCGCAACACACTGGATTCCAAATATCCTCTTCTTTTTAATCTTTATGATCTTCGCAGCTTCATTCTTTGGAGCATTCGAAATTGTAATGCCAAGCTGGATGGTAAACAAGTCAGATTCAAAGTCAGACAAGGGTGGTATTATAGGAGTGTTCTTTATGGCCCTTACACTGGTACTCGTGTCATTTTCATGTACCGGACCAATTGTAGGTACAATACTTATAAAATCAACTCAGGGAGAGATATGGGAACCGATTGTAACAATGCTTGCATTCTCAACTGCATTCGCTCTTCCATTTACAGTTTTCGCATTTGCACCATCGTTACTTAAAGATCTTCCAAAATCTGGAGGATGGCTAAACTCTGTAAAGGTTGTGCTTGGTTTCCTTGAGGTTGCCCTTGGTTTCAAGTTTCTAAGTGTTGCCGACCAGACATACCATTGGGGAATATTAGACAGAGAGGTCTATCTTGCAATATGGATAGTTGTCTTTGCTCTGTTGGGACTATATCTGCTTGGCAAGATACGTTTTGCCCACGATTCCAAGATTGAGCACCTGAGTGTAGGAAGACTGTCCCTTGCAATTATTGCGTTGACTTTTGTAGTTTACATGATCCCGGGAATGTGGGGAGCACCGCTTAAAGCACTTTCCGGATATATGCCTCCACTTACAAGCCAGGATTTCACCCTAGAGAAAGGATCGGGCAATAATGTCTCGACTTACGAAACTGGCGAAAACAAGATAAAGGCAAAATACAGCGATTTTCTTGAGTTTCCTCACGGAATAGAAGGATTCTTCGACTACAAAGAGGCTTTGGCATATTCCAAAAAGGTAAACAAACCTATTTTCATTGACTTTACCGGTCATGGTTGTGTGAATTGCAGGGAAATGGAGACAAGAGTATGGTCAGATCCACGTGTATTGAAGATACTTAAAGAGGATTATGTTGTACTTGCTCTTTATGCAGACGACAAAAAAGAGCTCGAAGAGAGCGAATGGGTAGTTACTGAGACAGGAAGAACTTTAAAAAGTCTTGGAAAGATAAACTCTTACTTTGCAATGAAGAAATTCAACGTAAATGCTCAGCCTTACTACTTCTTGCTAGGCTCAGACGAACAATATCTGACAACTCCACGTGGCTACAACCTGGATGTAGATGCATTCATCGCTTTCCTTCAGGCAGGTCTGGACAATTATAAAAAATAGTGGGTGTCTGGGGAGATTAAATTTGTTCCCGATATATAATTTAGAAGAGCGGCCCTTCGCGGACCGCTCTTCTTCTTTTTAAGGACTCCGCCGCAGTAAATTGATGAGATGGGTACGTCTGGTACCTCCACATGTACCCAACATACACATGTAACCGCCTTAATTCCAATAAATTTCGCTGGCAGTATAAGTCAGAATGACAGCTAACAATCCGGAAATAATTATTGAAAGAACCCGGGCTCTTTTTTTATCGCTTCTCAAAAAGAGATAGATTCCGGAAGACAATATCAATGAAGAGATTAAAGCAATAATTATCATCCATCTGGAGTACATTTCGTCACAAAATATCCATAAAAAGAGAGGTGAAAATCCATAAAGTGCAAATAGTATCAACGCTGGTTCTTCTTTTATCCTTTCAATTATTTTCTTAATCGGTTCTATGCCTGGCTTGAAGATAAAGCTAATGATAAGAGTGAGTAGTAAGGGAGTCCATGCCCACGGCCCCAAAACATCATCTGAAAGACCCGGAATTGAAACCATCATCAAATAGAGGCTGAAAAGCAGGCAAAATCCGATTGCAGGAAATGACCAGCGGGGGAAACTTTTAATCCATCCAATTCCTAACAGTATAAACATCGAAATCATAGGGGACCAGAATAAAAATAAACAGATAAATTGAGGTACGTTAATACCTGAGTTTGAAAACGCCCAAGTCAGTCCGAATAGTCCAAAAGGAATTGTTGCCAGCAAAGATGTGCGGGAAGAAAATGAAGTTTCCATATCCAATAATTTTAAGGTGTACCTTTCAATCGTTTTTATCTCATCTACCGGGAGTTGACTGAATGATGCCTGAAGGGAATCTTCAAAAGAGGCCCCCTCCGACATCTTCTGCTCTATCATACAGCAAAGATGATCCAGAAAATCTCCTAAAATCAACCGACTCTCAATATTGTTTTTTTTAAGAAACCGTTTTACCTCCTTGACCTGCAATTTATTTAATGTCATAAACTAAAGGTTTTAAATCAAATAATTGCACCAACATTAAAATTGATTCTTTGATCTCTTCCAGTTTTGTAACAGCTGTTTGTTTGCCCGATTCAGAAAGAAGATAATACTTCCTCTCCCGGTTCCCTACCCACTCGCTTTCAGTCACCAGAATACCTTCCTCAACTAATTTATGTAGTGCCGGATACAAAGCACCTTCAGTTATGACAATTTTTTGAGAGGATAGCTCCTTTACCTTTTGAGTAATCTGATACCCATACATTTTTCCCTCCTCGTTAATCAACTTTATAATCAGAGGTTTAATGGTCCCTTTTAGAATTTCTTGTGAAAACATAATTGATATTTTTATAGCTGGTTTAACAATCCGACTACAAATATAATTAATTTTCTATATACATAACTTTGTTATGCATAGGAGATAATCGTGGCGCGATAAGTGGTATATCGCTATAAGTAAACGTATTAGCTGAATGTATACAATCAGCATAATCTAATAACAATCTGAATATAAGACAAATACCACTTATCGTGCCACGCAAATACCCTCCGAAAGTATTTGCACTCCTTGCTCCATTTTGCTTTCGTCTACGTAGGAGTAGTTGATTCTGAGGGTGTTTTTTCCACTTCCGTCGCAATGGAAAATCTCTCCTGCAACAAAGGCCAGGTTTCTGTCGAGACATATGTTGAACAGCTCCATAGCGTCGCATTTTTCAGGCAGTGTGACAAAGAGGAACAATCCTCCCTCAGGTTTTGTCCAGCTTACACCATCGGGCATATATTTATCGAACAGTGAGAGCATTTTGTCACGCCTTTTCCGGTAATAATCGATATTCGACCTTATGTTTGCCTCAAATAACCCCCTCTCCATGTACTTGACAGCCAAAGCCTGATCAAAGACAGAGGAGCATAAGTCAGCCGACTGTTTTGCAACAACCAGTTTGTCAATTATGTTAACCGGAGCTACAACCCATCCAAGTCTGAAACCAGGAACAAAAGTCTTGGAAAATGTTCCGGTAAGAATGACCCTCTCTTTATCGAGCGAAGCAATCAAGGGTAACTCCTCCCCATCAAACCGAAGCTCTCTGTACGGGCTGTCTTCAATTACCAGGAGATCATATTTAACAGCTATCGCAATAAGTTGGCTCCTCTGTTCTAACGTAAGTGTCAATCCGGACGGGTTACTGAAATCGGGAATGGTATAGATGAACTTCGGCTTCTTACCGGCAGAAATCAGCTTTTTGACAATCTCTTCCATATCGTCACACTCCCTTACACCAACCGGCTCAGCACTACATGCCCAGAATGACTGCAAAGCACCCAGATACGACGGAAGGCCGCAGATCAAGGTGTCGCCCGGGTTTAGAAAGATTCTGGAACACAGGTCCAGAGCCTGCTGCGAAGCCGTGGTTATAATAACATTTTCATAAGTTATATCCAGCCCCATACTCCTGTATCTCTCTGCAAGAAGCTCCCTAAGTTTACGGTTTCCCTCCGTGGGGCCATATTGCAACGCCGCAGCAGCATCATTCTCAAGAACTTCCCTTACAATATCCTTAAGTTCATCAACACGAAATGTCTCCTGATTAGGGAAGCCCCCCGCGAAAGAGATTAGCTGAGATGCATTAGCCCTGCTAAGTAATCCTCTAACAGGGGACCTTCTCATGTTCCTTGCGTTATCAGATAAAATACTGTTTATATCAATTGCCATTGCGTTTATCTTAAAATGTCCTCCAATACAACCGATCTGTCGGTGTTAATATCTCTGTATTTGACAATTACCGGGCAGTAAAGATGTACACCGCTCTTCTGACCAAATCCGGAAGAGATAGGTCTGCTTCCACCCACAACCACAGCATTCTCGGGAATAATCAGCGGGTGCTCAGCGGTTTTTTTAATGAACTCTCCGGTAGTATTGTCGAAAACAGGGGTCGACGAGGTTAATATCACCCCGGAACCAAGAACAGCGTTCCGTTTGATGATTGTTCCCTCATATATACCGCAGTTCCCACCAATGAACACATTATCCTCTACAATCACAGGCATTGCCCCCACAGGCTCTAAAACGCCCCCTATCTGCGAAGCAGCAGAGAGATGGACGTTCTTTCCTATTTGTGCACACGAACCCACAAGAGCATGCGAATCGACCATACAGCCCGAATCTATATATGCCCCTATGTTTACATAAGATGGTGGCATTATTACCGTACCGTCTGCCACATAGGCACCTGCCCTCACAGACGAACCACCCGGCACCATACGGATGTTCCTGGACTTCTCAAAGCTGATTACCGGCATAGTATCCTTGTCGAAGAATGGCCATGGGCCACCCGTTACCTCAGAAATCTGCCCCAATCTGAACCCCCAGAGAATAACCGACTTTACCCAAGAATTGACCTGCCACTCCTCCCCCATCTTCTCGGCCACTCTTATTTCACCTTTTTCAAGTGCGATTCTTACTTTTTGAAAAAAAACTAGCATTAACACATCGGACGGGTCCTTAACTATATTAGAATATTCCTCTTTAAAATTTCTCATTTCACTATTTATTGAATTATTATGACAGTTCAAGTTCTGCAATAAGTTTACCCATCAGATCCAATGTCGCCTTGTTTGAAGGCGTCAACGGAAGACGCAGTATGTTCTCTATGTAACCCATTTTACTAAGAGCAGCCTTAACGGGAATAGGATTGCTCTCGACAAAACAACCTGTATAGAGAGGAGCCAGCCTTACATTGAGGGCCTCTGCCTCGGTAGTTTTCTTTTCAAGCAACAAGCTCACCAACCTTGACATGTGAGCCGGGGCAACATTGGAGGCCACACTTATAAGACCCTTTCCACCACCGGATATGATTGAGAGTGTCTCATCGTCGTTTCCGGAGAGCACATTAAAGCCGGCCGGTGCGTTCCGGATTATTTCCGAAATCTGTGAACTGTTGGCAGAGGCCTCCTTAACAGATATGATGTTCTCAATTTCTGCCAGCTTAAGGGTTGTCTCTGCTGTCATGTTGACCCCTGTCCTCCCCGGAACATTGTACAGAATAATCGGTTTGTCGGTAGACTCAGCAATCGCTTTGAAATGCAGATAAATACCTCCCTGCGTAGGCTTATTGTAGTAAGGAACCACAACAAGAAATGCATCGGCCCCATGCTTGTCCAGCAGCTTTATGTTGCTTATCACATGCTTAGTGTAATTCGACCCTGCCCCGGCTACTACCGGAAGCTTTCCCTGAGCCTCTTCGTTTGTAATATCCAGCAGTCTGACTTTCTCATCATCCTCCAGACATGGAGTCTCCCCTGTCGTTCCAAGAGGAACCAGAAAATGAATACCCGATTCAATCTGTCGTCTCACCAATACCCTGAATGCATCGTAATCAACTGCAAAATCGGGCCTGAATGGTGTAATTAATGCTGTTCCACAGCCAGTTATCTCTAACATATATCAATAATTTTATTAAATTTTTCTTCTAATATTTCTCTGAATTCGCAGACACCTTTAATTTCTGATGTCCACTCTGCCGCAACTACGGAGCCCTCGGCAAATCCCCTTCTGGAGAATGCCTCGTGTGTAATCTTGATTCTGTCTACCTGGGATTCAAACCCCAGTTCATGGATCCCCGGAATAAAGCCCGATCTTACCGATTGTACTTCAATGCTCTTTCCTGTGTTTTTACTTACAATTGATGCCAGTGTCTTTGCTGTTCCCGACGGTGCGTCAAGCTTGAACTTATGGTGCATCTCTATCAGATAAGGGTCATAATCAGCCATTCCGGCAACCATTTTTGAACACATTTCGCTTAACTTGAACATAATGTTCACTCCAATGGAAAAGTTGCTGGCAAAAACCATCGGCTTGCCCTTGGATTCAAAATAAGATATGACCTCATCTCTGATATCGTTCCAGCCTGTTGTTCCAATTACTGCGGCCTTAAAGTTGTCAGCAATGAATTTGTAGTTTGCACTGAATGCCTGTGCATTAGTAAAATCTATGCAGACAGCATCCGCCGCCTTTTGAAGGTCAACCGATGTAATATCCTCCGAACACTCAATACAAGTATGTCCCCTTTCCAGTAACACCGACTCAATTTCGCGGCCCATTCTGCCGTAACCCGATATGATTATTTTCATATTATTCATTTATTTTCAAACTATTCATTGAAAAAATTCGTTATGTAAAATTCTAAGTACAGATGTAAGGTTCTCCCTGCCAACAACAAAGCTGATATTTACATCTGAGGCCCCTTGAGAAATCATGTAAATCTGATAATCACCCAACGAACCGAAAACCCTTTTGCAAACGCCCTTTATGTTTTTCAGGTTACTGCCCACGACTGAAATCTGCGACATGTTCCGCTCAATATTTACTTCGGAAAAGAGGGACAACTCTTCTACTAAACTATTCAAACCTGCCTCGCTGTCAATTGTGAGAGAGACGTTTACCTCCGATGTACTAATAAGGTCGACCGATACCTTATGTTTGTTGAAAACCTCAAAGAGCCTGTTAAGGAAACCGAAGTAATTCAACATTTTTGTAGAGAATACATTTATTACAATTATGTTCTCCTTAAACGAGATAGCCTTTATACCATCCTCCTTTATGAGGTCGCGGTGCAGGATCAATGTGCCGTTATGCTCCGGTTTTCTGGAGTTCAGTACCCGTACGGGGATGTTCTTTTCGATTGCCGGCTGAATGGTAGAAGGGTGGAGAACTTTCGCCCCAAAGTATGCCATCTCCGCAGCCTCCTCGAATGAGAGCAGGGATATGCTTCTTGTATTGGCAACCCTTCCCGGATCTGCAGTGTGAATACCATCAACATCTGTCCAGATCTCAATCTCCCTTGCCCCCATTGCCAAACCGATCAACGATGCAGAGTAGTCGGAGCCCCCTCTTCCCAGGGTAGTATTTACACCTTCAGTTGAAGATGCTATAAATCCCTGCATTATAAGCGTCTCATTGTCTGTAAATTGCCTGTTTAGATATTCAGGAGCCCTCTCCTTAATAAGATTAAGATCTGGCTCACCTTTCAGATACTGACTATCTGTAATTATACACTCTCTGGCATCTGCATATGCACACCTGATACCACTCTCATTAAGAGCATGATATATTATATAGGACGACAACAACTCCCCATGCGAGACTATTTTCGCCAGGCTCCTGTCCGACAGCTCGGCAAGAATGCTTATCACCTTAATTATCTCACGCAATCCTGCAATCTGCTCACCAATTTTTCCGACACACTGCTCCAGACGCTTCATGTCATTTGTAATCAGCTCCCTCGACATCTTTACATGCCTCTCCTCAATCTCCGACAAAATAGTGTCTGCCGATTCAAAATCACCCCTTGATGCATAATCTGCTATCTGGTAAAGCGAGTGAGTGACCTTAGAGAGAGCCGATACAACTATTATTGGTTTTTCTTCAAGCTTGCTTCTTACTATCTCAATCAATCTCCTAACCGCGGCCGAGTCTTCAACTGAAGTGCCGCCAAACTTCATCACAATCATATATTTCTGTTAATTAATTTATTATAAATATTTATCAAATCTGTTACTGCATTTTCAATCTCATCCATAGTGATTTGTTCATCATTTGTATGAGCATATAAAATGCTGCCGGGGCCATAAAGCATTATGTTACCGGCGCTGGTCAGATGCGGGGCATCTGACCCATAAGCAACAACTCCGGTTTCAAAGCCATCAATTGTATGGAACTTGATAGGCTTATCGTTGCTTATTCGTTCTATCAGAATATTCTCTCCCGCAATCTTCTGCATTATTTCGTCTAATACCCCATAACTTGCAAAAGTGGTCCTGAAGTATATCCTGAAGCTGACACAGTCGGAAATTACGTTATGTGCATTCGGAGAGGACAATCTCCCAATATTGTAGGTTGTTGCACCCAGAATATTGTCTGACGGAAACTCTGTTTGTGAAAGATCATTCATGAAGATCCGGAACCTCTCAATAGCATTGTCACCGAATGCGGGATAGCCAGAATGTGAAGACTTTCCGTTAATAACTACACTATACAGAGCAGTTCCCTTTCCTGCTGAAATCAGCTTGTTTTCGGTTGGCTCCCCTACTATTACATAGTCACACCCTTCAAGTAACGAGTTGGCTTTACGCGCCCCAAAAGATCCAACCTCCTCTCCTGCAACCCAAAGTAGTCCAAAGTTGTCATAACCCACCTTCTCAAGCTCCAAAGCAGCTGCATATTGGGCAATTAACTGACCTTTAGCGTCACATGTTCCCCTCCCCTTTACAACAACCTGCCTTCTGCCAGTTCTGCCACTTCCGCCACTTCCGTCCGGGACCTCAACCTCAGTTATCTCCGGTTTTATATAAGGGGGAACTGTATCCAGATGACTGCAAAAGACAATCTTTGGTTTCCCCCATTTGAAAAATAGATTCATTGTGCCGTCACCAACCTCCTGAACCTCCAGACGGGCACGTTGAAACTTAATATTATTTGCTATGAATTCAGCCAGTCGCAACTCGCTACCCGATGTGGAGTCGATGTTAAGCATCTGAATGAAAAAATCCTGAATTTCTTTGTTAACGGTGTTCATATTGTTGTTTTATATAAAAATCTTTGGTGTAGGCACAAAAAAAAAGCATGAACGGGAGATTCATGCTTTTTATGCGTGTATATCTCCTGTCCAATGCTAAGGTTTCTTAGAACTGTGTTTAAATTGTTTATTATTTACGGAGATAGTATTCATTATTGGCTTTGTTGTGTCAGTGTAATTTTGCTCAAAAGTAATATTTTTCTTATAAATAAAAAAAAATACAATATTTTTGCGAACAAATAATTACAAAAAACAGAAAAGATGAAAGTAGCCGTCGTTGGAGCAACAGGACTTGTAGGCAGCAAAATGCTTGAAGTTCTTGAAGAAAGGAGATTCCCAGTAACTGAGTTAATACCTGTGGCATCTGAGAAATCAGCAGGTAAAAAAGTTAAATTTATGGGTAAGGAGTGGAACGTTGTCACACCACAGGAGGCTATAACGAAAAAACCACAGATTGCACTCTTCTCTGCCGGGTCTTCGGTTTCTGAGATCTGGGGGCCAAAATTCGTGGAGGCATCTTGCAGGGTGATTGACAACTCCTCTTTCTGGAGGATGAACCCTAACAATAAGCTTGTTATTCCGGAGGTTAACGCACATGTGGTTACCAACGAAGACATGCTTATTGCCAACCCTAACTGCTCTACTATTCAGATGCTTGTAGCCCTTGCACCTCTTCACAGAAAATATAAAATCAAGAGAATCGTAGTCTCTACATATCAGTCCGTAACAGGTACCGGTCAGAAGGCAATATCGCAGCTTATCGGGGAGAGAATGGAGAGTTGCTGCAATACAAAAAAGGATTTTGATCCTGTATACAAGTACCCGATTGACCTTAATCTGATTCCGCAGATTGATTCATTTACCGACAACGGATATACCAAAGAGGAGCTCAAGATGGTGAACGAAACCCATAAAATGCTGGAAGACTATTCGATTGCAGTCTCTGCGACAACAGTAAGGGTTCCTGTAATGGGTGGACATTCAGAATCCGTTAACGTTGAGTTTGAATCGGACTATGAGCTTTCAGATATATTTGAGATACTTGCTCTGTCAAAGGGTATAATTGTGCAGGACAATATTGCAGAGTGTATTTATCCTATGCCTCTTTACGCCTTTGGAAAGGACGAGGTGTTTGTCGGCAGAATCCGCAGAGACCTTTATGTGAAGAAAGCTCTGAACATGTGGGTGGTCTCCGACAACCTCCGCAAAGGTGCTGCGACAAATGCGGTGCAGATTGCGGAACTGATGCTTGAAAAGGGGTTCGTGGTAGCGTAAGCACAGACAAAGCAATGTTGACATTGTCCATCCTCAGTCGCGTTGCTCCCTCCGGCTGATATGTCCACATTGCTTTGTCTGTGCTTGCGGGTATATTTACCCACAATCAGTTCGCTATGCAGAAACTTATTTGGCCGGTATATATGGCTACAGTGTTTCTGCTTGTTGTTTTTCCATTTGCATAGCTCACTGTGTGGGTGCCCAAATGCTCTCTGCAATGCCCACTCAAACAATTATGCAATCACTTCATTAAGATGCAAAAATGGGACTTATATCTAACCTGTAAGAGCCCTCCGGCTGAGATGTCCCCATTGCTTTGTCTGTTCTTGCGGGAAACAGGCAACGCCGCAGTTATTGCGTGGCACGATAAGTGGTATTAATCTCATATTCAGGATAGTATAAAATTAAACGAATTAAACATATTTGGTTAACATGGTTATTTATAGCAATATACCATTTATTGTGCCACGTCTGTGTTGATTTTAGGTGTTCTACAGAAATTATACAAGTTTAGATATTTGCTGTGCAAAAGCTTGAATGTTAATTTTTGCAGTATCAAAAAGCTTTTCGCAATCATCGTAGTTCACTTCATCGAATAACTTATCTCTTAAGATGTAATCAAATCTACTTGGATCTGGCGACATTGTGAATGGATGCTTTGCCTTGCTTAATTTACCATGGTAGTTTATTTGTGTCTTACGATTCATTCCTGATAGCCAAATTTCGTATTCAAATTTGTTATGCGTAAAAGCGACAACAAACTTGAGCCCTTTTGATTGCAACTCATCATTAGTAAACTGGAAATAAGAATAATCCATGTTGTTTTCGACAATATTTCCTGTGAACTTAAATTCAGATAGGTTTACCGCCAAATAAGTTCTTATACCCCTAAAAAACTTAACAAATTCCTGATAATCCTTTTGAAGATTAGTAGACTGGAGGATTTTTCTATATTCGTTTATGTAGTCCGAATTAATTTTCATACTATTAGCTTTAAAATTTAAATCCCACTCCCAGCATTACTCCTAACTCGATCAGTCCATATTTCTTACTTAAGAACAGGTGTCGTTCTAGCCTGGGGTTTATATTAAATGAGAAATTATTGTATTCAAATTTTGCCCCGATGCCGAATCCTATCGCTACGCCAAAACCTGTATATGTATCATCTGATTCTGTCTTTTGATAGTCAAGCATTACCCCCTCATTTATATAAAAGTACTTTCCAAAATAATGGTTCAGAAAAATGGGAGCTGAAATCAGGCTAAAATCTTCTGTATGAGAGGCATCATGGATAGGGTCCCCTGTGGGAGCCGGCTTTATTTCTAATTTTCCAAATAAATAATCAATTCCGGTTTCAAATTTTAGTCGTGGTCTGTTTTTGATACTAGCTAAGTACCTTATTCCTATAGAATTATTTTCTCTTAGTGAACCTGAACTAGCCCCTTTAGGAACTCCACCCCTAAAAACACTAAATGGTGTCGCAGGACCAAAAGACTTGCCATAAAGGATCGAAATCTCATTCTTAGATTGGGCAAAGGCAGATGCAGAGATAACGATTAAAATAATTAGTAAAAGATTTCTTCTCATATCGTTTATTTTTAATTACTCAATGTCCGGAACAAGATAGCGTGAATGCAAGCTGATGTTATGTGCTATGTTGTTATGAATATGAAAATGTTTATGACTGCCCAATAATCTCTTCTTTAGATTGCTTATTATATCCAATTATTAATAATACCGACATCGCAATACTGAATAGAATCATAAAGAATCCAAAGATGTATTTTATTGTTGCTTCCCCATCCCTAATATC
>CAZREC010000009.1:0-43637 GCA_964599025.1 uncultured Muribaculaceae bacterium | reverse complement strand
AATATGTTCCAGACCGGAAGCAAACAGGGAAGCTGTGTCTAAAAGCGTATCGGATACGATAGCTCGTATAAGGGAGGGGGGAGATGCAGCTTTAAGAGAGTTGACATTGCAATACGATGGAGCGGTAACGGAATCACTGTTTGTATCACAACAGGAGTTAGATGCATCTGTTAACCTGGTTGACGAATATTTAAAAGAGGCTATAGATATTGCTGTTTCGAACATAGAAAAATTCCACACTGCCCAAAAGCCCCAAAACGTGGAGACGGTGACAAGTGAAGGTGTTCGTTGTTATCAGAAATCACTTCCGATAAAGAGAATCGGACTATATATCCCGGGAGGAACGGCGCCACTCTTCTCAACTGTTCTGATGTTGGTCATACCTGCTAAGATTGCCGGATGCAGCGACATTGCTCTCTTCACCCCTCCTTCAAAAGATGGTTCTGTCTCGCCGGTAATTCTATATGTGGCCCGGCTGCTGGGAATAACAGAGGTGGTGAGGGCCGGCGGGGCTCAGGCAATTGCAGCAATGGCATTTGGAACAGAGAGTATAAGAAAGGTAGACAAGATATTTGGTCCGGGGAACAGCTATGTTGCCGAAGCAAAGCTACAAGTAAGCAGCTTTGTCTCAATTGATATGATCGCCGGCCCATCCGAACTTATGATAATTGCCGACAACAGTGCCAACCCATCTTTCATTGCTGCAGATCTGCTTTCTCAGGCAGAGCACGGACCCGATTCGCAACTTTTTCTCGTGACAAGTGAACGTGAACTTGCAGATAGAGTAATGCTGCAACTTGCAATCCAGCTGGAAAACCTTCCAAGGAAGAAAACAGCTGCAATGGCCTTGCTGAACAGCAAGATAGTACTTCTCGGGAACGAAGAGGAAATGGTAGATTTTGCAAACCTCTATGGTGCAGAACACCTTATGATAACTACAGAAGAGCCATGGAGGATAGCAGACAGAATAGAGAGTGCAGGCAGCATATTCATTGGAGGTTTTTCGCCCGAGAGCGCCGGTGATTATGCATCGGGAACAAACCACAGCCTTCCGACAAACGGTTGGACAAAATCGGTAAGCGGAATTTCGGTAGAGAGCTTTCTTCATAAGATAAGTTATCAGGAGATTTCCAAAAATGGCCTGCAGATAATAGGAGCGGCGGTTGAGGTCATGGCTGAGGCAGAGGGTCTCTTTGCTCACAAAAACGCAGTAACAATTAGATTAAAGGAGCTACAAAATGGACTATAGCAACATCATAAGAAAGAATATTCAGAAACTGACTCCCTACTCAACAGCAAGAGACGAGGCTCAGAGCGGCCTCTCCGTATATCTCGATGCCAATGAGAGTCCGTATGAGAACGGAGTGAACAGGTATCCCGACCCTAAACAGAAGGAACTTAAGGAGACTATCTCAAAAATCAAATCGGTTCCACCGGAAAACATATTCACAGGCAATGGCAGCGACGAGGCCATAGACCTGCTCTTCAGGGTTTTTTGTGAACCCGGGAATGACAATGTTGTAGCTATATCTCCCACTTATGGTATGTATAAAGTTGCGGCACAGATAAACGATGTGGAGTACAGGGAGGTTCTTCTTGAAGAAGATTTTTCACTGGATGCCGGTAAAATTCTTGCCGCCACAGACTCATTCTCCAAACTCATCTTTTTATGCTCACCGAACAATCCGACTGGCAATATGCTGAATAGTGCAGAAATTGAGAAGATTGCATCTGAATTTAAAGGGATCGTTGTTGTAGATGAGGCTTATATAGATTTCTCAAATGAGGAGGGATTCTTGATGAGATTGAAAGAGTTTCCCAACATGGTTATACTGCAGACACTCTCCAAAGCCTGGGCTATGGCCGGTCTCAGAATTGGGTTTGCATTTGCAGACAGAGCAATAATATCACTTCTCTCAAATGTAAAGTACCCTTACAATATAGGCTCCGACACTCAGGAGAGGGCACAGAAGCTGCTTGGCTCCCTCCCTTATGAGAAGATTAAAACGATTAAAAGGGAAAGAGAAAGAATGGCCGCTGAGCTGAAAACTATCCCGGAGGTGGAGACAATATACGAGAGCGATGCAAACTTTCTGCTTGTTAAATTCAAAAACCCTAAGGAGGTTTACGACAGACTTGTAAATGCAGGTATTGTAGTAAGGGACAGGTCCTCACAACCATTGTGCAGAGGATGCCTGAGAATCAGCATCGGCCTTGCCAGGGAGAATGACAAGGTGATCAAAGTACTCAGGGGTGAGAGTTATACTAACTCCAGATTTGTGAGTTTGACCAGAGTCACCAAAGAGACAAACATTTCGCTTGATGTGGACATTGACGGCTCATTTGAATCAAAAAACGATACCGGTATTCCTTTTTTTGACCACATGCTCGACCAGCTGGCATTTCACTCAGGAGTATCAATAAGACTCAATGTAATTGGTGACCTTGAGGTGGATGAACACCACACTGTGGAGGATGTTGCAATAATTCTCGGCGACGCCATCAACAAAGCACTGGGCTCCAAAGAGGGAATCGGCAGGTATGGTTTTGTGCTTCCTATGGACGACTCTCTGGCTGAGGTTGCCATAGATATGGGAGGAAGGGCATGGCTCAACTGGAACGTCTCTTTCGACAATACCCGGATTGGGACGTTTCCCACCGAGATGTTCCGCCACTTCTTCTATTCTCTGGCAATAGCAATGAAATCTACAATTTATATCTCTGCTACAGGCGAAAACGATCACCATAAGGCGGAATGCATATTCAAGGCATTTGCAAGATCGCTTAAGATGGCAGTCAAAAAGGAGCAGTTTAATTATAAACTTCCGACAACAAAAGGGATATTATGATTGCAATAATTGATTACAACACTGGCAACCTCTTTTCTCTTGCAAGTTCGCTTGAAAGACTAGAGGCAGAATATGTAATAACATCGTCACCCGAGGTTATCAGAGCGGCAGATTCTGTGATACTTCCGGGAGTTGGAGAGGCCTCCTCTTCAATGAAAAAGCTTCAGGAGAGAGCTTTGGACATTCTCATCCCAACGCTTGAGATGCCGGTGCTTGGTATCTGCATAGGTATGCAGCTGATGTGTAAGTCAAGCGAGGAGGGGGCAGCAAGATGCATGGGAATATTTGACAATGAGGTAGTAAGATTAAAGGGAGATGGCGTAAAGGTTCCGCATATGGGATGGAACAGAGTCATCAACTTGAAATCGAAGCTTTTCACAGGTATAGACGAAGGGGAATATCTCTATTTTGTCCACTCTTATGCACCCTCCCCTGGTCCTTATACAATAGCCTCCACAAAGCATGGAACAGAGTTCAGTTCAGCCCTGGCACACAATAATTTCTTTGGTACACAGTTCCATCCTGAGAAGAGCGGAGCAGCCGGTGAAAGGATACTTAAAAATTTTATAAATATTAAAACCCCAAAAGAATGTATATAATACCAGCCATAGATTTAATTGAAGGTGAATGCGTAAGGCTTTCCAAAGGAGAGTACGACACAAAGAAGGTCTATTCAAAAACACCTGTGGATATTGCAAAAAAGTATGAAGATCTTGGGTTTGTGCGGTTGCACATTGTTGATCTGGATGGAGCAAAGTCCTCCGGACCGAAAAACCTGAATGTATTGGAGAGTATAGCCAGGGCAACATCTCTGGAGATACAGTACGGAGGTGGGGTAAAGAGCGAAAAATCGCTGCAAAGTATAATTGACGCAGGGGCCAGAAGGGTAATATGTGGGAGTATTGCAGTTACAAACCCCTCCATTTTTCTGGATTGGCTGAGGAATTTCGGCCCGGATGTTCTCATACTTGGAGCCGACTTCAGAGACACAAACATTGCTATAGACGGCTGGAAAACGCAGACCAACATGACCCTTTATGATATTGTAGGAGAGTTTTACCAAGCCGGTCTCAAACAACTGATATCTACTGACATTTCTAAAGATGGCACCCTGAGCGGGCCCTCTTACGAGCGGTACTACTCACTCAAGGAGAGGTTCCCAAGCCTGCGTGTAACCATAAGCGGAGGAGTCTCATCCATAGAAGACGTCAGAAAAATTGACAAATCCCTCATTGACGGAGTGATTGTAGGAAAGGCCATATACGAGGGAAGAATTGACATGGAAGAGTTAAGCAGATGTTAGCAAAAAGAATAATTCCGTGTCTGGATGTAAGAGACGGTAAGACGGTAAAAGGGATAAATTTTCTTGGACTCAGGGAGGTTGGAGATCCTGTGGAGATGGGTAAAAGATACGCAGCCGATGGTGCAGACGAACTTGTCTACCTCGACATCAGTGCTACCCTGGAGGGGAGGGGTACATTTCTCAGACTCGTATCTTCAGTGGCCAAAAATATCAGTATCCCGTTCACGGTAGGCGGAGGAATATCTACTATCGAAGATGCATCGGCATTGTTGCTTGCAGGGGCAGACAAGATAAGCATCAACAGCGCAGCGGTAAACAATCCGGGACTGATAACACAGATTGCAGACAAATATGGTTCTCAGTTTCTGGTTGTGGCAATCGACGCCATGCTCATAGACAATAAATGGACGGTGGTCACTCACAGCGGAAACAAAAAAACCACTCTTGAGCTCTTTTCATGGGCAAAGGAGGCAGAGAGCCGGGGTGCAGGGGAGATTCTCTTCACCTCTATGGACCATGACGGAACAAAGAGGGGTTATCCTTGCAGTGAGTTGCGAAGGCTCACCGAGATGCTTTCGATTCCCCTAATAGCTTCCGGAGGAGCAGGTTCTCCGGAACACTTTATTGAGCTGTTCAGGGGAGATTGTGCCGATGCTGCACTAGCATCATCTATATTTCACTATAACAAGATAAATATCAGTGATTTAAAGAGAATACTAAAAGAAAATAAAATAGAGGTAAGATTATGAAGAATTTTAATGAACTTGATTTTGACAAGAACAAAGACGGCCTTATTCCTGCAATCATTCAGGACAGCCGCACACTAAGGGTGCTTATGCTGGGGTATATGAGCAAGGGTTCTCTGGCGTTGAGCATGGAGAGCGGGAACGTGACATTTTACAGCAGGAGCAGGCAAAAGCTCTGGACCAAGGGAGAGACAAGCGGCAACTTCCTCAGGATAGTCAGTATTGATGCCGATTGCGATGGTGATACACTTTTAATTAAAGCTGAACCACGTGGCGTTGTGTGCCACAAAGGAACTGTAAGCTGCTTTGGAGAAGCAGACAGTCAGGGATTCATCCGTCAGCTTGCCAAGACTATAAAGGAGAGACATGAAGCCATGCCTGAGAGTTCATACACAACCTCTCTGTTCCGGGACGGTATCTCAAAAATAGCCCAGAAGGTGGGAGAGGAGGCCGTGGAAACGGTCATTGAAGCCTTAAAAGGCGACAAGGAGAGGTTGAAATACGAGATTTCCGACCTGGTGTTTCACCTGTTGGTACTGATGGAAAGTGAAAACCTGACAATTTCCGACATAGAGGAGGAACTTCTCCGCCGCAGTAAGTGATATCTGTCTATGTGTGAGAGAATTAAAAAACGCGAAATTTTGGTTTTAAAATTTCGCGTTTTTTAATTTGCAGATAATCTTGTAGTTACTACTTACTGCGGCGGAGACTAAAACAACCCAGTTATATTACCTTCGTTGTCTATGTCTATTCTTTCAGAGGATGGTTCTTCCGGCAAGCCCGGCATACGCATGATGTCTCCTGTAATTGGAATGAGGAAACCGGCACCAGAGGCTATCTCAATCTCCCGTACTGTAATTATAAAATCTTTCGGGCGACCCAGAAGTTCCGGATTGTCCGAAAGAGATTTTTGAGTCTTTGCCATACATATTGCAAGGTTTTCAAGTCCCAGATTTTTGATTTTTACAAGATTCGCTTTTGCTTTTGCTGTATAGTCAACAGCTACGGCTCCATATATTTTCTTTGCAATCGTCTCTATCTTCTTCTCTACACTGTCGGTAAGCGGATAAAGTGGAAGGAAGTTAGGGCAGCAGTCGTCGGAAGCAGTCACAACGAGCTGTGCCAACTCCTCGGCACCGGCACCGCCTTTACCCCATACGTCAATAATTGAAACCGGAATATTTTTCTTTTTGCAGAACTCTGCAATAAAGTCAAGTTCTGCCTGCGTATCTGTGAGGAAACGGTTTACGGCAACTACCGGAGCAAGACTGAACTGTTTTATGTTTTCCACATGTTTCTCAAGATTTACAATACCTTTTTCAAGGGCTGCAAGGTTTTCGTTTTTGATATCTTTCAGTGACTGGCCCCCGTGATACTTGAGTGCACGTACAGTAGCTACCAGAACAGCTGCATTCGGCGACAATTTTGCGCTGCGGCACTTTATGTCCAGGAACTTTTCTGCTCCAAGGTCAAACCCGAAACCGGCCTCCGTAACTGTGTAATCTGTCAGGGACATTGCTGTCTGTGTAGCAATCACTGAGTTTGTACCCTGAGCAATGTTGGCAAAAGGGCCACCATGAATGATTGCAGGAGTTCCCTCAATTGTCTGTACGAGGTTAGGTTTTATTGCATCTTTGAGAAGAGCGGCCATTGCTCCGTTGGCCTTAAGGTCACGTGCATATATAGGTTTCTTGTCAAATGTAAAACCGATGAAAATGTTCCCAAGTCGTTGTTTAAGGTCGTCAATATCGTTTGACAAACAAAGAATCGCCATTACCTCCGATGCTGCGGTTATGTCAAAACCTGTCTCCCTTGGAATTCCATTTCCAGTACCTCCAAGACCCACTACCATAGACCTGAGCGAACGGTCATTCATATCCATTACCCTTTTCCATGAGATTGTGCGAGGGTCAAGGTTGAGAGATCTTGTCTTGCTTTGGATGTTATTGTCTATAAGAGCGGCAAGCAGATTGTGTGCCTTTTCTATAGCAGCAAAGTCCCCTGTAAAGTGGAGATTGATATCTTCCATTGGCAACACCTGAGAATACCCGCCTCCGGTTGCTCCTCCTTTGATACCAAAGACAGGACCCAAAGATGGCTCCCTGAGAACTACGACAGATTTTTTGCCTATTCTGTTAAGCGCCTGAGAAAGTCCGATAGAAACTGTTGTTTTACCCTCGCCGGCTGGTGTCGGAGAAATTGCCGATACAAGTATAAGCTTTCCGAATTTTGTTCTGTCAATATACTTTGGTGGGAGCTTTGCCTTGTATTTTCCATATAGTTCCAACTCTTCCGGGTCAATTCCTAACTGTTTTGCTACCTCTCCTATTGGCCGCATCTTGATTGTATGCGCAATCTGCTGATCTGTCATAATTAATAAAATTTTGTTGTTTAACGGGTTATAAATACAATATAAAATTAACAAATTAATGGATATAAAGTTTTTTATTATCTTTGTTTATTACGTTAAAAATTATACTTAAACCTATGAAAATTGCAATTGTAGGGACAGGATATGTTGGTTTGGTAACCGGCGCCTGTTTCGCAGAGATGGGTCTTAGCGTTGTCTGCGTAGACATAGATAAGAATAAGATAGAGAAACTAAAGAAGGGGATAATGCCGATTTTTGAACCGGGTATTCAGGAACTGGTAAACAAAAATGCAGATGAAGGCAGGCTTAGTTTCACTACAAATCTCATTGATGTTCTGGATGATGTTTCTGTTATTTTCAGTGCTGTAGGCACACCTCCGGACGAAGACGGAAGCGCGGACCTCAAGTATGTTCTGGATGTTGCCAGGAACGTAGGAAAACACATGAACAACTATAAATTACTCGTTACAAAAAGCACAGTTCCCGTAGGAACCGCACCAAAGGTAAAAAAAGTCATTCAGGCAGAGCTGGATAAAAGAGGAGTTGACATACCGTTCGATGTTGCGTCGAATCCTGAATTTCTTAAAGAGGGAGCCGCAATTAAAGACTTTATGTCTCCGGACAGAGTAGTAGTCGGTGTAGACAGTGAGAGAGCCAAACAGCTTATGGAGAGATTGTACAAACCATTTTTATTAAATGGTTTTCCTATAATATTCATGGATATTGCATCGGCAGAGATGTCAAAATATGCAGCAAATGCAATGCTGGCAACCAGAATAAGCTTTATGAATGAAATAGCTGCACTTTGTGAGGCCACCGGGGCCAACGTTGATTCGGTAAGGAAGGGAATAGGCAGCGATAAAAGAATAGGCACAAGTTTTCTGTATGCAGGAGCTGGTTATGGCGGGTCCTGTTTTCCTAAGGATGTTAAAGCATTAATTACAACAGCAAAGGAGTTTGGCTTCCAAATGAAGATTGTTGAGGCTGTAGAACAGGTTAATGAGCATCAGAAGGGAATAATTTTCAGAAAATTGAATGATGCTTTTAAAAACAAGATAAAGGGAAAGACAGTTGCAATCTGGGGGCTTACCTTCAAACCGGACACAGACGATATGAGAGAGGCTCCCTCTATGGTTGTTATAAATGAACTTTTAAATGCAGGAGCCAAAGTAAGGATATTCGACCCGGTTGCAATGGAGGAGACGGCACAGAAACTGGGAAACAGAGTTACCTTCTGCAAAAATCCTTATGATGCGGTTGACGGGGCAGATGCCGTTGCCTTGGTAACAGAATGGAAGCCATTCAGGCTGATCAACTGGTCGCATATAAAACAGCTGATGAAAGGTAATGTAGTTGTAGATGGAAGAAACATTTACGATCCTGCAGAACTCAAGGCAGAGGGACTCAACTACTACTCAATTGGAAAAAAACACTGACATGAAAAGGATACTGGTCACCGGGGGCGCAGGTTTTATTGGGTCTCATCTATGTACAAGACTTGTCAATGAGGGGAACGACGTGATTTGCCTGGATAACTTTTTTACAGGGTCCAAGCAGAACATTATAAAACTCATAGGCAATCCTAATTTCGAACTTGTCAGACATGATGTTATAAACCCTTTTCATGCAGAGGTAGATCAGATATACAACCTTGCATGTCCCGCATCTCCAGTTCATTATCAGTATAACCCAATAAAAACAATAAAGACTTCAGTAATGGGAGCCATTAATATGCTTGGCCTTGCAAAAAGGACCAATGCCAGAATATTACAGGCATCCACAAGCGAAGTGTATGGTGATCCTATAATCCACCCTCAGACAGAGTCATACTGGGGCAACGTTAATACTATCGGGATCCGTTCTTGTTACGACGAAGGGAAAAGGTGTGCAGAAACTCTGTTTATGGATTATCACAGACAAAACGGAGTCAGAATAAAAATTATAAGGATATTCAACACCTATGGTCCAAACATGAACGCAAACGATGGAAGAGTCGTTTCCAATTTTATAGTACAGGCAATTCAAAACGAAGATATAACACTATATGGAGAGGGCTTGCAGACCAGAAGTTTTCAATATATAGATGATCTGGTTGAGGGAATGATAAGGGTCATGAACTCGGGAGATGACTTTACCGGACCCGTGAATATTGGCAATCCAAATGAGTTTACGATTAAGGAGCTGGCAGATAAAATTATTAAACTTACAGGTTCGAGTTCGGCAATTGTTCACAAGGAGTTGCCTCTTGATGATCCTAAACAGAGACAACCAGATATTACTCTGGCAAAAAAGCTTTTTGACTGGGAACCAAAAATACAATTAAATGAGGGGCTTGAGAAGACTATAGATTATTTTAGAAAACAGATAATAAATCGTGATGGAGATAAATAATTCTGAATTTACGGTTTTAATCGTAGATGACGTTGATGCTAACGTCTTGTTATTGAAGCTTTTAATATCAAAGGCCGGGTATAAGACATTAACGGCCTTTAATGGCAGGGATGCTCTCGAAATAGTCGAGAAACATAGACCGGACCTTATTTTGCTTGATATTATGATGCCAATAATGGATGGACACGAAGTTGCCAGACGTTTGAGAGAGATGCCGGATAAAGCAGAGATTCCCATAATCTTTCTTTCGGCACTAAACTCTACCGAAGATATCGTGCAAGGGTTCAAGCTAGGAGCAGCAGACTATGTCTCGAAGCCTTTTAACAAAGACGAACTTCTTACCCGGATAAACCATCAGGTATCGCTTATTGCTGCAAAAAGACTGATATCACGTCAGACAGAAGAGCTGCGCAAGACAATCATCGGCAGAGACAAGCTCTATTCGGTAATTGCCCATGACCTAAGGGCTCCTATAGCCTCAATAAGGATGGTCATGGAGGTTCTTATAGCAGGAATTAAGAGGGAGAATATTGACGAGGACATGTATGAGTTGCTTATAATGGCAAACAGGCTCACCGATGACAGCTTTACATTACTTGACAACCTTCTTAAATGGACAAAGAGTCAGACCGGACGTCTGAACACTGTTTTTCAGGACAATGTAGACGTTATGAACCTTGTGAGCGGTGTGGTTGAGGTACTGAGAGCAGTAGCAAAGCTTAAGAATATTACTATCAATATTATTGGCAGTACAGAAAGAATAGCCAGGATAGATATAGACATGGTCAAAACCGCACTCAGGAACCTTATAAGTAATGCAATAAAGTTCAGTTATGATGGTTCTGTTGTTGAGGTGGAGATAGTTGAAGAGCCTGAACGTATCGTTATTTTTGTAAAGGACCACGGAGCCGGGATAAGCACCGAGAACCAGGAGAGGCTGTTTAAATCGGAGTCACATTTCACAAGCTTTGGTACCGATAACGAAGAGGGGTCGGGACTCGGCCTTCTGCTTTGCAACGAATTTGTCAAAAGGAACGGAGGCACACTTGGTTTTACATCACAGGAGGGAATAGGTTCTATCTTTAGTTTTGATATTCCAACTCAGCAATAACCGGATTGTGATCGCTCCACTTCTTATAGCCAGAATAATACCTTCTCCCTTTAAAATGCTTTGAATACAAAATGTAATCTATTCTAAGCATGCTTGATTTATGCATGAATGTACCTGCCAGTCCGGATCCTGCCTCCTTGAACCCGTCAGTCAGGTTGCCTTTTACTTTTTTATAGGTGTATGACGAAGGCGTGTCATTAAAGTCACCACACAAAATAACCGGAGTTTTTGTAGAGTCAATAAAGGCACGAAGAAGATTTGCCTGTGTGGCCCTGAGTTTGAAGTTATCTCCTACAACCTTAATATTTCTTCTGATTCCAAGGTAATAGGAGCGGCTGATACCCGTTGTCTGCAAGTGTGCGTTTATTACCCTGATAACCCGTCCATCAGGAAGCTCGACATCTGCCCATAATACCCCGTTTGATAAGGATTTAATTTTTAGCATTCCACTAGCTCTGATCGGAAACTTGCTGAAAATGACAAGTCCTGCCTTTGGCGAAGAGTTGTTTATAAGAGTGGAGTATGGAAGGAAATCAAAAGCGCCGGAGACTTCGTTCAAATTGAATAAGCTGTGAGAGGAGAACTCCTGCATGCAAAAAACAGTGATGTTTTCCTCTGATATATAATTAGCAATATAATTGACAGAAACATTGTTGCTCATATGCCTGAATCCATGAATGTTATATGTTGCGGCATTCATGGATGAGCTATTTGACGCAGAACCCGGTTTCGAGAGAATTTTAATCTGTATCATTGAGCTTACATATTGATAATTAATAGCTATGGCAGCCAATGGGATAATAAACCAGAAACTTTTCCGGAACATAAGAAAAACTGTAAGAATGAGTGCCGCAAGAAGAATCATAGGCAGGGCAAGACCAATGAAGGCAGAATTGACATTTATGTTGGGGTCCGTATTTGAAGAAAGCATCGCAGCAATACTAAAAGCAAGAATCACAAAGCAAAGAAAAACAACAGATGTTTTAACTAATAACCTTACAGCCTTCAAACCCATAATAAATGATTTAAATGTAATATAACCTGAACAAAGCTACCAACTTTATGGAACAGGTACAAAAGATTTTTTTATATTTGTACGAATGTACCAAGTAAAACAACGTAAACATGAGCACAAACCAATTGTTTGACTATTACAATAATTCATACCATACAAAAAGGCATGAAAATTTATTGCATAATGACAAATACTTTTGGGCAAAATCAAAAACTGCCGCCAAAATGTATTTTTCAGAATTTACCAACAACCCTAAAATACTTGAATTTGGAGTAGGAATAGGACAGAACATTGCCTCACTTTCAAATGTTTACGGATATGACATAAGCAAAGATGCTCTCGATGCATGCAGAAAGAGAGAAATTCCTGTTTATGAAACCCTGGAAGAAATTCCCAATGAGGAGTTTGATATTGTTTTATCGCGACACTCACTGGAACATGTTCCTGATCCGCTTGAATCACTTATTCAGATGAGGGCCAAACTAAAAAAAGGAGGGATTTTACTTCTGATATTACCTAAGGATAATCACGGGAAAGCCGGATTTGAACCGGATCTGAACAACCACTTGTTTACATGGAACTTCAGAGCGATAAACAACTTGTTGAATCTTGCAGGATTCAAGCCTGTGAAAAACCAGCTTAAATACACTATGGGTTTTAACCTGTTATTGCCGTTATATAATATTTTCGGCATGAAATTCTATCTTCTGATGGTTAAAATAGTAGGGAATTTAACACGACAAAACGGAGAATTGATTATACATGCCAAAAAAACAGAGTAAATAGGTACGGGGGTTCTTTTATTGTTATATTTTTTATACATTTACACAAAATTTTGATTTAATAACTAACATAGAACAACTGTGAAAAAGAGAGTTCTGATTGTAGATGATAAGCCGACTATTGCAAAAGTAATTCAGGTATATATTTCAGAAACATTTGAATGTGTGTATTTCGAAGATCCCATTAAAGCAATCGCTTGGTTACAAGAGGGTAACATACCAGATTTAATTGTTTCAGATATTTATATGCCAAATATGTCAGGAGTGGATTTTCTGGATTATGTTAAGAAAAATGACCTTTTCAAATCGATACCTTTTGTTGTTCTTTCAAGTGAAGATAGTACTTCTCAGAAGATAGCCCTGTTGGAAAAAGGGGCTGATGACTATATTTCAAAACCATTTAACCCGATGGAGTTAAAAGTCAGGCTTAAAAAAATAGTTTCGTGATAGTTTATACAATATATGTAGGGAAAAACGCGGATACCATATCCCGGTTCAGTTCTTATTTGGGCAAATTACTGGTTGTTGCGCAAGATCATGCCGACGCAGCAAAGAAGATTTCCGAACGAAGGGGCAACCTGCCTCTTATGGTTCTTTATGAAAAATCTACAATTAAGATAGACAGCCCGAGAATTGAGTATCTCAAAAAGGAGTTTCCTACAGCATATATTGTTTTGGTTGCAGACAGAATTGAAAAGGAGGAGATCTCGCAATATCAGAAATGCGGGGTGAATGACACTACCCATACTGACGTTTCTGAGACAAGACTAAAAAATGGATTGGAATTCGTAGCAAAAAACCAGGAACTTATACAATCAGCCTCTCTGGAGCAACAACCCCTCAAGACCTATTCAATTCCTTTCTGGAAAAGATCCTTTGACATATTGGCATCTCTCGCAGCCCTCCTGATACTCTCCCCGTTATTGATTGTCGTTGCCATACTCATCCGGCTGGAGAGCAAAGGGAAGATTATCTACAAATCAAAACGAGTTGGAAGCAACTACGAAATCTTCGACTTTCTGAAATTTCGCTCAATGTACAGCGATGCAGACAAAAGGTTAAAGGAATTTATGAATCTGAATCAATATCAGGAAGTTGAAAGTGAGGGTGCTTATGATTTCTTCAATTCCTCGCATATACCTATCGTAGGTGATATGGGAGAGGGTTATTTTGTTTCAGACGACGATGTTATCTCAGAGAAGGATTTTTTGAGAGACAAGACTAGTAAACAGATGAATAATTTCGTCAAGTACGAAAATGACCCGCGGATAACAAAGATCGGACGGATTCTCAGAAAATACAGCATAGATGAGTTGCCGCAATTGTTTAACATACTTAAAGGAGATATGTCTGTTGTAGGCAACAGGCCACTTCCCCTCTATGAGGCAGAACAACTGACATCGGACCAGTATATAGATCGTTTTCTGGGCCCTGCAGGTCTTACCGGGCTATGGCAGGTGGAAAAAAGAGGAGACGCAGGTAAGCTCTCTCCTGAGGAGAGAAAACAGCTTGATATATTCTATGCAAAGAACTACAACTTGTGGATGGACATAAAAATTATATTTAAAACAATAACTGCCTTTGTACAAAAGGAGAACGTTTAAAAAAAGAATGATGAAGAGATATCTGATACTACTTCTATTCACCATCATACCATTTACGCAGAAAATCTCTGCTCAGCAATTATCGGCTGAAGACCTATTGTCACTACAATTACCGCCACTGGACAGCCTCTTCGAGGGAGCAAGAAGAAGCTCAATGGTTGAATTCTACGGATACAGAATGGCAGGACAGGAGCTTGCATTAAAGACAGAGAGAAGAAGCTGGTTGGAGTATGTTACAATCTTCGGTACATATCAGTATGGTGTAATGGGCATAAACTCCTACACAAATCTAGGCTCTAATTATCCGATTGTATACCAGAACACCGGAGGTGAACAACTTTGGTACAACATTGGAGCGGCACTCAACATTCCTCTTAATAAGGTATTTGACAGGAGAAACCGTATAAGGACACAGCAGCTCAAAATACAGGAGACCATGAAAGAGCGGGAGATGTGGTATGACCAGCAAAGAGTTTTGATTGTAGAGCTTTACATAAAGGCTCAGGGTATGCTAAAGGTGTTGAAAATTGTTCTTGAACAGTCAACATTGGCTAATGCCCAGTTTGCACTGTCGGAGAAAGACTACATGATGGGAGCCATAAATGCTCAGGGTCTGAGCAGTGCCAAGGGTACCCAGGTTCAGGCGTTCATGCAGCTGGAAAATGTGCGGCAGGAGCTCAATACTGCCATACTAAAGCTGGAAGTTCTGGCTAGTACTAAAATCATTAATAAGTAGTATATGGAAATATTGTCGCAGATAGTTAAGCTACTTTTGAGAATCAAATACTGGTTGTTGTTTCTTCCAATTATTGCGGCTCTTATTGCCATATATCTTACCAGAAACATGCAAAGGGAATATGTGGTTACAACTACCATATATACAGGTATAGCATCGGGTTTTACTATAGAGTCGGGAGTAGGTGGAGGAAGAATAGACTGGAGTAGTGTAAACAATGGTATTGACAACCTTATAAGCATCATCAAATCCAAGTCAACCCTGAGGAACGTATCCTTAAGATTGTATGCGCAGCATATGATTTACGGTGATCCTCAGAAGGACAACAACTACATTCTCGCAAGCAATTACCGTAACCTGCTGCTGATAACGCCAAAGGAGGTTCGGGCACTAATAGACAAAACCTCTGAGGAGAAGACTATTGAAAACCTCAATGCCTATGAGAGGGCCTCTCCAACCAACTTCGTTTATGGTCTTTTCAACTGGAACCACCAGCATTACAGCTACAACGCCCTTTCCAAGATTGACGTAAGGAGGCTGTTCGACAGTGACATGTTGGACATTACCTATTCGAATGATGACCCGGGTATCACATACAATACACTTGTCCTGCTGAATGATGAGTTTGTGAAGCAATACGAAATTCTAAGATTTGGCGAGACAAACAATGTAGTAGAGTACTTCCGCAATGAACTGGCAAAACTTAACAGAAAGCTAAAGGCCTCAGAAGACTCACTTACACAATATTATATTGATAAGAAGGTAATTAACTACGACGAGCAGACCAAACAGGTGACTGCTCTTTCCAGGGACTACGATCTGTTGTATAACGACGCTCTGTTGAGATATACAAGCGCAAGCACAACTGTGAATGACCTGGAAGAGAGGATAAAGGACCAGATAAAAGCGATTCAGAACAACAGTCTTTTTCTTGACAAGCTGAATACTCTCTCACTGTACAGCACTAATGTAGCGCGTCTTGAGACGTTCCAGACGGACTCATCATCTACATATTCAAAGACACTTGATGAGTATAGAAAAAAGCTTAAGGAAGCTGAAAACGACCTTAAGTCATTCTCGGCACTGGTGAGCGACCAGAAGTACACAAAGGAGGGAATTGCCACTACAACATTTGTGGAACAGTGGATTGCAGAAATTATAGTAAGGGAAAAAGCCATATCTGAGATGAAAGTTATGGAGGAGGTAAAGAAAACTCTTGAAAACCAGTATACATATTTCTCTCCTATAGGTTCGACACTTAAAAGGAAGGAGAGGGATATCGGTTTTACCGAGCGCTCTTATCTAAGCAATCAGGAAGCTCTAAATGCTGCACTTTTACGGCAGAAAACACTGGAGATGACCTCTGCAACACTTAAGGCAATCAATCCACCGTTGTTTCCGGTATCTCCGATGCCAACAGCCAGGAGAATTATTGTTTTGATAACTTATATAGGAACCTTCATATTTATCATAGGTTATTTTCTGATGCTGGAGTTGTTCGACCGTACCGTAAGGGACAAGACAAGAGCAGAGAGATTGATTCCGTCAGTAGTTCTGGGAGCGTTCCCTACAAGAAACAGGTTCAAATACAGGGGGTATAACAAGGAGTATGAGAGGATAGCCGCAAACTATCTGGCAAATGCAATAATACCGTATCTGAATCCGAAGGAGAAGCCCGATATCATCAACTTTATAAGTACCGATGAAGGGACAGGCAAGAGCCTGCTTATAGACCACCTGAATGAGTACTGGACAGAGAGAGGACTTCGTGTGCGGGTAATATCATGGCATGAGGGGATAACCAGCGATTCCAGAGATTACATACTCTCCATGAATTTATCGGAACTTTATGATTATGAGAATGAAGACGTAATTCTGGTTGAGCATAGAACTATTTCAAAATCGGCAATTCCTGTAGGGCTGTTGAGAGAGGCTTCAATAAATCTTGTGGTTATAAGGGCAGATAAAGTTTGGCGCGACATTGACAAACTGGCTTTTGAAAGGCTCAAGACACAGGCACAAGACGCTCCATTGCAGCTTTATCTTACACAGGCAAGCACAAGCGTGGAAGAGAGCTTTGTCGGAATGTTACCGCCTTACTCATACTTCAGAAAACTTGTTTACAAACTGACTCAATTCGGCCTGACATCTAAATAATGCTACTATGAGTGGTATTATCAATAACCTTTTCAATAATGTCAACAAGGCTTTGGTGTACCTGCTTTTGGTGGGTCTGGTACTGGTTATTGTTTACCTTAATACAAGGATGGGCTTTATCTTTGGAGGAGTCTTTTCCATGCTGCCACTCATGTTTCTTGTTTTTCTTGTTGTTGTCAGGAACCCTAATATCGGGGTTATCCTTGTGTTCACAGGAAATTATTTTATATCCGGGTTGTCCCGTTATATAAGAGGGATCGCTCCCGGAATATCTATGGATATGTTACTGGTAGTGGTTCTGGTTGCAATACTATTCAGCAGTTTCAAAAAAGACTCGGAAATTAAAATGAGCAACTCTTTTAACGGGCTTACTCTGGTTGCATTAATATGGGTATTATACTGTGTGTTCGAAATATTCAATCCATATTCATCTACTATTGTTGCATGGTTGACATCTGTTAGAGGGATGGGGCTTTACTTTTTTATAATTGTTTTTCTTGTTGCCGTAGTCGTGAGGAAATACAAGGACTTTAAGCGTATGTTGTTTATCTGGGCAATTTTTTCTCTTTTGGCTGTTCTTAAGGCAGTACTTCAGAAAACAATAGGGTTTGACTTTGCCGAATCGAGATGGCTCTTTGAAGAGGGTGCTGCTTCGACTCACATTATTTACTCAGGGACCCGCTACTTTTCAATTTTTACCGATGCCGGAAACTTTGGAACAGGAATAGCTTTCTCGGGTGTTGTATTCGGTATTTCCGCACTCTATTTCAAGGAGACAAGAATGAAGGTATTCTACATGTTTACCGCTTTGGCATGTATGTACGGAATGTTACTTTCCGGTACGAGAGGCTCACTGGCTCTTCCTTTTGTTGCCCTTACTATATATGCAATTGTCTCCAAGAGGTTTGTCCCGCTTGTTGTAACTACAATGATTGTAATAACAGCCTTTGTCTTTTTGCGTTTTACCTATTACGGACAAGGTAACTCATATATCAGAAGGATGAGATCATTCTTTAACACAGATGACGCATCATATGTGGTGAGGGTTGTAAATCAGTTGAAAATTGGTACCTATCTTGCGAACAAGCCAATAGGAGTAGGTCTGGGAATGAGCCGAGGAGAGATAAGAACATACAGGACCGACCCTGTGCTTTCGCAGATTCCGGCCGACTCGTGGTATGTTCTGGTATGGATGGAGACAGGTATAATAGGGTTGACACTACATGCATTTATTCTCTTATATATCATTTTTCACGGGGGATATCTGGTCTTCTTTAAACTGAAAAACCATCAGCTCAAAGGGTTGATGGCGGCTTTGCTATGCGGTATAGCGGGATTGTATGTCTCCTCTTACAGTATAGAAATTATCGGACAATTCCCGTTTGGCCCTATACTTTATTTCGCTATGGCATTCCTTTTTATGAGCCCTGTTTACGAAAAAGAGATTGACGAGCACAAACTTCTCTACCCGGAACTATATAAAGATGATGAATCCTGAAATATCATTTATTGTTGTCAACTATAACGGACTGACACATACAAGGGAGTTGCTTTTGTCCATGCGGAAACATCTTCAGGGAATCTCCTGTGAGACAATAGTAGTGGACAATGGTTCCCGTAATAATGAGTCAATCATTCTGGAAGAAGAATTTCCGGAGGTAATAAATATCAGAAGCGAAATTAACCTGGGTTTTTCCGGAGGAAACAATATTGGAATCAGGGCATCAGCGGGTAAATACGTAATGTTGATAAACAACGATACCCTTTTATGTGACAGCTCTGTAACAGAACTTGTAAAGATGCTTGAAAGCGATTCAGCTATAGGAGCTGTCTCTCCTAAAATACACTTTATAACACCTCCTGGTACAATTCAATTTGCCGGATTCACAGAACTGACAAGAATTACACTAAGGAACAGAGGTATCGGATACAACGAATATGACCTTGGGCAGTACAACACACCTACGGAGACAGCATCAACACACGGTGCGGCCATGATGGTAAAGAGAGAGGTAATCGAAAAAATTGGTTATATGCCGGAAATTTACTTTCTTTATTATGAAGAACTGGACTGGTGCACAAAGATGAAGGAGCTTGGGTACAAGCTCATGTATCAGCCGGCAGCACTGATAATCCATAAAGAGAGTCAGAGCACCGGAAGTGACAGCTACCTAAAGAGATATTATCTCACAAGAAACAGACTCTTGTTTGCCCACAGAAACAGAAGAGGTATTGTCAGGTTGCTTGCAATAGTCTATCAATTATTTGTAGCAGATACAAAATTGATAATGAGCTCTGTAATAAAAGGGAGAAAAGATCTCGTAATGGCTTCGTTAAGGGGAATTTACGGCTATTTTACACTAAATAAAGGATCAGCTAAATAATTAATTATGTTGCAGTTTTTATCTAAGGCAGAGTGGATCTTGTTTATAATAATGGCAATACCTGTAGGGTATTATTTTGTGTTTTCTTTTTTCTCTTTATGGGGAGGTGGAAAAAAATACCCTGTTGCCAAAAAGAAATCCAGAGTAGTTGTACTGATACCTGCATACAAGGAAGACAGGGTGATAGAGGGATCTGTCCGCTCGCTAATGTCGCAGGAGTATCCTGAAAATAAAATGGATATTGTAGTTATCTCAGACAAGATGAGAGACGAAACAAACGAAATGCTCTCTGCACTGCCGGTCAGATTACTTGCAATTAACCCAGAGACCAGCTCCAAGGCAGTTGCCCTCAACATGGCAATTGACAGCCTAAAGGGAGAAAAATATGATCTTATTGTAATACTTGATGCCGATAATGTAGTTGAACCAAATTTCATATCTGAGATAAATGACGCTTTTTACTTTGGGCTTACTGCAATTCAGGCCCACCGGACAGCGAAGAACCTGAACAACGATATGGCAATTCTTGATGCGATAAGTGAGGAGATAAACAACTCAATCTTCAGGAAAGGGCATGTAAACATGGGCTTTTCCTCTGCTCTTATAGGATCGGGAATGGCTTTCGACTATAAATGGTTTAAACAAAATGTAAATAAACTGACAACATCGGGAGAGGATAAGGAGTTGGAAATCATACTTTTTAAAGACAGGGTATTTGTAGATTACCTTGACAATCTTATGGTTTACGACGAAAAAATTCAAGGGGAAAAGAGCTTTTACAACCAGAGGAGAAGATGGATTGCTGCCCAGTTCGGTTCACTCTTTTCTGCCCTTAAAGATCTGCCGGGTGCAATATTCTCGCGTAATGTAGATTACATAGAGAGAATATTTGTATGGATGATGCCCCCTAAAATCATCATAATGGGTATTATTTCCATTGCATCTGTTATAACACTTATATTCCAGTGGAGACTTACTATAAAATGGTGGGCGTTGCTGATACTTATGCTGATCTCTTTTGCAATGGCTATTCCCGATTTTCTTATAACAAAAAGGAGCCTCAAGGCGATTAACCGTTTGCCTTTAATATTTATCCTCATGTTTATTAATCTGTTCAGGACAAAAGGAGTGAACAAGAAATTCATTCATACCAGCAAGGATTTTTAAATAATACAAAAATGAAGACAGGAAAAATTAAGAGATATTTTAAAGGTAAACCGGCATTTAAAGAATTTATTCTGAATGTCATGATTCATCCGGTAAAGACGAGACCCAGATTCTGGATGAGACTATTTATGCCTTTTTATATAAAGAGAGGAAGGGGATCTGTAATATACAGAAGCGTAAGAAAGGATATTGCCCCATTCAATAAGTTTTCCATTGGTAAAAACTCTGTAATTGAGGACTTTTCAATTGTAAACAATCTTGTTGGTGACGTAAAAATAGGAGATTATACAAGAATTGGACTTGGTAATGTAGTGATAGGACCAGTGAAGATAGGAGATCATGTAAATCTTGCTCAGAATATAACATTATCCGGTATCGACCACAATTTCAGGGATGTTTCCAGAAGGATTGACCAGCAGGGAGTCAGCACGTCACAGATTGTAATAGAGGACGATGTGTGGATTGGTGCTAATTCGGTAGTGACAAAGGGTATAAAGATTGGTCGGCACAGTGTTGTCGCTGCCTGTAGTCTGGTAAACAGAGATGTCCCACCATACAGTGTAGTTGCAGGAAATCCTGCCAGAGTAATAAGGTGTTATGACAAGACAACAAAATCGTGGGAAAAAGTAACCGGATAGATGGCATCAAAAGAAAAGACATCATACAAGAACATATTTAAGGCAACCTCACTTTTCGGAGGGACACAAATTATTGATGTGTTCATTAATCTGATAAGGGGCAAGATAATCGCTGTTTTACTGGGTCCGTCTGGAATGGGTTTGAACGGTCTTTTTGTATCTTCGGTTGCTTTGATCAATAATGTTGCAGGTCTGGGTTTGAACTACAGTGCCGTCAGGGACATTTCCAAGTCAAGCGAGTCCGGCGATATTGAAAAACTTTCAAAAACGCTCAAAATATTCAGACGCTGGCTTTTGGGCAGTGCACTGCTTGGACTTGTTGCAGTAGTGGCTCTTTCGCCATTACTCAGCCGTTTCGCCTTCAAGAGCGGAGAATACACATGGGCGTTCATGCTGCTGGGCTTTATGGTTCTCTTCAACATACTTGCATCTGGTAACTCTTCTCTTCTTCAGGGGACAAGAAATCTTAAGTGGTATGCTATCAACTCTGTTACAGGCACTCTGGTGGCGCTTCTGGTATCTGCACCTCTGTTTTTCTTTTTCGGTGCCAAGGGAATCGTCCCGGCTCTCATATTGTCGTCACTGATTACCTATCTGTTAAGTGTATTCTATACATCAAAGGTAAAAACCACCGATGTAAAGGTCTCCTGGAGAGAGACATACTCCGGAGGTGCAGATATGGTAAAGCTTGGTGTTGCAATGATGCTTTCATTATCAATTGGCTCATTAACAGGATATCTGCTTAATAACTTTATCATAAGTTCCGGGTCAGTGGCCGACCTGGGATTATATCAGGCCGGTATGAGTATAACCTCGCAATCAATAGGACTTGTATTTTCTGCAATGGCAATAGATTATTATCCAAGACTGTCGGCTGTGAGCGACGATAACAGTAAGGTGAGGGAAATGGTTAACCAACAGGGTGAAGTTACACTGCTTATTGCAACCCCAATACTGCTTATGCTTGTGATTACCGCTCCAATTGTGATACAGATACTTCTTTCGAAAGAATTTTTGCCAATAACCGGATTTATAAGAATGCTGGCATTCGGTATGATATTCAAAGCGGCATCATATTCCATAGGTGCAATATCTTTCGCAAAAGGTAATAAAAAGGTCTTTTTCTTTCTTGAAGGGATTTACTCAAATGTAAGCTTGTTGGTTTTCAGTATTGCAGGATATCTGCTGAACGGACTGGCCGGCCTTGCATGGGCCTTCCTTTTGACGCACCTCATATATTTTATAATAATCAATATAGTTACTGCAAGGTTGTACGAATTTTCATTGAGTAATGAACTAAAGAAGGTGTTGCTGTTCCAGATTTCACTCATGGCGGCGGTTTTCTTCTCCTTCAGGCTCCTGGAAGGAACGCTCTCTTATATAGTTGCATCGCTACTGTTGCTTCTCTCAATGGTCTATTCGTTCAGACAACTTGATAAAATGATAGGAATAAAGGAGTTTGTCAATAAGAGAATTCTCAGGAAGGAAAATTAGAGGTGAGTTAGTCTCCACCATGCTCTTTTTGCAATATCTACCGACCAATATAAAACAATCTTGGTTTTCAGGGAAATAGTCTTTGGGTTCCTTATTTTTATCCACTCCTCAGGTATAAGGTCAGACAGATCATAATTTTTCATCTGTATCCCGAACCAGTCTTTAGGGACCAGAACAATTTTCTCAGGGTTGTTGTTTAGCCATGCACCCCACCAGCTGTACGAAGAGTTGCTGATTATATTGTGTGTGCATAAAGACTGAAGATAAAGGTCAGTAACCGGTGACTCGCGGTCGGGGAAATGGAAGTTGCTACCAGTAAACCTTTTCTTACACCACTTTACATCGTCGCTAAATACAAAATATTGCTTATCCTTTCCAAAATAGGCAATTGCCCTGCGGAAGTAAGGCATACAGCATACAGGTTGCCTCAGAGGACGGTTAACATAGTCTCCTCTTCTTACGTGAATTGAGATAATCTCCTGATTAAGAAGATGCCCGTATTTTTCCATAATGTATGTACGTCTCTCCTCATCTAGAGCAAACAATTCTCTTACATACTCTTTATCGAAGAACTTTTCGCTCTGAAAATAACCCGACAACCTTATTTTGTCGAAATATTTAATAGGGGTATAATTAAAACCTGGCTGAATGTACTCGACGGAATCTTCCGGGATACCCTCAACAAAATTAACGTCCTTTAATGTATTGCTTTGGTATTGGTTAATAAAATCATTGAAAGTCATGCCATTAGGAACGGTTTCATCTATTGTGCATGCCACATAATCAGTATTGTTCCGACGTGCAAGAGTGGCACCTGTGGCAATCTGGAACAGGTTGTTGGCCAGTCCGTTGGTTAGTGTTGAGTAGACCATAGACAAAGTTTTAAATTTGATATAAATATAGCACAAAAAAAAATAAGTATCTTTGAATATACTATAACACCGTAAAAACCAAAATTGTGAAAAAAGCATTTATTACAGGTATTACCGGGCAGGATGGTTCATACCTTTCGGAGTTCCTCCTGGAAAAAGGTTACGAAGTTTATGGGATCCTGAGGCGATCATCGGTATTCACCACGCAGAGAATCCTGGACAAAATATGGACGCATCCTAACTATTATACATTTCATGGCGACCTTGCCGACTCCAGCAACCTTCACAGGCTGATATCGCAGATCAAACCCGATGAAATATATAATCTCGGGGCACAGTCACACGTTGCTGTCTCATTCGAGGTTCCTGAATACACAGGCGAGGTAGATGCAATAGGAGCAATACGTCTTCTCGATGCAATAAGAGATACAGGCATTCCATGCAAATACTATCAGGCATCAACATCAGAACTTTTTGGCGGACTTCCGGAAACCGCACCTCAGAGCGAAAAGACTCCATTCTATCCAAAATCGCCTTATGGTGCCGCAAAATTATATGCATACTGGGTAACGATCAATTACAGGGAATCGTACAATCTGTTTGCCTGCAACGGGATTCTGTTCAACCATGAATCTCCAAGAAGGGGCGAAACATTTGTGACAAAAAAAATAACCAAGGCTGTTGCCAACATACACAAAAAGAAGCTGGCTCAATTATCTCTTGGTAACCTTGACTCAAAAAGGGACTGGGGTTACGCCAAGGAGTATGTTGAGGCTATGTGGCTGATGCTTCAGCAGGATAAACCGGACGATTATGTAATTGCAACAGGACATACATATACTGTAAGGGATTTTGTGAACATGGCATTCAAGGTTATTGACATAGAAATACAATGGGAGGGATCAGGCGTTAATGAGGTTGGCAGAAACAAAAAAACAGGTGAGATTCTGGTAACAATAGATCCGAGATACTTCAGGCCATCGGAGGTGGATTTACTTTGGGGTGATCCGTCAAAGGCAAAGAGAGAGCTGGGCTGGCAGACTAAAGTGGGACTGGAGGAGTTGGTTTACAAAATGGTTAAATATGACCTGGAAAACGACAACTATGGAGGAGTTGAGATATGATACTAGTATTGGGAGCAACGGGATTCTTAGGTAAAACAGTGTGTCTTAAGCTAAAAGAGAGGGGTCTGGAATATACAGCTTCATCACTATCAATGGGGACAGATTTGAGGGACGAAAATCAGACACTTGCTCTTTTTGAAAAGGTAAAGCCTGAAACTGTAATCAACTGCGCCTCCTTTGTGGGAGGAATACAGTTTGGCTACAAGCACCCGGTAGAACTTTTCCATAACAACCTTAAGATGGTTACCAGTGTGCTGGCTGCATCACATGCAACTAATGTACAGAAATTCATAAATCCTGTCTCAAATTGTGTCTATCCGGCAAAGGCTACCCTATTCAGGGAAAATGAGATTTGGGACGGAGAGATGCATGAATCTGTAATGGTATATGGCTTTGTAAGAAAGGCATTCATAATAGGAGCATACGCATATGGCAAACAGTTCGGGGAGAGAATCTACAATATAATCCTTTCAAACATGTATGGCCCGGGTGACCATTTTGAAGAGGAGCGTTCACATGCACTGGGAGCCTTAATTATGAAGTTTGTGAAAGCCAGACAAAACCACGAACCAAAGGTTATTGTCTGGGGAACAGGCACACCGGTGAGAGAGTGGATGCATGTTGAAGATGGAGCAGAGGCTCTCATAAGGGCAATTGATATGCCATATTATCCCGGACCAGTTAATGTAGGAATTGGTTCCGGAATCTCCGTAATAGATATGGCTAACCTTATAAAAAAATATGTGGGCTATGAAGGTGAAATTGAACTTGATCCTACAAAACCGGATGGTGCTATTTACAAGACAGTTGAGGGAAAACTTGGTGAAGAGCTCATGAACTGGAAACCCCGGAAGCCTTTTGAACAAGGCGTAAGGGAGACAATAGAGTGGTACCTTAAAAACAGAACATAATGGAAATAAGAGAGATAAAATACGATAATCTGGTGCTGGCAAGACATGTTCCTTCGGAAGCATGGTCAGAAGGTCTGGGATTTTATTCCAATGACGAAGAGTTTGTCCAGGTTGGTTCATGGCAATACAATAAAGGGAAAGAACTGCTTAAACACATTCATAATCAAGTGGAAAGGAGTGTCGACAGGACACAGGAGGTTTTATACATAAAGAGAGGCAGTATCAAGGCAAAAATCTATACTTTAGATGAGGTTTTTGTTGAGGAGCTGACCGTAAAGCAGGGGGACACGCTCATACTTCTGAATTCCGGACACGGATATGAAATTCTTGAGGATGGTACCCAGGTACTTGAGATAAAGAACGGACCATACCTTGGAGCCGAGAGAGACAGAAGAAGGTTTTAAATAAAAAATCACAACTATGGAATTTATACCACAAATGGAACCTTTGTTTGGTTCAGAAGAGAAGGAAGCACTAAGCAGATACATGGATGAGGGAGGATGGCTCACCGAATTCAGAAATACCGCTGAGTTTGAGAAACGCATAGCAGAATATACAGGTTCAAGATATTGCTTTGTAGTGAACAACGGAACAATCAGTCTCACTCTTATGGCCATTGCGGCAGGGATAAAGGCAGGGGATCAGGTGATAGTTCCAAACTTCACAATGATAGCAACTCCCAACTCTGTCAAAATGTTTGGAGCAGAGCCTGTTTTTGTTGATGTAGAGAGAGAGACCTTGTGTATGGATATAGAGTGTGCCAGAAGGGCAATAACTCCAAAAACAAAGGCAATTTTCATAGTAACGGCTAATGGGAGATACCCGAAGGCAGGAATAGAAGCCTTTCAGAAACTTTGTGACGATAACGGACTTATTCTGCTGGAGGACTCTGCTCAGTCGCTTGGTTCGTGGTATCCGAACGGAAAGCATCAGGGGGCATTCTCGCTTGCCGGAAGCTTCTCTTTCTCCGCGCCAAAAGTTATCTCTACGGGACAAGGGGGCGCAATAATAACCAACGACGACGACATGGCCTACAAGTTGAAAAGACTTAAGGATTTCGGTCGCAGCGGAGGTGGAAATGACGTTCATGATACCATAGGCTACAACTTCAAATTCACAGAGATGCAGGCTGTCATAGGTAATGAACAGATGAAGAAACTGCCTTGGAGGGTTGAGAGAAAAAAAGAGATACTTACACTGTACACAAACCTTCTTAAAGACGTGAAAGAGGTATCGTTCTTTGATCAGAACCTGAGTATAACAACTCCATGGTTTATAGATACATTCGTTGAGGAGAGAGATCAACTTCAGCAGTATCTCAAAGAGAAAATGATTGGAACAAGAATTATGTATCCTCCAATCAATAAACAGGTTGCATACAATGTTCCTGGAGAACATCCTGTTTCCAACATGGTTGGGCAAAAGGGACTATGGCTGCCATCGGCAGTTCAATTGACAGACGAGCAGATACAATATATCTGTTCTGCAATAGCTGCATTTTATTCAAGATAAGTTTAACTGCTAAAAATCCGGTATATGAAGTGGTATAGTAAATATCTGGAAGTTTTCGAAAAACCGTTCAGTACGGCACCACAGCACATTATAGATGATGCAAGGGCAAAGCTGGCATCTGTTCAGAGCGAAAACCCTCTGGCTTCTGTAGTAGTCATCGCATACAACGACGAAACCAGACTTCTAAGTTGTCTCTGGTCACTAAGTGAGAGTAAATGCAAGTACCCTATTGAAATCATCGGAGTTGACAACAACTCAGCCGACAGAACAGCCGATGTATACAAAGCTGTAGGTCTGAGGTTTTACAATGAGGACAAAAAGAGCTGCGGTTACGCAAGGAACAGGGGTCTTCAGGAGGCAAAAGGGAAGTATTACATCTGCATAGATTCCGACACCATGTATCCGGAAAAGTATGTCGAGACAATGATAGAGGCACTTGAGAAACCCGGTGTTGTGGCTGTATCTTCTTTGTGGAGTTATGTGCCAAGCAAGGAGTATCCAAGGTTCTGGATGTTTTTCTATGAACTTCTGAGAGACATACATCTTTATTTGCAGTCATTCAAAAGCCCCGAGAGGAGTGTAAGAGGTCTTGTCTTTGCCTATAACATAGAGTTCGGCAAAAAGGTGGGCTACCGTGTTCAGATAATAAGGGGAGAAGATGGCGCAATGGCTTACGGTTTAAAACAATATGGAAAAATTGCATTTGTAAGAGGCAAAAAGGCAAGGGCAATAAGCTGTACATCAACCATAAGTGCCGACGGGTCACTGAAAAAAGCTTTCTGGACAAGAGTGCGGGGAGTTTTAAAGGGTATCAGGAAATACTTTGTAAAAGCTACCGGAGAGGTAAAGGATCAACCATCTAACCTTATAAAAAACAAATGAAAGCCCTGTTTGTCCACTTCTATGATTTTGCTCCGCAAAGCGGCATTAGCAAAAAAATCATCTATCAGATAGATGCTTTGAAAGCCTGCGGTATGGACGTTGAGTTGTGTTACATGGATATTGATGAGCATGGAAATCAGAGAAGACTCTGCGGAGAAACAATAATTGAGGATTTCGGCAACGGCCTCTCTGCAAAATTTCTGAAATGGTTTAAATTCAGAAAGCTGGCCGACTATATCCTCTTGAATAAAATAGAATTTGTATACATCAGAAGCTTTTACAACATAAATCCTCCTCTTCTTAAAATGCTTGGCAGGTTAAGAGAAGCTGGAATAAAGGTAGTTATGGAACTGCCAACCTATCCTTATGACACAGAAGTTAAAAATACAGCTCTCAAGTACAGGTTCATATTTATTTTAAACCGTATTTACCGTAACAGACTTAAAAACTACATAGACAGAATAGTTACATTCACCGACTATCCGGTTATTCACGGAGTAGAGACAATATGCATATCCAATGGTATAGATTTCAATAATATAAAACTGAAATCAAAGATAAATGACACTCATGATAAATTAAACCTTATAGGAGTGGCAGAGATCCATTTCTGGCATGGTTTCGACCGTATTATCAGAGGAATGGCAGAATATTACAAGCAAAATCCCAGTGTGGAGGTTCATTTCAACATTGTGGGTGATGGTGTACCAAAGGATGTTAAGATGTTGATGGATTTGTCCAGAGAGAGCGGACTTGAAAAGTATGTTCATTTTTTAGGATCCAGTTTTGGAGAAGAACTGGACGGATTCTTTGAACAATCAGACTTTGGTATAGCCAGTCTGGCCAGGCACAGGTCAAACATAACAAAGATAAAAACATTGAAAAACAGGGAATATGCAGCAAGGGGAATCCCTTTTATCTACTCAGAGATTGATGATGACTTTGAAAATATGCCATATATACTAAAAGCTCCTGCAGATGAGTCTGCAATAGATATCAATGGAATAATTGACTTTTACAGATCGCTTAAAATGAGCCCGTCGGAGATAAGGGATACAATTGACGGCACACTTTCATGGAACGTGCAGATGAAGAAAGTTATTGACGAAACATTCAAGAAACAATGAAAACATTACTTTTTCTCTTCTGGATATCGCTCTTCATTGTTTTCTACACCTATCTGGGTTACGGGATACTTCTTTATCTGATGGTAAGGATAAAGGAGATGATTTTTAAACCACAGAAAATGAAATTGTTTCAGGATGATCATCCGGATGTGACACTATTGATTGCTGCGTATAACGAAGAGGATATTGTTGATGAGAAAATGGCGAACACACTGGCTCAGAACTATCCTTTGGACAAATTGAAAATTGTATGGGTGACAGATGGATCGACAGATGATACAAACCGGAAATTATCGGCTTACGGTAATGCTGAAATTCTGTTTGATCCCAAAAGGGGAGGTAAGACTGCGGCCCTGAACAGAGCGATGACATATATCAGAACAAACCTTATTATTTTCACAGATGCCAATACAATGCTGAATAAGGAGGCCGTCAGGGAGATAGTAAATGCTTTTTCTGACCCAAAAGTAGGTTGTGTTGCCGGTGAAAAGAGAATCGCTTCAAAAAGCAAAGATAGCGCATCATCCGGAGGAGAGGGAATATACTGGAAATATGAATCTACACTAAAAGCCCTGGATTCAAGATTGTATACAGCGGTAGGAGCAGCCGGGGAGCTTTTTGCCATAAGGCGAGAGCTGTTTGAGATAATGGAGCCCGATACCCTGCTTGACGATTTTATCCTCTCTATGAGAATTGCCCAAAAGGGATATAAGATAGAGTATTGCAGCAACGCGTATGCTATGGAGGAGGGGTCATACAATATGTCTGAGGAGAAGAAGAGAAAAGTGAGAATTGCGGCGGGAGGTATACAGTCTGTTTACAGGCTGAGAGGACTGCTGAATATCTTCAGATATCCAATGTTGTCGTTTCAATACATATCGCACAGGGTATTAAGATGGACAATAACTCCGCTGGTTCTGTTTGCATTGTTGCCTCTGAATCTGTTGCTTGTGATTCTTGGAGGAACAGCCGTATACTCAGTGTTGCTTGCATTGCAGCTTCTGTTTTATCTACTGGCTTATTTTGGAAAAAGGATGGAAGACAGGAAGCTCAGGAACAAGGTTCTTTTTGTTCCATACTATTTCCTGTTCATGAACATCAATGTTATAAAAGGGTTTATCTACCTGATAAAAAAGAAAAGGGGTGATGGCACCTGGGAAAAGGCAAAAAGAGTAGCCTGATTATTACTTATCTTGTCCAGACAATATAGCTCCTCCCCATGAGTATCCCACTCCAAAGCCTGCAATCATTACCTTAGACTTGCTGTTTATCCGGTTCTCCTTAAAGGCATGATACAATGCAATAGGAATTGTAGAAGAGACAGTGTTGCCAATGTTTTCCAGACACATATAAAACTTATCGTCCGGTATCCCTATGGATTCTTTTATAAACCTGAGCATGTGTTTGTTTGCCTGATGAAAAACATATATGTCTATCTCCTCTTTTAATAGATTGCTTTTAAGCAGCAACTCCTCAACCATGGCAGGAACAGCCTCAAGTGTGAAGTTGTAAATTTCCGGTCCGTCCATAAAAAGAAAATCAGGAGATTGATTAATCCCTTTTTCCGGATCTATGCCGATATTCTGCATTTCACGTTGCCGGAAAGCACCACTTTCAAGAATCAGGTTCTTTGCACCTCTCCCGTCTGTTCCAAAAACCATATCCTCAATCTCCAGAACACCATCAGTTGAAACTAAAGTTGCCGCAGCTGCGTCGGAAAAAAGAGCCCTGTTTCCTCTGTCGAGTGGGTGTATGAACTTGTTGTATGATTCTGCCGTAAGCAGGAGTACATTAGTTGAGATACCGGCAGTTATCAGTCCTTTGGCAATCCCCAGCCCATAAACAAAACCAGAGCAGCCAAGATTGAAATCAAAAGCAGCAACAGATGTGGAAAGTCCCAGCTTATCCTGGAGAACGCAGGCAGTTGTGGGAAGAAAGTAGTCGGGGCTTTGTGTGCAGAGGATTAGTGTATCAACAGTGGAGCGGTCAATGGAATACTCCTCAAACAACCTGTTGGCTGCATTTTCTGCCATATCGCCAGAGGTCATGTCTTTTGCAATATATCTTTTTCTTATACCTATTTTCTGTGCTATCTTCTCCTCCGACCAATCAGGAAAATCCTTTACAATGTCTGCATTTGTAACAAAAGTCTCAGGCACATAATATGATATTGCTTTAATAAATGTTTTCACAACAGCATCCCTTTATTATAGTTAATTGTTTAACATATATCCACCGTCAACTATTATAGTTGTCCCTGTTATCCAGCGCGATGCATCGGAGAGTAAAAACACGGCAGTATTTGCAACATCTTCCTCTTTTCCCGGCCCCAGAGGATATTTTGCAATGTTTGTATCTATTGATTCTTTTTCAAGGAGAGAGTTTTGCAGCAATGGAGATTCAATCAAACCCGGACTTATACTGTTAACGCGAATCTTAGACTTTGCCAGTTCTGCGGCAAGAATCCTTACCGAGCTGTTAAGTGCAGCTTTTGATGCTGCATAGGCAAGGGTTGCCGGTACTGCTGCAATGGCCGATACAGATGATATAAATACAAGCGATGCATTTTTATTTAGCTTTTTATTCTGATGAAGCTTCTGATAAAGAGCTATCTGGCTTTTAAAGTTCACCGTCATAATATCATCAAGAGAGTCCATGTCTATGTTTTTTGCAATCATATAGTCTATTATGCCTGCACAAAAGACTACTCCATCCAGCTGAGATACTTTGTCAGATATTTTTTGCAGATCGTGTGCCCTGGTCAGGTCGGCAATTATAACACTATTGCCCGGCCCCTCAAGTTTCCGTGCGGTTTCCATAAGTCTCTGCTCGTTCCTTCCGGTAATAACCACATGGGCCCCTTGCCTTGACAGGCAAATAGCAATGGCCTTACCGATACCTGAGGATGCTCCTGATACAAGTATCGTTTTTCCGTGCAAAGAGAATACATTGTCTTGTGACATCACATTCTTGATTTAACCAGATTATATAAATCCTCTACAGTTTTTGCGTTTTTAATATCACTTCCTGCAATTTTTACATTACACTCATTCTTTACCATTCCAATAACAGAGAGGCTCACCAGTGAGTCCCACTCATCAAGTTCCTTGAAATGGGTGTTTGCAGATATTTCTTCTGCATTTGTAAGTTCAAACTGAGCGGCGAATCTCGCAACAAATACTTCTAGCTCCATATAATATGTTATTTTACTCTTGTTCCACTTTTAAGGTCAAACGTAACTTTGGCAGAAGGGCCTGATACTATCGAATATGGCGGGACCGATCTGGTAACAATGCTTCCGGCACCAATATAACTATGAGTTCCTATTGTAACACCGGGCAGAATGACAGAATTGGCTCCAATTGATACGCCGTCTTCAATAATAATCGGAAGTGCATATGCTCCCTGTTCTACCATTGGTATCTCTATGTCCTGATAATTATGGTTCATTCCAGATAACATACAATGCTGTCCGGTTGTTACGTTATTGCCTATTTTTATCTCACCCAGAATAACAGAGCCTATTCCAATACGGCAATGATCACCTATACTTATTGGCCCCATTCCGTTGTTCAATGTAGCATAATCTTCTATGATTGACTTGTATCCTATTTCAAATGAGTTGAACGGATAAAGGTCCCGGCGGACGGTTGATGCAATATATGCCCTTTTGCCTTTTTTGATCAGAAAAGGCATTACTAAATTTCTTATCCACCAACGTGGCCTGGAGCGATGTGGCCGCTCAATCAGGAAGTGTACTCTCTTCTTGACAGCAGGATTCTGTTTGATCCAATTATACAATTTTTGCATCTTAAATTGGAGAAAATTAGGTAAATCTATGATTACTTAACCAATAGAGAGCGAAAAAGTTCATTCCACTCACTTGCTATTGTCTCAATACCAAACCTCTCTGCCCGTATTCTTGCCATTTTTCCCATCTCTTTTCTTATTGTCTCATTTTCAATCAAAAAAGAAATCTTTTCGGCCAACCCTTTTGTGTCACCCAACTCTACGAGTAGTCCGTTCACACTCTCCTCTATTATATCCTTTGGTCCGCATGGACAGGCAAATGCAACTGCAGGAAGTCCGCTGGCCATTGCTTCTGATATTACCATACCGAACCCTTCAAAACGTGAACTGAATGCAAATATAGAACTCTCTGCAAATTTTTCCTCAAGGTTAAGAACTGCATCTTTAAGAATACAGGTTTCTGTAGTTTTATTGTCGTCAACCTGTTTCTGGAAAGCCTCTTTGTTGCCGCTCCCATAGATAGTGAGTGTCCAGTCAGGATGCTTTTGAGAAACAATTTTCCAGCTCTCTATCAACATGTCGAACCCCTTTTGTCTTACAAAGCGACCGGCAGCAACTACTTTTTTTGAAGAGCAGTCAGATGTAACTGCAGGGATATTTGATATAGGGTTGTAAATAACACTTACATTATTGAGTTCAACCCACTTCTCCTTATCCTCATAGCTCAGAACGACAAACTTGTCTAGTCTTTTTAAATTCCTTACCAGCTGATTCATCCAGAGTTTAGCAACTATGGTTTTTAAAATATTAGGTGATCCGGTTTTGTCAAAATCACGGTAATTACTCTTGTTAAAGTGCATCTCGCCTACTTTTTTGCTCCCATCCTTTATTTTTGTTATGAAATTTATCTCCCTCCGGAGCATGGATACTGTAATGTCAGGTTTAATTTCATTCAATACCTTAGTGAGCCTTTTTCTGAAGATCCACTGTTTTTGCAGATAGATAAGTGCCTTTTTGTGAATGGGATAACTCCATATTTTGTCGTAGTTTATATCCAGATTGATAACCTCAATTTTGTCGGAAAGTGCAAATGCATTTGCACGATCCTTTCCGTCTGTAAGGATTATATAGACTTTATAATTGAGAACTTCTGCAAAGTAATTAGCCTTGATAGTGAGGGTTTTCTCCATTCCGCTTATTGAGTAGAGAGCGGGTATGCAATATGCAACTTTAATACTCATGAGAATATATGATGGAATTTTTAGTTCTTGTATGTTTTTGCTAAATTTACGTGAATTATTTTGAAAATGAAAATCAGAAATCCTTACAGCAAGGACAGTTTGTCCTTAAAAAGATCCTTCAGGGTACTGGAGGTTGGTCCCGGAAGCAATCCGACCCGTCGGGCAAATGTTTTGACAGAAAGATACGTAGATGACAACTTTCACAGGAGAGGAGATTTCATGTTATATCCACATCAGACGCTTGTTCAGGCCGATGGTGAGAACCTGCCCTTTGGTGATAAGGAGTTTGACTATGTAATTTGTTGTCACGTGCTTGAACATGTAGATAATCCATCCAGATTTATGCAGGAACAGTTTCGCGTTGCCAAAAAGGGATACATAGAAACCCCAAGCCTTCTCGGAGAATTTCTTGCACCAAAAACCTCGCACAGATGGGTGATGCTCGAGATTGACAACAAAATGGTAATTTATGAAAAGTCTAAAATGCCATATAAATTCGACGCTGACTATGGCGATCTTTTCCTTAATTATCTTCCATATCAGTCAGTTCCTTTCCGTCTTCTTATGTTTTCGAGAGTGAATATGACAACTGTCAGAATCGAGTGGAAGGATTCCCTGGAAATTCTTGTTAATCCGGAAGATGAATACTATAGCTCATTCTTTACCAACAAGTGGACTCCGGAGATGGTACGGAAGGTTTTTCCCGAAACATCATTTGGTGTTGAATTCGGAAAATTCTTCAGGGCATTCTGCTATATGCTGGCTGATAAGTTTTCCAGAGCTATCAGTATGAAAAAAGGCCCTGTTAATTTTGCAGACTATAAATAATGACGACACCCAAAGTCAGTGTTATAATTCCTGTCTATAATACAGACAAGTATCCCAGGGCTGCGTTCTCTTCCATTCAGAACCAGACTCTGAGGGATGTTGAGATTATTGTGATAAACGACGGGTCCACTGACGGGAGTGCGGAGATTATAGACAATATTGCAAAGACAGACAACAGAATAAGATGTTTCGCCCAGCCAAACAGCGGTCAGTCGGTTGCACGCAATACGGGCCTTGATAATGCAACCGGTGACTATGTCTATTTTATGGATAGTGATGACCTGCTTGAGGAGGACGCACTGGAGATGTGCTATCAAAAATGCATTTCTCAGGATCTGGATATAGTTACATTTGATTCTGTTATCTTTTCTGAAGATAATAAATCGGATGGCTGGGGCTATAACTACTTCCGTGCCGGAAAAATTGAGGAGAAGGTCTACGACGGAGTGGAAATGACAGAGGCCTTACTTAAAAAAAATATATTCAGGGCCGCCCCCTGGCTTATTTTTGCCAGAAGGGAGCTAATAGAAAGGATAAACTTGAGGTTCTACCCAGGCATCATTCACGAGGACGAACTCTTCACTCCTTTACTTTATGTAGAGGCAAAGCGAATAGGGTATATACCCAGAAATTTCTTCCACAGAAGGATAAGGGCAAACTCGACAATGACAAACAACTTCTCTCAAAGAAACATAAAAGGATACTTCTGTGTAATAGAGCAACTTTCATTATTATTTGCCGACAGGGAGAAGAGGTTGAGAGATATTTCGGAGAGGCTGATCTCTGACATTGTAAATGCAGTTGCATACAATGCCTGTGTAATGTCACTTAAAGAGAGAATCAGGATTTTAACATATTTCTGCAGGAAAGGAGTAGTCAGGCACGTAACGCCAAAGAATCTTACAATACTTGTTTTCCCATTTACAGTAAAGATAAAATCGAAACTGTTCAGAAAAGGCAACAGGAATTAATTAATATAATTGTAATTGGATTTCTTATAAAGACTGTCACTTACCGAGGGATTATACCAGTCTGAATTTGTTGCTCCACCACCTTCTGCCCATACCTTGAAGTTAGGATAGGCATTGTATATCTTCACATATTCCAGATTATACCTTATAGACTGGTCACATATAACGGCCCAGACCCAGTTGTCAACTGTGGAGAAATCGCTTTTTGGCCAGGTGTCCACAAAATTGCGGAAATCAAACAGATCGGTTGCCCGTTGTCCCTTAAAATGAATCTCCTTACCTCTGTTCCCGACTACTGCAAAAATATCAAGATTTATCTTGCCGTTTTGTGTTGTTTCGAGGAAGGTCATGCTTGAGTAAGGGAAGACATTGGCCGGTTTTATCTCAATAAGGGCAGAGAAGTCTCTTGTAGGTGTTACAACATCAACATTTCTTACATTAAGAAAAAGATCTCTTGTGTTGTCGAAGTAGGTACGCATGTCACCGGTAAGAGGAAGTACCTGAGAATATGTGTTCCCAAGTTCCGGAGAATACCCCTTGCTGTTTGTTGTTACATTAAAGAAGGCGGAAAGGGCAGGATCGTCGGAATGGGATATGTTTTGTACAATATTGAGCTTATTTGGTGACGATAGCTGTGCCGCAAGACCAATATTAATTGCCAGACTACCTAATGCACGAGGCTCTATGTTAATAAGAATGGCAATCACATTAGAAGATTTATCAAGATAATAGACAATATTAAGACCGAATACAATGTCGTTCATATCCATGTCTCCTTTATCTGGGAACAAATCCTCAAACATCACTGTTGCATATTTATCCTTTGCAGGGAAATGAATTTTCTCTTTTGATTTAATATTATCCAATGCCTTTGTTGGAACCGCAGATGCTGCAGTCTCCTGCACTACCCTAAGAGTACTTGTCTTACCCACAATGAGTCCGTAATCACCGGGAGGGAGAAAGGAGGCAACAGTATCACCATGCTCATTAAGCACAGAAGAAACCTGTGTGATCGTAACCTTTTTGGCTTCAATTGATTTCCAGTCAAAATTTTCCGGTACCTTAAGCGGAGAAATATAAGGGTCGTTTGGCATCTTGAAACAAGAGGTCAAAAGCAGACAAGAAACAATTATTAAAATAGAATTACGCATCAACTCTTTCATTAATGTTCAAATATAACAAAAAAAAGTCAGAGTCAGTATTGATAGATCAGAAGAGGGTTTGTATATCCGGTTTTCTGAGTATACCAGTCTGTAAAGCTTGTCCCCCCTGAGGTGGCCCACTCGCCAAAATGCAGGTAAGTGTCAACAATGGAGTTGTATTCTGCCGGATATGCAAATGGTTCAGGAAGCATCAACCCCCACATCATTCCGTCGATATACTTGAAAAGGTCGCCGGGATACATTGTAGAACCACTTGCAAGCATAGGGTCGAATTTTGAGGTTCCAAGGTATGTAGGAAGATGTACCTCACGCCCACGTGTATTCACTACTATGAACAAGTTAAACTTGCTCATGGCTATGCTTGTCTGTTGGAAAGGGACGGTGAACCGTACCCGTACATATTTATCAGGAGTGATAACGTGCGAACCACTCTCTGTGTTAAGGAACGAACCAAATGATACAACATCCTTCTGATTGTTGAACAGAGGAATGACAGCCTGTGTGACACCACTTTCCGTACCATTGGCATTCAAGGCAAACGGAGATGTCCCGTTAACAATCTGACCGGTAACCGATGTAACATTTGAAGCCGCAACATTATCAAGTTGAAATGCACAACCCAGATTGTAAATACTTCCTGACGCATGCATATTGTAGTCAAACCGTACGACTGAAACAAGGTTGGAAGAATTTGTATAATAAGCTATTCTAAAACCTAACACGAGGTCGTTGACATCGTAGTCGCCCTTAACAGGCCACAAGTCCTCAAAAGCATATGTTCCCCATGTATTTGCAGATGGGAAATATGATACAAATGCAATGGTAGGGTCATTATCATCTACATCGAACTCGTTTGTGACACCATCACCGTCGTTGTCGTCGGTAGGAGTAGGGGGATTGTCAATAACGCCGGCAGCATCGTTGCATGATGTAGCGGGTATGTTCTTAGTCTGAGTTTTAGAGAGAATAGAGCCATTGTTGTTGAAAGTAGACTCATACAACACTCTTCCGTTTGTACCGCTGCCCTCGGCTAGCAATGCATGAACCATTTCAATTTTCCCGTCAAATTTTGCTGTGTTGGTCGGTCGGAAATCAGGCACATCACCTGTACACTTAAATACAGCATAACTTGTTGAAGAAGTTGACTCTACAAACATTTTATGGATAGTGTTATCTATACTTCCGGTCTGGAACATACTCCCTCCTCTCATAAACATATCCAGGTTGTATGGTATAAGACTCTGACTACTGAAAAGAGAGCCCTCATACAAGTTATAGGTCGAGTTCTTCAAGTCTGCCAGGTCGGTTGTTATGTTACAGAAGTTATTCACCTCTGCATCGCTGCTGGAAACAAATTTGGTAGTTGCAGTAATATGTCCGTGGTTGTTTGTTGTTGTATTTGTATTCTGAGCCCACTCTTTTGTATCTATAGTTGAACCGACATCATTAAGGACAGAGGAGTTTGAGTTTATCTCTATTTTGTCGCATATAATAGCAGAGCTGTTGTAAAGGAATGAAAGGCTTGATAGTTTTATGCTTTTCAGTGGAGTAATCTTGCTTACGGTCAGTGTCCCTTCGTTAAAGAAATCAGAATGGTCAGATATGGTAAAATCACCGCTCATTGTTGTTGTACCCTTGTTCACGCTCGATTTACCGTTTGAAAGTTCCATCCCGTTTGTGGTAACCAAAGTACCTCCGGCTTCAACGTAAATTGTCACAACCTCCTCTTTTGATGATTTAGTCTCTATCCTTCCAGCCTCTACCCGGCCACCGTTAAGCACTACAATTGATGCATCATTAAGCTCAATAAGTCCGGTTGTTCTTAGGGTTCCCTTTACATACAAGATGGTATGTGTATTCTTGTTGTCGAAGCTTATTGTATTGGTCCTGGTAAATCCCTCGGGTATAAGGTATGATTTGTATGTGTTTCCATATGAACCGTTGCCGGTTTTAAAGCCGGAGAGTTCCAGACTGTTATTATCGCTGATTATTACATCATAATTTGTAGGAACAGTAATGGAAGGAGATAGTGATGCCTTGGTAATCAGAGGAGCTCCCATGCTCATAGCCTGAGAAAAACTGATGTTTAAAGTATTGGATGTGACGGAAACTGTTTTGACAGTTCGTGTCCCATTCGGCATTATCTCCTGAATATAAAGCTTTTCTGTAGCTGTCGGGAGGGTGACCTTTACTATAAATGGCGAAGATGGTTTTGCGCTACCACTTGCAAGCAGAGAGCCTTCGTTAAGAAGAGGGCTGTTGTAAATCCTTATTATACGGAGCAAATTATCTCCAACACCGGCAACAGAATTTACACTTATTGTGCAATTGAGTTCCTGAACTGTTTTCCAGTCAAACCCGTTTGGTATTGTCAGTTCGTCTGTTTTGTCTCCCGGGTTGTCTGTAAATTTAACACAGGACCCAAGAATAAAAGAAACGAACAGTATAAATACAAATCTATAATTTAAATTGGCAGTTTTCATTATGTCAACCTTTTATGATATAACGCAAATTTACCGAAAATGTTTGTTATTAACAATGAAACGGTACTTATCAACAAGTGCGGGTGGCGGTTCAGTGCTTCTTTTGACAATGTTTTATGAGAGTAATATACAAGTCAGAAAAATTTATTTGTGCAATTAAATATTATTATTTTAATTTGCGTCTTAATAGAGCTATTAAATAGAAGTATTAACAACTGATGTCCTGAATATGAAGGAACCTGAGTCGAACTTGAATACCGAGCAACAAATAATGGAGGTTGCAGAAGAGATGTTTCTTAGTAAAGGGTTTGCAATGACTACAACCACAGAAATTGCAAGAAGGGTTGGTTGCAATCAGGCTCTTGTCCATTACTATTTCAGAACAAAGGACAACCTTTTTGAAAAACTTTTTGAAAGGAAATTTACGATCCTTGCCTCTGCCATATCTTCCGATTCGCTGAAAAACAGCGGATTAAAAGAGAAAATTGAGGCAATAGTAACCACTCACCTGAATGTAATTATAGCAAACCCAAAATTGCCTTTCCTGGTTATCAATGAGCTGACAACAAATCCTGCGAGATTTGAAAATATAATCAGTAAACTGAGGGAGCAATCACTTATAATTCTGGGAAACCTGGAAAAAGAACTTCAGGAAGAGATAAAAAAAGGAACCATCAGAGATATTTCGGCTTTTGACCTGTTGCTTAATATTCTTTCACTAAACATATTTATGTTTCTCGCAAAACCACTATTACTTGGTGTAAGGAACATGTCTCAAGCTGAATTTGATTCATTTGTCCAGAAGAGAAGGCAAGAGATATTAAAGACTGTCTGGGGAGGAATTTGTATTAAATAGTGAGCGTTATTTACAACAAATATTTTTTTAATTATTTACACTCATATGAAAAAAATCAATTTCTGCATCTTGGTATTTTCAATATTATTCAGCGCAGATTGTTTTGCCCAGTATACACTTGACTATTGTCAGACAAAAGCAAGGGAAAATTATCCTATGATTGTTCAATACGGGTTTATTGAGAGCTCAAGGGAATTCAGGATAGATAATGCAAATAAAAATTATCTTCCTCAGATCTCCTTTAGTGCAAAGGCAACTTATCAGTCCGATGTGACCGAAATACCTTTCACATTACCCGGAGCTACAATAAAATCAATGAGCAGGGATCAGTACAATGCTGTAATACAACTTGAACAGACTACATGGGATGGTGGAACAACGGTTTCGCAAAAGGAGGGGATCAAGGCTCAGGCAGCTATGGAAAAAAGTAAGCTGGAAGTGGATATTTATACGTTAAAGGAGAGAATTAACCAGCTTTTTTTTGGAATAGTACTGCTGAATGAGCAATTACTTCAAACAGAGATACTAAAGAGAGATCTTGACAGGAGCTACAAACAGGTATCTGCATATATGCTTAATGGTATGGCCAATCAGTCTGATATTGATGCGGTTAAAGTGGAGCAACTGAACACGCTCCAAAGAGAGACAGAGATTCTTGCAAACAAGGAGGCTTTTGTTTCGATGCTTTCTGCAATGATTGGAGAGAAGATCAATTCAGAAGCAACATTCGAAAAACCGGCAAACACTGTCTATTCAAAGGAGAACAAACGTCCGGAACTGGATCTTTTTAAAGCACAGAATATGTTTTATGACAGTCAGGCATCAATGATCGCTGCAAAAAACAGAGTAAAGGCAGGTGCTTTTATTCAGGCGGGTTACGGAAGACCCGGACTCAATATGCTAAAGGCAGATTTCTCTCCCTTTTATATTGCCGGACTAAAGATAGCATGGAACCTTGGGGGGCTCTACACCCGGAAAAATGAACTCAGACTCATAGATTTAAACAAGAAAACAACCGACAGTCAAAAAGAGGTTTTTCTATACAACACTAACCTTAAGAGTACCCAGCAATCTGTGGCTATCAGTAAAATAAAGATGCTTATGGAGAGAGATGACGAGTTGATTACCTTAAGGGAGAATATTAAAAAAGCTGCAGAGGCAAAGCTGGAAAACGGGACAATATCGGTATCGGAACTTCTGAGAGAGATAAATCTGCTTGACATTGCAAGAACAAACAGAGCCAGGCATGATATTGAACTTATGATGGCGATTTATGATCTTAAGAATACAACTAATAACTAAAGAAATAATAAAAGGGATATGAAAAATTCAGCTTTAATACTAACGGTTCTAGTGACTCTGACTCTTTTTTCATCTTGTGGGAATAAAGGTGTGGAATATGATATTTCGGGTAACTTCGAGGCAACAGAAATAATAGTATCATCGGAGGCAAATGGCAAAATAATGGAATTCAACATTGAAGAGGGTACCGTTCTGGAAGAGGGGCAGTTTCTCGGATATGTAGACAGCGTTCAGTTGCAGTTGCAAAAGCAGAGGCTTCTGGCAAGCAACGGTGCTGTAATAAGCAGAAGGGCAGATGTGGCAAAACAGATAGCCGTTACTAAACAACAGATTGCAAATCTGCAGATTGAGAGGCAGAGAGCAAATAATCTGATAAGTGCAAATGCCGGGAATAAAAAATTGCTCGACGACATAAATGGACAGATTTCTACTTTGGAGAGACAGCTTGATGCACAGAAATCGAGCCTTGAAAAGGGAAACAACAGTGTGGACAAAGAGAGCGCGGCTTTAGAGATTCAGGTTGCCCAGCTTCAGGATCAACTGGACAAATGTAAGATAACATCTCCTATCAAGGGAACTGTTCTGGCAAAATATGCAGAGAAAGGAGAGGTGACAGCTATGGGAAAACCTCTTTTTAAGATTGCAGATATTGACAACATAATATTGAGGGCATATCTTACATCGGGCCAGTTGTCAAAATTGAAAATCGGCCAGGTAGTGAAGGTTTATGCCGATTTTGGAGATGAGGACCAGAAGGAGTACGAGGGAAAAATTTCATGGATTTCCGACAAGGCCGAATTTACACCCAAAACGATTCAGACTAAAGACGAAAGAGCAAACTTAGTATACGCAATCAAGATAATGGTTAAAAACGACGGATTCCTCAAGATAGGTATGTATGGTCAGGTAAGTTTTGAAAATTAATCATTTAAATGATATGTACAGCGTTACTGCGGAAAATTTGGAAATAAGCTACGGAACAGTAAAGGCACTTAGGGGGGTAAGCTTTCAGGTTCCAAGGGGAGAGATGTTTGGGCTGATCGGTCCAGATGGATCGGGCAAGACATCACTTTTCAGAATTCTTACTACTCTGCTGCTCGCAGATTCCGGAACCGCAACTGTTGACGGATACGATGTTGTAAAGGAATACAAGGAGATAAGAGGCAGAGTGGGATATATGCCGGGGAAATTCTCTCTTTATCAGGATCTTTCGGTGGAAGAAAATCTTGAATTCTTTGCCACTCTTTTCAACACTACCATAAAGGAGAACTATTATCTTATAAAGGACATTTACCGTCATATTGAGCCATTCAAGACAAGAAAGGCAGGAGCTCTGTCAGGCGGGATGAAGCAAAAGCTGGCCCTGAGCTGTGCACTTATTCATAAACCTTCGGTGCTTTTTCTTGATGAACCGACTACAGGAGTGGACCCTGTTTCGAGGAAGGAGTTCTGGGAGATGCTCAAGAGACTCAGACAGCAGAATATTACTATAATTGTATCTACGCCATACATGGATGAGGCGGTGATATGCGACAGGATTGCTCTTATTAGTGAGGGTAAGTTTCTCCGGATTGAAACTCCTCAGAATATAATAAATGCCTTTGGTAAAAAACTTTATGCTGTTACAGGAGATAACATGTCAAGGTTATTGAATGAGGTAAGAGCGTTGGATATTGTAGACAGCGCATTTGCATTTGGCGATGAACATCATGTAACCTTAAAAAACCCTCTTCACGAATATAAGGATATTGAGGCGGGTCTGATAGAAAAAGGGTGTTCACATATACATGTAAAGGAGATAAAGGCAGGGATAGAAGATTGTTATATGGCTCTTTCACAATAACATGAAATTACTAACGAAATGGAA
>CAZREC010000008.1:0-44709 GCA_964599025.1 uncultured Muribaculaceae bacterium | reverse complement strand
GGATAGGAACAAATTACGATAAGGAAGGCGCTGATTACCTACAAATAAGGCTTAGGACCCACTCCTATGGTACCCAGATACTCCTCCCTACGTTTTCTTCTTGCCCTTATCCGATCAATACTCCCTTCTATAACAGGTTTGATTATTGAATCTATCTCACTTTTTGCAACTACAGGCAATTTTGTTATATCTATTGACCCATTAGAAATTTCTTCTGCCACCCGTTGTGGAGAAAGACCTGTATTCACCATTGTATTAGCAATATAGAACAAGGCTCCCTGATTCAACACTCCCTTTCTTTTTAATTCATCAACAACTATATTTGGAAGGGGAACCTGATTGTCATCAATCCCATCTATTCCCATAAGGCGGCACAATGTCCTTTCGACAGCTACTGTAGTGTAATTGACAACAAATCCCTGAACATCGTCTGCTATGCTTTTTGAGAGCATCCGGGCATGTTCCACTCTTTTAAAATCCAGTCCTAACTTACTTTGCATTTTGCTCAACTTTATTTGATGTGTTTTTCTTTATAATTTTTTCTGCTTTATCTATCCATTCATTATCTACATTCAAAGCCCGCGCTATCTGCAACGCTTCATGTGGTGCTGTTGTATTTGAATCTTCTGTAAGTATATAGTTCATTGCTCCATTTTCATACCCTTTAACTCTTAACCTTTTACATGAATCAAAGATAATATTGTAGTGTGATGTGAGAATTGTCCGTACATTCTTTAGTGAAAGTATTTCTATAAGTGACTCCACTAAAGCTGTTCCTTCAGTGGGGTTTGTAGTTCTTGCAGGCTCATCAATCAATGCTAAAATGCATTTACCGTTTCTGGCAGATTTAATCAGATCATCAATTCTTGCCATCTCAGCAGCAAATGAAGACAGACCTTTGAAAATACTCTGTTCATCACCAATACAGAAGTGAATGTCGGTAACAGGCACAATAACGGCATTATTTGCAGGTATTCCGAATCCAAACTGATAAAGATACTGCGATAGTGCAAGGGTTTTCAAAACAACCGTTTTTCCACCCATATTGGCCCCGGTGATCAAAACTGGTGTTCCTGCCTCAAAGGAGATATCTACATTTTGAAATACTCTTCCCTCTTTTGCAATTATCTCTCTTACTTCCGGGTTAAAAAGAGCCATATAAGATGTTATTTCCTTACCATGCTCAGGTATACACAGACCTAACTCTTTAATCTGCAAAGCCTTTGCCAGCAGAATATCAATTTTACACAGAGTGTTGACAGCATTTCTTAACAAGGTAACTGAAGTTTCAAGTTTCTTGCAAAGTTCTTTTCTTATTTTCGCCTCAATTAATTGCGATTTTTGCTGGAGATCTAAATTAAAGAGAGGATTTCTTCTTATCTCATGTCTTATAAGTGAGAGTTCCTCCGAATACTTATCATAAATGTGGAACGAAGTAATCTTCTGATCTTCGGGGTCAAGCAGCGAAACAACTGCGGAAAGGTTATCGAATTCTACTGTTTTAATAAATGTCCCTTCAAAAAGTCTCTTGATATCTTCATATACAAGAGCCAGATTTTTTATTTCAAACAGTTCAATATCATCAAGAACAACTCCGTCAGAAAGTCTTAGCAAAGTACCGTGAATCTCTTTCAAAGATGTTAATCTTATCCTGATATTCAACATTGTAAATATGAATTTCTCATTAGCAGCGAAAGTATTGAAAAATTCCTCCAATTCAATATAATTTTTAGAGATCTCCTTTAATGTATGAGGCATAGGTGTATCCAGCAGCATTTGTCTTGCTGCAGAAGATTGCAGGGTGAGATTTTCGAAAAAAAATCTAAGCCCTGCTGGTGTATCTAAAATTGCCCTAAGCCTCATAACTGTTCTTAATTATATCATAAACAGGTGATCCAATAACACTTGAGAGTTCATAACAAAGTCTTTCAGAGTCGAGAACAATACCATTCGGAGCTACCGGGTTCACACATACTGCAATAAGATTGCTTCTGTGAAGAACTCCTATTCTCCCACCCCTCTTTACAAACAACCTGAATGCATTCTGCGACAAGAATATCCTTGAAAAATCCCGGACAATTATCTCAGCATTATTGGTAATAAGCTTATCTCCTATATGATTCAGAAATCTGTCTGTTAATGCTCCTGTAAGATACATAGCCCTGGCCTCTCCAACCAACTCTTCATCTGCTTTAGCAATTTCCATAGCAGAAGAAATATTCAGCTCACTCAGTTCTCCACTCCTTCCTACCCTCCATATACCTTTTTCAATATTGACAAGGTTGTCAATTAAAGGATCTTCTGTTAAGGGTAGCTTTATTAGATCCACAGCAAACGCACTCTTGTTTATGAGGGTGCCAATGTTTGCAGAAAGCGCAGCTCCCGTAGTAAGAATCACAGATCTGCTTATAGCAGGAGAAGCAAGGCTCATGCGAGACAAGGCTCCGTCTATAATACACAAACCCACTTTGTGTTTCAGACAAACATCATTCATCCATCTTTTCATTCCTGCTGTTGTCGATGGTCCAGAAAGCATAACCTTACCATAAGTCAATGCTCTGGCTGTAATTATTCTTCCCAAAGAACCTCTCTCATCAGTAATATCAAGAACTTCAGATACTATGTCCCTCTTTTTGTAATGCTTCTCACTTGTGGCGAAAAGCATACCCTCTCTCAGAAATACCTCTGGCTTGGCAGTTCCTGTAACCTGGTCAATTCTCTCTCCGTCAATGCCTATAGAACTTATTGCAACCTTAACCCTTTCCAGCGGAACCCTTTTGATCAGATAGCTCAGACACTCGGTTTTTCCGGTGTTCTTTTCCAGACCTACAATGGAAACACTGCTGAAATTAAGAAGATTCTCAATAAATGGCATTTATAATTTTTATTTTTTATGCGACCTTAATTTTCGCATTAATTTCTCTGGTTCAATAGCCAGTCTCTGACCTTGCAACAAAGAGGCAACTCCTTCTACATCTGCATTTTCTCTACACTCTTTACAATCACAATTATTCTGATAATCCATCGGTTCTGTATATGTTGTAATTACCCCCTCAAAATTTCTGAGTACTACCCTTCCAGGTGACTGTGAAATCACATAAGTTGGCATTACAGGAGTCTTGCCACCGCCTCCCGGTGCGTCAACTACAAATGTTGGCACTGCGTATCCCGACGTATGGCCCCTAAGTCCTTCAATAATTTCAATCCCTTTAGAAACAGGTGTCCTGAAATGCTCCAGACCCATCGACAGATCACACTGATATATGTAATATGGTCTTACCCTTATTTTTACCAGTTGATGAACAAGTCTTCTCATTATATTTACACAGTCGTTTACACCTCTCAGCAAAACCGATTGATTTCCAAGCGGTATACCTGCATTTGCAAGCTTTTCACATGCAGCAGACGCTTCAGGAGTAATTTCATTTGGATGGTTGAAGTGTGTATTGAGCCAGATAGGATGATACTGTTTCAACATTTCAACCAGCTTGTCTGTAATTCTCTGAGGACATACGACAGGAGTTCTGGACCCTATTCTTATTATCTCCACATGCGGAATTGCTCTCAGTCTTTTAATTATTGATTCAAGCTTGGCATCAGATACCATAAGAGCGTCACCTCCCGACAATAGAACATCTCTCACCCTTGGTGTAGCTGCAATGTAGTCAATGGCTTTCTGAATATTGTCAACGGGCGATTCATCATCTTTCTGACCGGCAAATCTCCTGCGGGTACAATGACGACAATACATTGAACACATGTCTGTTATAAGCAGAAGAACCCTGTCCGGATATCTGTGCGTCAGACCCGGTACAGGAGAGTCCTCGTCCTCGTGAAGAGGATCAAGAAGGTCTGCTGCCGACTGATGGGTCTCCGCTCCTGTTGGAATGGCCTGCTTCCTTACAGGACAATTGGGATTATCAGGATCAATAAGACTGATGTAATACGGTGTTATTGCCATCCGTAGAGTTGCCAGTGAGGTCTTTACACCCTCTTCTTCTTCCGGAGTAAGTACAATACACTTCTTTAACTGATCTAGTGTCTCTATCCTGTTCTTAACCTGCCACTTCCAGTCATTCCACTGTTCATCAGTAGCATCAGGAAATAATATCTTTCTTCTGTTTTCTGTCATAATCTAAACATATAATTTTTCAAAAAGCTCCCTGATAGGCTTCGATTCCCTTATAATATTAAGAGTAAGGTTTGCGTGTCCCTTGGCATATCCATTTCCCACAATAAGGTTGATATCCTTACCTACACCTTCGGCCCCTAATGCAGCTTTTGTAAAGCTTGTGGCCATAGAGAAGAAATAAACACACCCCTGTCCTTTTGTTATTAATATTGAAGTCATCTCTGTTGAAGGGACATTGACATTATTGACTGTTACGTCACATCCTCTGCCTCCTGTCACTGCCATCACTTTTTCATAAACATCCATTACATTTGTGGCGTCCGCCACAATCACGTCAGTAGCAAGATTCATGTCTATAATACGTTGCGCATTATCCTTAGAATACTCAACAACGATTACCTTACCGGATGGCCCTGCATTCTGCATTGCCTGATAACAGCATAGAATTCCGGACTTTCCTCCTCCACCAATTATACACACAATATCTCCCTCAGTTACTAATCTGTCTACCTGTGCCGGTGCCCCGGCTACATCAAGGGCAGCAAGTGCCAGCTTTTCAGGGATGTCATCTGGCAGGATTGCAAAAAGGCCACTTTCAAATAGTATTGCCTGTGCATCAACATCTACCTGATCAGATTCCGGAGAGAGCTTCTTTATTGAGTTAATTTTTAAGGGAGTTAATGACAGGGATACTAGAGTTGCAATTCTGTCCCCGACCTTTAACCTGTTTGCAGGAAAGTTCCTGCCTATCTCTTTAACGGTACCAATAAGCATTCCACCTGATCCTGTCACTGGGTTCTGCATCTTTCCCCTCTCCTCAACAATTGAGAGAATCATCTCCTTCATCTTTTCTGCATCAGAGCCACAAGCTTTTTTTATCTGAGTATAAGAGGCAGAATCGATATTTAAGGTAGAAACATCAATAAGTACTTCATTATCATATATTGACATTGAATTGTCCAGCTTATGGGCCGGCTGAGGCAAGGTACCTTTAGGTGAGACAACCCTATGTGTGCCGTATCTGCAAGCTACTGTCATAAAGTATTTTAACTATGCGTAAAGTTCGGTAAAAATTTTTCTTAACTTATCACTTTCACGTAACAGTTCAAGTGTGATTTCTGCATGTCCCTTTGTATAACCATTTCCAACTATCATAGTAACGTCGCTTCCTACTCCCTCTGCTCCAAGTGCTGCTTTTGTAAAGCTTGTGGCCATGGAGAAGAAATAGACAACTCCTGTATCCTTTGTACAAAGGATGCTTGTCATCTCAGTATCAGTAATATTGACATTATTTATTGTTACATCGCACATTTGTCCGTTTGTAAGCTCCTCTATCTTCTCCAGTATTGAAACGGGCTGGGTAGCATCTGCAGAGAAAACATAGTCGCAGAAACCAAGATCCTGAAGTCTTTTTGTACTTTTCTCACTATGACACAAGCCAATAACTTTTCCTGTAACACCAGCACGCTTTTTGGCCTCATAACAACACAACATACCTGATTTACCGCCAGCTCCTATAATAAGTACAGTATCACCCGGCTTTACAAGCTTTGCTGTCTGAGCAGGCGCACCTGCAACATCCAATGCAGATAGTGCAAGATTTGCCGGCATATCATCAGGTATCTTTGCATAAATACCGCTTTCGAAAAGAATTGCTTTTCCGTCAATGTCAACCTGATCAATATCTGAACGTATCTCTTTAATTTTGTCTATTCTGAGAGGGGTCAGTGAAAGTGATACCAGAGTTGCAATCTTGTCACCTACTTTCAGATCTGTTTTACCAATAAGAGCATCTCCTATCTTCTCTACGGTACCCAAAAGCATTCCACCCGATCCTGTTACAGGATTTCTGTGCTTTCCCTGTGAAGCTACAATACCAAGCATGATTTCTGCAATTTTTGCCTTATCACCCTTTGCTTGTTCCTCTATCTGAGTAAAACTTGCCGAGTCAATATTCAATGTCTGTACATCAATCAAAATCTCATTATCATAGATCTCGTCCATGTTGTTGTCAATTTTATTGGCTGGTTGCGGAAGAACTCCCTTTGGCTCAATCACTCTGTGAATGCCGTATTTGTTACCCTTTTTCATTGTGCTTAAGTATGTGTTTAATTAGTTTGTGTAAATACCTATTTAATAATATATTATCTTGGCTTAAGACCAAGTATCTGACGAGCCTCTGCTGGTGAGGCTATATCTCTGCCCAGTTCTTTGGCGAACCTCACAACTTTGGCAACAAGTTCTCCGTTCGATTTTGCCAGTACTCCCTTTGAGAGAAAAACATTGTCCTCAAAACCAACACGAACATGACCTCCTTCGATTATTGAGGCAACTGCAAGAGGGAATTCATATCTTCCTACTCCTGCTACAGTGTATGTTGCGTCAGCAGGAATACTTCCCTTTAAAAAAGTAAAATCTCTCAATTCTCCCGAAATTCCACCATTAACACCCATAACAAAATCAAAATGCATAGGTTTCTGTATAAAACCTTTCTTATGAAGTCTCAGGGCCATATCAATCATGCTTTTGTCAAAGACTTCAAGTTCCGGTTTAATTCCGCGCTCTATCATCTTCTGTCCAAAATACTTGATTGTATTTTCTGTATTCTCAAATATATCATCACCTCCAAAATTAAGAGTCCCGCAATCGAGGGTAGCCATTTCAGGATTAAGTTCAGTTGGCTGCAACCTTTCATCGTTTGTCATCCCAACGGCACCTCCGGTTGAAGGTTGAATTATTACATCCGGACAAACTTTGTAAATGGCTTCCATAACCTCATTGAACCTCGACTTGTCCTGAGTTGGGGTACCATCGTCATAACGTACATGAAGATGAATTATACTTGCTCCGGCATCATAGGCTGATTTTGCTTCTCTTGCACACTCTTCAACAGTATAAGGAACTGCCGGATTATGCTCTTTTAGTACCTCTGCCCCGCATATAGCGGCTGTAATTATAAGTTTTTCCATAGCTATTCAGATTATTTTCTTTGACAATTTTTTGGTGTTACACAAGTTCCGCTTGCTTTACAAACGATAACCGGCTCATCAAGAATATCCGCAGCCGAAGGAGAAATATCAGGTCTTGGAACAATTACTTTTTTCGCAACAAATTCCATTTTCCTGGAACTGTTTCCAACAGATACAATTTCACCGGTTGCTTCTATATAATCACCTGCATAAACAGGGGCCATAAATTCAACATTATCATAGGCTTTGAAGAGTCCCTCATCACCGTCATGCTGAATCAGCAATTCTGTAGCAACATCACCGAAGAGTTGGAGCATTTTTGCTCCGTCTACCAGGTTCCCGCCATAATGAGCATCATGTGAACTCATTCTGACTCTTATTAATGCAGTCTTAGACATAGTATCGTTTTATTTAGTTATAATATAATCGACCAAAATTGCAGGAGTATGAACATCCTCAGGTTTTATTTTGCCTGTCTCCACAAGTTCCTCAGCTTCCACAATAACTGTCTCTGCCGCCATTGCCATTATTGGATTGAAGTTCCTGGTATTTCCGTTATAATAAAGGTTTCCTGCTTTGTCCGAAACAGAGGCCCCAATAAAAGCTATATCTGCCTTAAGCGGTTTCTCTAGAATGTAATCCTTTCCATCTACATTTATTATCTGCTTATTCTCGGAAACAATTGTTCCAAGCCCTGTAGGTGTAAGAACACCGCCCAAACCTGCTCCAAATGCCCGGATTCGTTCAACGAGTGTACCCTGCGGACAAAACTCTATCTCAAGGTCTTTTGAATTCATCAGGTCTATTGCTACAGGATTTGCACCTACGTATGAAGTTATCAATTTGACAACCTGATGGTTTGCTATAAGCTTACCCATTCCTTTATCTGGGTAGGCTCCATCATTGCAGATAATTGTCAGATTTTTTACGCCCGACAGCATTAATGCATCCATTATTGTGTTAGGCCCTCCTGATGTAAGAAACCCGCCAATCATCAAAGTCATGCCATCTTTAACTTTACTGACAGCATCATCCACAGAGATTATTTTGTTCATTAGTTTAAATGATTATTAAAATACAAGATGCAAATTTAGCAATTTAATCTCCTCTGTACAATTTGTCAATATAACATTTAGTTGTTTTTTTTCACAAAGTTTGTATCATAGTGAATTATAACCAGAAGATTCTAATTAAAATCAAATAACCAACCTGTTATATTGTGTAACAAGTTGGTTATTTATTCTTTTAATTACTTGATTTAATGAAATTTAATTAAATACGCAGTAATTAATCAACTCTCTCTTTACTTAAAACCGGATTTGCATAGATCGAAAGAAATATCTCCTCCATCTCTTTAGGATTACCATCAATATCAGAAAGTTTGTATTTCAAGTAGCTAATAAAGCTCTGCTTATCCTGATTTGAATAGTTTTTGCTGTATTTGTCACAAGAATAAAGCATGTCATACGCAATATAATTGTTCTTCCAAAGTTGATAAGATTCAATTATCTTCCTGTCTATTACCTCAGCAAGTGACTTGAACCTCTCATTCTTCTCTAGTATTGAACACGCATGTATCTCCTGGTGGGACAGAGGCTTGCAGAAGTTTAGGTGAATATTGCCTTTAAACTGCATTATACCTGTAAGAATACTGTTAAGGTCCTCTCCGGGGTTTTTAATGTATTTTCTTCTTCGGGAAACATACAACTCCTTGCTTTTAAGGAGGTCACATGGTTCGAATTCATAGGAAATTGATATAGGAACTATTGAAAGCTCTTCAAAGTCCTTAACAAAATCACCATCTCCGCTCATTTCAAGCATCTTCATCAAGCCCTGTTCTGTAAGATCCACCCCGTCCTTGGTTCGGCCATTACGCTGAGCGATCCATACAGAGCTTTGATCAAGCGATACCCGTTGTCTTATATATTGCGATAAAATAAGTGACGAATTATATAATTCCCTGGCATTTACATTTCTGATAACTCTTATCATTTTGTTTGACCTGGCAATATCTTCGATAAATGAATCTGTAATTAAATTATCCCCTACTGCCATTTCCGATGTCTGGATATCATTCATGCAAAAAATAATCTGTATAATACCGGAATCCAGAAGAATATCCCTGTGATTCGATATAAGCAGGTGTTTTTTGCTGTTTTTAAGCTGATCCAACCCTGCATATGATAATGTCTTTGTTGTATCCGAAATAATCTTCTTGATGGCAGAATACATGACAAGAGATTGAAATTCATCTACACTCTTTAAACTGGCTATAAAATGCCCAATCTCATCCGGTTTTTTATCGGGAAACAGATATGCTGATATTGAAGATAAGAGTGGATGTTTAGCTATCCTGCTTAGCGCAGGACCAATCTCATCTTCTATATAAGGCCTTATATCCTGAAATTTATCATTGACCATTACAATCTTTTTAAAAGTTAAAGTTAAATAATATAATTCCTATTAAACAAGTTTTCTGACAAAGCTGTCAATTACCGGGATAAAAATTGACAACAATAATGAAGCCAATATCATAAATACAGGCAATGAACCTATGGTCAAAGCAACAATAATTGCATAGTAAAATGGAACTAACAACAATAAAATCAGTATAGAAGCAATAAGGTACATAAACCTGGTCTGAGTAAGTTTGCTGAATACTATAGCAACTAATGAAAAAAGCACAGGAAAAAGAAAAAAGAAATTTTCTCCGATGACAAAATACAATAGTACCGACAGTAAGAACTGAATACAAATGCTGCCGGTAATTGCTTCAATCTGGTTGAATCGTTGCCTGGTAATCTTTATGATATATATCCTCCATCCAATTAAGGACAAGGTAATAAATGCTGCTATCATTATAATCCAGTCAAATCTCACATAAGGCAGATTTACCAGATTGTATTTCTGACCTGTAAGGACGGCAGATAAATATGCTATACAAAATCCAGCCAAAGATGAAACTAATGAGATAATCAATACAGATGATGCCGACCTTATCATACCTGGATATCCTGCGTTTTTGCTTTTTACAAGGAAATAAACAGCATAACACAATATCAATAAGGTCAAAATATTAATAATCAGATAAAGATTTCTTGAAAAGCAGATAAAACCAAAAACTGGCATAGTAAGGAAAACCTCATTTTTTTGTGAAACCAAGCTTCTGTGATTACTATACGTATCATCTGTCAAATATTTGTAAATCACTGGTTCTGTCTGGTCTCCATAATGTTGTAGAGATTTAAGCGAAATGTTGCTATAGTTATCCATTTCAGTATGATAATACCTTAGGTTGTCAATAACAGAAAAATTCATCCCGGGATACGAATCCTTAAGAAGAGTAAAATCTGTGAAATTTGGCAAAATACTGTAAACCGCTGTGGTAACAGAATAAGTAAATGGATGTTTAGCAGATTTGTATAGTTCCATGACGGCGCTGTTACCAGATGATGTTTCAAAAAGTAATGCTGGCCCCCTTACACCTCTTGCTTCCAGATTAATTACAAATCCTACATTTTTAAAAATTTCGGGATTTTGCTCCAGAGCATTCCTCATACCATCCAAATCAGATTCTTCTGAATCTGTAAACAAAACCTTTATTCCCTGTTTCCATTTATCTCTGTATTGTAACGCCAGTCGCAACGATTCAAGAATGACGCCTAAACCATAGCCGTCATCCGCAGCACCAAAGGAATATTCATATTTATCCTGTACCTTTTTCCTGAATCTCGAATCCAGGTGCGCTACGAGTAACAGATATGCAGTGGCTTCACCTGAAGGTGGGTCAATTTTTGAATACAAATTCGATATCTTAATTTTAGTATTCAGCCGGGATGTAACAGAATCGTATGAATAATAAGTGGCAGTGATTCCCATACTATTCAGTCTATGTGCAAGATAATCCCTGACACTATCCCTTGCTGCAGGGTGTTCTATTGAGTGAGGTTCACTGCTTATAAACTTAATATCATCAGCTACTCTTGAAGCAGAAAATTTAAATTCGTCCTTAGCATCGTATACGTATGGCCTCCAGTAGTAACTTAATCCAAAGGCAAAAGTAATACCTGTCAAGACAATAGATATCAATAACCTATGTCTTTGCATCAGGCTTCAAGATTGTATTTGTTGAAAATATTCTTACCCTCCGGAGTATAAGCAAAATCAATTCTCTCTTTATACGCCTCCTCTACTTTGGACCTTACCAGTTTCATCGTTGAATTTATCATTCTGTTTTGTTCTGTGAAAGGATCCTTTGACAGAATAAATGTAGCAGGGAGCCATCTTTCAGGGAAAAGTCCGGCAAATTCACCTTTTCCCTTGTATTTGTCAATTTCTGCAGCAACAGCCTTAATAAGCTCTTCCTTAGGCAATGTTGTGCTTTTATCTACAACTATTATTGCAATTGTATAAGGTGATTGATTATTGTGAAGCATTATTTGTTGAATAAGTCTGGATTGGGTAACCATAGTCTCTTCAATCTCCTCCGGAGAGTACTTTTCTCCGTCACTACCAATTAAAAGTGACTTGAATCGTCCCTGTACATAAAGGAAACCGTCTTTGTCCATATAACCCAGGTCACCGGTATACAACCATCCATCTTTTATTGTTTCTGCTGTCGCTTTAGGATTCTTCCAGTAACCTGCCATAACATTCTCCCCTTTAACTACAATTTCGCCGGCCTCTCCCGTACCTAGAATATTTCCTTCATTATCCATTATCCTTATTTCCAATGGCTTAACCAGAATACCGGACGAACCCAGTTTATGTCTGGCTGGAGTGTTTGTCGATATTACCGGAGTAGCCTCTGAGAGACCATATCCCTGAAACATAGGAATGCCAATTGCATAGTAGAATTTCTGAAGCTCCTTATCAAGAAGGGCTCCTCCCCCGACAAAAAACTCAAGTTCTCCGCCCATAGCAAGTCTTACCTTTGAAAATAATATCTTGTCAAACAAAACTTTAAACGGATACAGAAGGAACGTCCAGCCCGAACCTCTGTTCCAGCCATCCTTATTATATGTTTCAGCTATACAAAGCGCAAGGTTAAACAGTGATTCTGTAAACTTTCCTTTGGATTTTACCGACTGTTCAATATTTTTCTTGAAACTTTTGGCAAGAGCGGGAACCGAAAGTAAAATATTTGGTTTTATCTCCTGAATATTTATCGGTATATTCTTTAATGTCTCAATACCGGTTTTTCCCGGTTGTACTGTTGCTACAATTGCTCCTCTTGAAATCATAATATAAAAACCAACGACATGAGCAAAACAGTGATCCAGCGGCAATATAATGAGATTCTTATATTTAGGAGGTATGTCCATACATGAGAGTGCCTGCTCTACATTGGCTGTATAGTTCCTGTGAGTCAGAATAACACCTTTTGGATCTGCTGTTGTTCCTGATGTATAAGTTATTGTTGCATAATCATCGTTTTGAACAGACCTGCCTAACTCACGAAACTGCTCCAAATTGTTATCCAGATAAATCTTCCCTTTTTCTATCACCTCTTCATAATAAATCTCCCGTTCCTGGTATTCATCCAATTTATCAAAGACTATAATATTCCTGACCAATGGCAGCTTATCTTTTATTACTCTTATTTTGTTCAGCTGCCTCTCCGAAACCATCAACAACGTTACATCGGCATGAATAAGCCTGAACAACAAATCTGAGCTCTCTTCCAGCTTGATAGACAGTGGAACATTCACGCCTGCGGCATAGAAAATTGCCAGTTCTCCAATTATCCATAAATTACGCCCTTCCGAAAGAATAGATGCATTGCTTTTTTTCTCAAATCCCAGTGAACAAAGCCCTGCGCCGAATTGTTCTGCTTGTACTTTAGTCTGTGAATAAGTTGTAGGTTTGTATTCCTTATTTTCTTTCTCTAGCAGAAAGGTGTAGTCGGAGTACTTTGCGACTGACTCCTCAAACAGGTCAATAAGTGTTCTTTTCATAATCTTAAGGTTTTTAGTAAAGCAAATTTAGTTAAATAAATGTTTAATACTTGTTCTCCATATTTAAAATTACTTGCCGGTAAGGGGGTGGAATGGAACGGAGCTCTTAACGAAGAGTTGCTGGAGAGAGCCGTTAATGAAGACAAACTCATCTTTCAGCATATTGGTTATGTGAGCAATATGCTTATAAGGGAGAGTTCTGTGAAGCTCTTTAGTGATCCGCGGGTAATCAATATCCTGAATGATAATTTTATTTGTATTGCAGAAGATAAGGAGGACAGACCGGAGTCGTTCCTGATAGCTCTTGATCTTCTTTTTCTGAACCAGGATTTCTCTTACGGACCAATGAACATGTTCATTATGCCTGACAGAAAGCCGATTATATGCTTTTCTGATTGTGATACTGATTGTTTTCTGGAGATTGCAAACAGCATTATTCTTGCTAAGAAAGAGAAAAAGGAGTTGCTGGTTCAACTTTCTGAAGAGCTAAGTAAAAGGGCGAGAAACACCGGAATAATTACTGAAAAAGGGGCAGAAACAATACTGGATCAGAATATTCTCATTAAATATATGCAGCATTGGTACAAAGGAATGTTTGAAACTGATTTCATATACAGACTCAGACCTTTCACACCTAATCCAAGCAGTCTGATCACAATTGTAGAATATCTGAAGTACTTTCCAAACGAAAAAATGTCGTTTAAAATTGAATCGCTTCTGGATCACTTGCAGTTTTCTGCAATATTTGATCCTGTTGAAGGAGGTTTTTTCAGACAGGCAGCTGACTACTCATGCGAGGAGGCATATTACGAAAAAACACTTGAGGAAAACAGCCATTTTATGATTCTTTACGCTCTGGCATACAGACATTTTAATAAAGAATCATATAAAGAGACAGCAAATCTGATTTATCTGTTTTTAAGAGACAGACTATATAATGGAAAAGGTGGGTACTTTAGTAGTTCTACACTTGTAACTCCAACAGACCACTCCTGGTATTACCAATTCTCTCTGAACGAATTATCAATTTTGTTTCCTGACAGATTTCAGGATATTGCACTGGCCCTCGGTATGGATATCACAAAGAACAGACTTGATAAACAGACCCCTGTAAGAACAGAAGATTGCTTTATTGTGATATCAGACGATGAACTGGATTTGTTAAAAAAACGTAGAGAAGAGCACAGAGGTTATTTTGTTGACAAAAGAGAAATCACTTCTCATAATTCTCAATTAGTAAGAGCATTGGCCATATCATCTAAACTATTGGATAATCATAAAATGTATGAAGAAGCTGTTGAAGCAATCAACTATCTTCTTGATAACAATATTAACTCATCAGGAAAACTTTTTCGGTATACATGCTGCCAGCAAAGATCATTATTGGGTTATTTGTCTGATTATTCAAATTTCATTGATGCATCTCTGGAGTTATACAAAGCCCAGGGAGAGAGGATTTATTTTGATATTGCCCAAAAGTACCTGAATATTGTCATGGATAATTTTTTCAAACCGGAAAACGGGATGTTCAGTAAATCCGAAATAAATCTGCAGACTGAGACCATACCTTTTAAAAAAGAATCGAATATAGATGTCATAAGGCCTTCTGCTAACTCAATAATGGCCGGTAACTTACTATCTTTCTATGAAATAACCGGTAAGAAAGAGTACTTGAACATTGCTCAGCAACAAATAAAAAACATAGTACCGAATCTACTCTCATCGGGTCCTATGCTTTCCAGCTGGGCTCAGAAGATTTTATATCTGCTAAAGTTGTCTGAATAGTATAGAGCTGTCGCCATAACTCAGGAATCTGAAATTATTAACCAGAGAGTAATCATACACTTTTCTCCAATCATCACCTATAAAGGCTGATATCAATAGTAAAAGTGTGCTTTTGGGCTGGTGAAAATTTGTAATAAGTACATCAACCACCCTGAATTTAAAATTCGGAACGATAATAATCATAGTTCTGGCATCAATAGTGGTTTTTCCATTTTTTTTCATCCAATTTCTCAGTGCCGAAAGTGATTCTTCGACAGTGTACTTGTAATCCCGCTCATATGGTTCCCATTGCGATACCGATACAGGAGACCCTTGTTCAATACAATGTATGCCAAGATAATACAATGATTCAAGGCATCTTGCAGAGGTGGTTCCAACTGCAATAACATGCTTTTTAGCATTATTAATCAATTTGCCCAGAAGCTCATCAGAGACAGTAAAAGGCTCAGAATGCATATTATGGTCCTTAATAAGTTCCGATTTTACAGGAAGGAAGGTTCCTGCACCTACATGCAGGCATAGATCTGCCTTGTCAATCCCTTTATCTTCAATTTTCCTTATTACTTCGTTCGTAAAGTGCAAACCAGCAGTAGGAGCCGCCACAGATCCTCTGTGTCGTGCGTAAAGTGTTTGATATCTTTCTGTATCAGTTTCGTCTGCATCTCTTTTCAGATATGGAGGAATCGGAATTTTGCCGCAATGCTCCATAAGTTCAGAAAACGGAATTCCTGATTCCCATGAGAATTCAATAATAAATTTATCTTCTGTCTTATTTAGTATTCTTGCCTTGAAATGGTAATCGGCAAGCTGATTATCTCCATGATCGTTGAAGGTTACATAGCCGTTTTTCCATTTTTTGCTGTTTCCAACAACACAAACCCAGCTGCAACACTCCGTTGCAGCAAATGATGTATTGTATTCGACAGGAAAATGTGGTTCTAAACAAAAAATCTCTATGTTGGCTCCACTATCTTTTTTAAATAACAGTCGTGCAGGTACAACTTTAGAATTGTTAAAAATCATCAAGGAGTTTTGGGGTAATAACTCAACGAGATTTGAAAATTTCGACTCAGATATCACTCTGTTCTTAAATATTAAAATTTTAGAGTCATCTCTGTTCTGCAGGGGATACTTTGCTATTTTTTCATCCGGAAGGTTGTATGAAAAATCACTTATTCTTATTTCAGGCTCCACAATCAATTATTTTCTGCAAAACTATACATTTATACCATTAATAGAAAATAATTAAAATCCGGCTATTTGTTTACAAATGTAGTATACATTACTATACCTAAAGGTTTACTTATGTATACATATAGTGATAATAATTGGTTACTTTTTATTCTCTTTTGTTTAGAAATCTAACCTTAGAAAATGAATAGATAATAATTCTTTTATTTTACTATAAACCAGTATTTTATAAATTTTATTTATAGTAATAATACATCTAAATATGAGCTATTTTAGCTTTTATTAGATAAATTATTGATAATAATACTGAATATATTTTTTATATACCTATATACGAGGTATTTATGCGTACAATTTTTAGTATTACTTAATATAAGTAATATTTATTGATAATTAGTTATAATACTCTGCTGTTAACAATATTCATACTATATCGATTAGAACTATGTTACATATGTAAATTCAAATATAATTACATCTGTAACCATTTAATTGATTACATTTGTAGAACAATAAGTTTACAATTATGAAAGACCGTTTACTGCAATTTTTAACCCTTGAGCAGCTCTCCCCGGCGAGATTGTCAGAGATAATTGGCATTCAACGTTCCGGTTTGTCGCATATCCTATCTGGCAGAAACAAACCCGGTTTTGATTTTATTCAGAAACTGTTACTGAAATTTCCCTCCTTAAATGCCGAATGGCTCATTACCGGAAAAGGAAAAATGTATAAAGAACAATCCCCTGTCATTACAGAAGTAAGGCAAGATGTTCCATCAGCTCCGCAAATTTCTGATTATACTCTTTTTAACCCGGAAACTAAAAATCATGAACCTCCTGAGAATCTCATAAAAGAAATCCCAAGCACAGATGATGGCAAAAAAAAGATTCTAAAGAAGATGATTTTCGTCTACTCCGACAACTCTTTCTCTGAGTACTTTCCTGCCAAAGATTAAATTTCTGTAGATTAATTTCTACCTTTGCGCAAATTTGTTAATAAAATGTTTAAACTGATTAAACCAATACTATTCGCATTTTATCCTGAAACAGCTCACAGAATAATGTTGAATCTTCTTTTTTTTCTTAGGTATATTCCATTTTCAGGAGCAATTCTAAGATTCTTCTATACATATAAAAGAGATAACCTGGAAAGAGAGGTATTCGGGCTGAGGTTTGAAAATCCAGTGGGACTTGCTGCAGGATTCGATAAAAATGGCCAGATTTATAACGACCTTGCAAATTTTGGTTTTGGCTTCATTGAAATTGGCTCACTTACACCAAATGAGCAGATGGGCAACCCTAAACCACGAAGTTTCAGACTTTTGGAGGATAAAGCGATAATTAATAGGATGGGCATAAATAACAAAGGGATAAAATATGCTGTAAAATCCATTAAAAAGAGAAAGCCAAAGGTTGTTATTGGTGGCAACATTAGCAAAAGTACTTCATGTCCTAATGAGCAGGCACCAGTTGATTACGAAAGATCATTTGCACAACTCTATGATTTTGTAGACTATTTTACAATCAATGTCTCGTGTCCGAATGTAAAAGGCCTTACTAAGTTGCAGGATATAACATCTTTAGCAGAGATTGTTGATAAACTCACTACACTTAGGAAGTATTATGACGAATACAGGCCGATATTATTAAAGATCTCTCCTGATCTTACCTTTGACCAAATGGACGAAATAATCGAACTTATATTGGTTTCCGGTCTTGACGGGATTGTTGCAACAAATACTACAACCAAAAGAGAAAATCTCAAATCATCAAAGGAGCTGGTTGATTCAATAGGTGATGGAGGCCTGAGCGGTGCTCCTCTGTTTGACAGAAGTCTGGAAATCATCAGGTATATACATAAAAAAACTGGTGGACAGTTACCTATTATAGGAGTTGGAGGTATAATGACCCCTGATCAGGCCAAACAAATGCTTGATGCCGGAGCATCTCTTGTACAGATTTACACCGGTTTCATATACACAGGACCAGGACTTGTAAAATCGATTCTTAAAAAGATATCTAAATAGCTGCTCAGATGCTGAATGCAACCATTTGTACTATTGGTGATGAGATTCTCATTGGCCAGATTATTGATACCAATTCTGCCTTCATTTCAAAAGAACTTAACAAAGCAGGAGTTAAGATAGATTTAATTTTATCTGTTCCTGACATAGAAGCAGAGATAATCTCTAATATTGAGAGATGTATAAATATGTCTGACATAGTAATAGTTACAGGTGGCCTTGGCCCTACTAAGGATGACATAACCAAGGCAGCACTTGCAAAGCTTAGTAGATGTGAAAAATTCCGATATGACAAAGGTCAGCTTGAAATTATTGAAGAAATCTGCAAAAAAAGAGGAGTAGAACTATCCGACCTTAACAAAAATCAGGCTTATGTACCGGAATGCTGCACAGTAATGAAGAATACCATGGGAACTGCTCCGGGAATGATTTTCGATATTTCAAGAGATGGAGGAAAATCTAAGACCTTGTTATTTTCCCTTCCCGGTGTCCCATATGAGATGACTGGCCTTTTTCCTCAGGTAATCAAAGAAATAGAAGCACTGAATAATACAGAAACAATTTTTCATAAAAGTATCTCAACATTTGGAATACCGGAATCTGTTCTGGCAAAAATGATTGAAAAATGGGAAGATGAATTGCCCGAATCTGTAAAGCTAGCCTATTTGCCAAACCCTCTTACCGGAGTACGGTTGAGGATTTCTATATACGGCGGAAACTTAAAAAAATCCGAAGCGATGGTAAAACCACTGCTTGACAAGCTTAAGGAAATTTTGGGTGATGCCTTGTACGGAGAAGATGATGACACTCTTGAACAGGTAATTTCCAGACATCTCAGAAGGAAATCCTGTACAATGGCAACAGCAGAATCTTGCACAGGAGGCAAAATTGCATCCATGATAACATCATTGCCCGGAGCTTCTGATATTTATAAAGGATCGGTTATATCTTATGACAACAATGTAAAATCCGATCTTTTGGGTGTTGAAAGAAAAATTATTGAGGAGTATGGTGCGGTAAGCAGCGAGTGTGTATTGGCAATGGCTGCTGGTGTAAAGAGGCTTTTAAGGGCCGATTACGCTGTTGCAGCATCGGGCATTGCAGGTCCGGATGGAGGTACTCCGGAAAAACCCGTTGGAACTATCTGGATAGCTGTAGCTGGTCCTGATTTTTGTGAAAGCAAAAGATTGACCTTTAACGGGGACCGTCAAAGGAATATTGACAGATTTTCATCAGAAGCTCTAAACACATTAAGGTTAAAGCTTGGCATACAGCTAGTATAACTATATTGTTATACTATACAACAAAAAAGTTATAATGCTTAATATATATTTGACTATGAGAAAATTAACAATTATTTTAACCTTTTTAGTATACATTATGCAAGCATGTGATTCAGATGTCAAGAACAGTGATAAAATTGCACTGAAACAAGTTGATTCCCTGTTTAATTCTCTCTATCCTGAAAATGAACCCGGTGCTGCTGTACTTATAATGAAGGGTGATTCCATAATTTTCGAACAAGGATATGGAATAGCAGATATGGATAGCTTAACACCGATTGATGGAAATACATTCTTTAATATAGCATCTGTATCCAAACAATTTTCTGCAGTTGCAGTTATGATGCTGGCCGAGGAGGGCAAGCTTTCACTTGATGACTCTGTAAAAAAATGGTTTCCCGATTTTAAGGCAGATTTTTTCAATAAAATAAGAATAAGGCATCTTTTATCGCATACATCGGGTATTCCGGATTCAAGGGACAGAAGTGACCGTAAATTCGTAACTACTGCAACAGACGTGGAGTCATACTCTTACCTTAAGAATCTGGACAAACTTAATTTTGAACCAGGCACCTCTTACGAATACATGAATCCGACTTTTCAACTGATGTATACTATAATAGAGAAAGCATCTGGTGTTCCATTTGACACTTTTATGAGAGAACGGATTTTTATTCCAGCAGGAATGAATGAGTCTACATATTTCGAAGCTGAAAAGTTTATTCCCCGGATGTCTCATGGATATCTGTATGATAGTACTGCAAAGAAATATAACGAGTTTGATTATGGAGAAGAGTCTTTTTTTGCAACCAAAGCAGATGGCGGTTTGTATACATCTGTCAGGGAGTTTGTTAACTGGGAGAAAGCTCTGAGATCCGACAAATTGATAAGCAGCGCAACTAAAAATGAGGCTCACTCTCCAAAAATCAATATTCCGGATATCCCTTACACCTCATATGGTTACGGATGGTTCATTCAGGAGAAACCTGGCTTTCCTGTAAAGGTATACCATACAGGAGATAACGGAGGCTTTCAGATTTATGCAGGGCGATATCCTGAAAAGAAAATTCTCTATCTCATCTTTTCTAACAGAAATGACAGAGACAGAGAACTTACTTCAAACAAACTTGACGAGATATTTAAAAAAGCTGGTTGGCTTGATTAAAATCTTTCAAGTCTATATCGTTTTGTGAATTATAGACACCGATGCCTGTGCAGTCGGCATAACTGTTACATCACAGATATTTACATGTGGCGGGGCCTTTACGATAAAAAGGATTACTTCTGCTATATCATTAGCAGTTAGAGGAGTAAAACCTTTATAAACATTAGCGGCCTTTTCTGTATCACCTTTGAATCGTACCTGAGAAAATTCAGTTTCTGCAGCTCCGGGACAAACCTGAGACACTCGTATATTGTGAGTATGCAGATCCATCATCATTCCCCTTGATAGTGCGTCAACGGCATGTTTGGATGCACAATAAACATTTCCGTTAGGATAAACAGCTTTTCCAGCAATTGACCCTATGTTGATTATCTGGCCACCTCCCCTGTTTATCATTATGTTGGAAACAATCTTACTTACATACAACAGTCCTTTGATGTTTGTATCAATCATCCTCTCCCAGTCGTCTATTGTCCCTTGATTTACAGGACTCAGCCCTACAGCCAGACCGGCATTATTCACCAGTACATCAATTTCGTTCCATGGCTCAGGCAGGTTCCCTAAATAGTGTTCTACCTGACTAAGTTCCCTGACATCAAAACTCAATGGCAAAACTTTTACTCCGTATTTTTTTTCCAGTTTTGAAGCCACTGAAGTCAGTGTTGCTGTTCTCCTTCCTGTTATTATAAGATTGTATCCCTCTTTAGCCAGTAAATGGGCGGTTGCCTCTCCTATCCCCGACGTTGCTCCTGTTATTAATGCTATTTTTGTCATAATTTAAAATTAAAAATTCAAATCCAGAATCCTAAGGAAATTACCTCCCAGAATTTTTCTTATATCACTCTCTGAATAACCTCTTTCGATTAGCTCTTTTGTTATTAATGGCATCTTATCGACTCCCTCCATCCCATCCGGGGTAACCTCAATTCCGTCAAAATCTGATCCCAATCCAACATGATTTACTCCTACTAACTTGACAACATGATCAATATGATTCACGACCTCTTTATATGACGGTCTTTTAACAGCAAACATTTTCTCTTTTGCTTCATCAAGCTGACTTTTATATTTTTTCGGGCTCTTCTTATAGTTTTCCAGAGCCGCTTCAAATGCGTCACTTAGTGGCCAGAATTCGTCGGCATATTCTTTATTCAAAAAAGGTGGATAGAAATTTATCTGGATTACACCATCATGCTCTGCCAGATCTTTAATCATCTGATCCGTCATGTTTCTCGGCAGGTCAGCAATTGCCCTGCAACAAGAGTGAGTTGCTACCACAGGTTTTTTTGAATATTTGAGAACATCATAGAATGAATCGTCCGAGATGTGTGATACATCTATTACCATTCCTAGCCGGTTCATCTCTTTGACAACCTTCTTTCCAAAAGGACTCAGACCGTTCCACCTCTTCTCCTTTGTCGCACATGAGTCACAAATCTCATTGTTACCTGCATGTGTAAGGGTCATATACCTTATACCCATATCATAAAAAAGTCTCAGAAGACTTAGGTCCTTTTGTATAGGCAAGCCATTTTCCATCCCAAAGAAAATTGCTCCCATACCTCTATCTTTCAACTCAAATGCGTCTTCTACAGTAAGAGCGATAGCTACTTTGTCAGGGTTCTCATCAATAGCATCGTATGTACGCGCAATTAACTGAAGTGCCTTTCTTGTGGCAGCATCAGGTTCCATCTTGTTTGAGGTATAGATTGCGAAAAAGGCGGCATCCAGGCCACCCTCCTTCATGCGTAGAAAATCAAAATGCCCTTCTGCTGATCTCTCTCCCAAATTTGCCCCTTCAAATAGTCTCAGAGGTGTATCGCAATGAGAATCAAGCACAAAGGCATCCTGATGTAATTTTTTATAATTCATATTACCTTTATAAATTTTATATAAAGATAATATATTTAGATTATCAATCTGCTTTTCTGAATGATGAAACAGAGCTGATGTCAATATTCTTTACTACTGGTGATCCCTTGTAGACAATAGACGATCCGCCAGATGCCTCAGCTTCTATGCTCTTTTCAACAAAAACTTTTGCAGAAGATACTCCCATAACTTCTATAATCATACTGTTAACCCTAAAACCAAAGGCATCAAACTTTGAAGCTCCGGATATCTCGGCATTCATAGTATCACATTCACCTATAAGTTTTGTATAAGTGGCTCCGGAGCACTCAATATCTGCAGATACTACCTTTCCAGTAAATTCCAGTTTTGTTGCCCCGCTTCCCTCAATGCTTAATTTTGAAATGTCCTGGTTAATAATTGCGACAGATGCACCAGAAAACTCGTATGAACCATCGTTTGCCTTTCCTCTGATATTGATTGTTGAGGCTCCGCTTACTTTTATCACTGCAACTTCACTTACAATGTTAAGACCTTTGGCATTTGATGCACCGCTGATCTGGACATTAAAGTTTTTTGGTGAGAAAACAGATGCAGTATAAAAATTTGAAGCTCCGGAGAGTGTAAGAGAGGCAAGTTCTTCCTTCATAGTTACCTTAGCTTTAATAGGTCCCATATCATGTTTCAGTCTTGCAGGCATTCTTACGTTGTCAAGATTAAATGTAAGGATTCCCTTGACTACTTTAACTTCGACATATGGCATAATCTCCTTGTCAGCCTCAACTACTACTGACTCTGCTGCAGCTTTAATCAGCTCTATTTCGTAGACTCCTCCGGCTGAAATACCGTTAAAGGCATTTGCAACGAATGATTTTGTTGTTGTTTGCGCAAATATTGTAATTCCGATAAACAATACCGCGACTGTTGCTAGAATTTTTCTCATAATACTAATTGTTAATTTTTTCTTTTTTTTGTTTAATATAATCATGCATAATTATTGTTTTTTAAGTAACCTGGCATACTTCTCCAGTTTATCTACCCCCTCTATTCTGGGAGAATAGTAATTTTTAATCAACTCGTTCCTTTCGCCTTTCTCTATGCTTTCGGGCAGTTGTGATTCGAATGAGACTGCCTCAAACGTCAACTGATCCAGAGTACTTAATATTACTGCTTTATCGCGTGGATTAAGGCTCTCTGCTATTTTTATGACACTCTCACTCCTGTCTTCAAGTATTCCTGTATAGTCGCCAATGTCTGTTTTGCCTTTGTTAAAGAATCTGTTTATGTTTACGACAGGTGTTAATATTAGAAACAATGCAACAGAGGCTGCAACAAGGTAAAACATAACCTGTTTGTTCCAGTATGATTTATTAAGTCTCCTTTTCTCTCTTTTAAGCTTTAACATAAACCGTTGCTTGTGGTTCTCCGGAAGAGGTTCATTTTCGAACTCTTCCCTGTATTTACCGGTGATTTTTTTTAACTCATCCATATCTTTTTCTCCTTACTCCTTTAATTTCTTTGTGATTTGAGCTCTTCTATAAGTCTGGCCTTTCCCCTTATATACTGCGACCTGATTGAAACTTCCTTTAGTTGCATTATCTGGGCTATCTCTTCATAGTCGTACCCTTCAAAAAGATGAAGTGACAAAATCAGTCTGTATCCTGCAGCCAGATTGTTAAGCGCAATTTTTATCTGATCAACTGTAATTCCCTTGAAATTATAACTTTCCACCATCTCTTCATTAACTTCTCCTGCTTTTAATTCATTGGAATTCAACAGAAGGCTTTCAGATTTATGCTTCCTTAATCTGTCAATTGAAAGGTTTATACAAACCCTTGTGAGCCAACTATTCCTCTCTTTAACTGTCTTAAACACCATACCTTTTCTAAAATATTTCAACAATGTGTCGTGCATAATCTCCTCAGCGTCCATAGAGTTATTGACAATACGCAAACTTGTATAGTAAAGCTTTTTATGACACTCATCATAAATCGCCTCTTCATTTTTGCGGTCTCGCTTACTTTTAAAACTGTAGTCTGTTATCATATACTAACTTCTGCTAATTAAACGATATCTTTTTATCTTTGTTGCATCATTAATAAATAATCAATATAAATTTATGAATAATTCCATTAACAGTTTCCCATTACCAAACAATGAACCTATTCTGAGCTACCTTAAGAAAAGTCCGGAGAGAGAGGCTCTTGATAAGGAACTAAAAAGACAAAGCTCGGAAGTAATTGAGATTCCTCTGATTATAGGAGGTAGAGAGGTTTACACCGGAGATACAGCAAAAATAGTGATGCCTCACAAGCATTCCCATACACTGGCTATATATCATAAGGCTGGCGAGAAGGAGATTAAGATGGCAATCGAAGCTGCTAAAGCGGCACATAAGATATGGTCAGATCAGAACTGGGCAACTAGAGCATCGATACTCCTCAAGGTTGCAGAGCTTCTGGCTACAAAATACAGAGCAACAATTAACGCCGCTACAATGCTTGGTCAGAGTAAAAATATTTATCAGGCAGAGATAGATGCAGCATGTGAAACTATTGATTTCCTGAGATTCAATGTATCTTTTGCTGCGGAGATTTACAAAACACAGCCCATCTCATCGTTTAACCAGGTTAACAGAATGGAATACCGAGCATTGGAAGGATTTGTATTTGCAGTAAGTCCTTTCAACTTCACCTCCATTGCATCAAATCTTAATATGGCCCCTGTTATGATGGGTAACACTACCATCTGGAAACCTGCAACTACATCTATTCTTTCAAATTACTACCTTATGAAGGTGTTTATGGAAGCCGGGGTTCCTGATGGGGTTGTAAACTTCCTGCCCGGCAGCGGTGCACTTATCGGAAAGAACGTCTTAAACTCTCCTGAACTGGCTGGAATTCACTTTACCGGATCAAACAATACTTTTAACTCATTGTGGAGAGAAATAGGAGAGAAACTTGATAAATACAAATCTTATCCAAGACTTGTAGGAGAGACAGGTGGAAAGGACTTTATCTTTGTACATCCGTCTGCAAAACCAAAAGATGTTGCTGTTGCCGCATTCGCCGGTGCATTTGAGTATCAGGGACAAAAATGTTCTGCTGCATCCAGAATGTATGTTCCTTCATCTCTTTGGGAGGAGTTTAAACGTGAGATTGTTGAGATTTCTGAATCTGTAAAAATGGGTGACGTACGTGATTATGACAACTTTATCAATGCTGTGATTGACGAAGCCTCTTTTGACAATATTGCATCATATATCGATTATGCAAAAGAATCTTTTGAAGCAGACATTATTTTCGGGGGTACTTACGATAAATCTGAAGGTTATTTTGTATCACCAACATTAATAAAAACTACAAATCCTCATTTCAAGAGTATGGAAGAGGAGATATTCGGTCCGGTTCTTACTGCTTATGTATATGATGATAATGATATTGACAATGCGCTGGAGCTTTGCGACAACACTTCACCATATGGTCTTACCGGGGCAGTATTCGGACAAAACAGGCTTGCAGTTGTAGATATATGCACAAAACTGAGATATGCCGCAGGTAATTTTTATATTAACGATAAACCTACAGGAGCAGTTGTCGGGAAACAACCTTTCGGAGGGTCAAGGGGTTCAGGGACAAATGATAAAGCAGGCGGAGAGTTCAATCTGGTAAGATGGATCAGCCCCAGAACTGTAAAAGAGACATTTATTCCGGCTACAGATATATTTTACGGATATATGAAACAATAATATGTTTAATCTTATTGTCTAAAATCCAAATTGTTCCTGTTTTGGAAATAGTCCGAACAATCCTCCTGTATGAATAAACAATATATTTCCTGTTTTTGGAATTGTGGACTGTTTGAGTTCGTTATATAATCCATACATAGCCTTGCCAGTGTAGACCGGATCGAGCACAATAGCCTCTTTTCTTGCAACTTCTGCAATAAACGCAAGCTCTTCCGGTCTGCTCAGGGCATAACCGATTCCAACATATCTGTCATTTATCTCAATGTCACACCGGTCTATGTCAATCTCCTCTCCAATATGCGGAAGTGCCTCTTGAGCAATGTTGTAAACAACATTCTTAAAATAATCTTCATTGTCACAGACAGCCATACCTATCACCCTTTTTCCCATCCTGAGAAATTTATTTGCCAGATACAACCCTGCATAGGTACCACCAGATCCAACAGCTACAACAATTGTATTAAAGACAATTCCCATCTCCTTTTCCTGTGTTGCAATCTCTCTAAAACAATCATAATATCCCAGGGTTCCTATACCATATGATGCTCCCTCAGGTACAATGTATGCGTTGCCACCCTTTCCATGAATTTTATCAGCAATTTCTTTCATCAACTCATTTCTTGAACTTCTGTACTCGTCCGGGGTACAAAATCTAACTTCAGCATCGAAAAGCTTATCGAGAAAATAGTTACCTTCGATTTTGGGCTTTTCATTTACTCTTAAAAGTACTATTGATTTTAGTCCCAATTTGGTTGCAGCAGCGATCGTTGCCCTGCAATGATTGGACTGTATTCCTCCACAAGTAATTATTGTATCGCATTTATTATCAATTGCTTCCTTTAATGCATATTCAAGTTTCCTTATTTTATTACCGGACATTTCACTTCCGGTCTGGTCATCCCTTTTAATATATAAATTCGTCTTCCACTCCAGAGAAAGTCTGTTTAACTTTTCGATTTTTGTAGGCAGGTTTGCCAGATTCAGCTTCTGTTTCATAGCTTCCATTTATAGTTTGAGTATTAATTATACCGTAAATTTGATTACTTTTGGCGACTAAAACAAGAAAAGATGAAAAGGTTATTAATAACTCTGCAAGTATTATTTTCTCTCCTTTTTTCAGATGCATTATCTGCACAAAAATTAGACAAAGAAATATTTAAGCCAATTTCCGACTCTTTACAAAAGTTCTTCAAACCCAGTGCTTTTGTCGTTGGCAAAATAACCATAGATTCAGCAATCAAGACAAAGAACACACTGACCTTATATTTTTCCACACCTCTGTCTGAGTATCCTTTCAGAGAATCAACAGTAGACAAAACATATAGTATTGTTTCTGCGTTATTACCCCCTCAATATAAAAATTGCAAAATATCAATTTGCAGCAATGGATCAGTTATTGAAGACTTCGTTCCTCAATTCAATAAATCTAAAATCACAGAAAAGCATAAGCGTAAGAAGCGGGTAAAGAAAAGTGCGCCTGTTGTCAGCCTGATTGCAAAGGAATCCCGTCCATTCAGAATAGACAAGGGTTTGCAGGACAAACATCTGGCTATCTGGCAAAGTCACGGATATTACTATGAGCAGAAACTTTTACGCTGGGAGTGGCAGAGAGCCCGTATTTTTCAAACGGTGGAGGATCTATATACACAATCTTATGTCCTTCCATTTCTGGTTCCGATGCTGGAAAACGCAGGTGCAATTGTAATGTTGCCAAGAGAGCGTGACTCACAAAAGAATGAAGTGATAGTAGACAATGACATTCCAGATTCGGGTTATTCTGAGAGTTCCGTAAATGCTTTATGGTCTGCATCTTCATTACCAGGGTTCAATAATACCAAAGAGAGTTATATCAGCGGGGAAAATCCGTTTACATTTGGTACGGCACGTATAATTGAGGGGTTGAAGAAAGGAGATCAGAGCTTTGCTGCATGGACACCAAAAATCCCAAAAAGTGGTGAATATGCAGTCTATGTCTCATACCAGTCATTTCCAAACAGCACAGATAATGCTATTTATTCTGTTCATCATACAGGAGGTCTCACAAAGTTCAGGGTTAATCAGAAAATGGGAGGAGGCACCTGGATTTATCTGGGAACATTTGATTTTAATGAGGGAACAGATCCTAATTGTTTTATTGAACTGTCAAACTCGGGTGCTAAAAAGGGAGAGGTAGTTACTGCCGATGCTGTTAAGTTGGGTGGTGGTAAAGGACTGATAGCCAGAAAGCCTGCAGAAAGTGGTTCTGAGCTGAACAGACCCAGTTCATCTACTGAACCCATTAAGAAAATTGTCGTTCCAATAGATGTCAAACCTATTACAAGTGGATACCCAAAGTATGCCGAAGGTTCGAGATACTGGCTGCAATGGGCAGGTTTTTCAGACACAATTTATTCTCCCAATAAAAATGCTAATGACTACAATGACGACTATATGTCCAGAGGCAGATGGGTAAATGTATTGAGTGGTGGATCAAAAAACAATCCCGAAGAGAAGGGCCTCAATATACCTTTAGATATGGCATTTGCCTTTCATACAGATGCAGGAACAACTCTTAATGATTCAATTATAGGAACACTTGGAATCTACACAAGGTTTTCAAACGACAGCGACAAGTTTCCCAATGGTGAGCCACGTTTTAATAACCGCTATCTCACTGATATAATCCAGTCTCAAATTGTAGATGACATTAGAGCAAAATATGAACCAATCTGGCAAAGGAGGGGAATATGGGACAGGTCATACTCTGAGTCCAGAACCCCAAAGGTTCCGACCATGCTCCTTGAACTGCTTTCACATCAGAATTTTGCGGATATGAGATACGGACTGGATCCGAATTTCAGATTTACTGTCAGCAGAGCAATATATAAAGGGTTTCTGAAATATCTTAGCTACACTCAGGGAAAAGAGTATGTTGTTCAGCCACTTCCGGTAAAATGCATGTCGGCTTCTACAAATAATGGAATCGTAACCCTTACATGGAAGGATGTTGCCGATCCTCTTGAACCAACAGCAAAAGCAAAAGAATATATAGTTTATACAAGAGTGGACAAAGGAGGCTTTGACAACGGAAGGTTAGTGACTGTCAATTCCTTTTCTACAGATATAGAGAGTGGTAAAATCTACAGTTTCAAAGTAACTGCTGTCAACGATGGTGGAGAGAGCTTTCCTTCAGAGATACTTTCTGTTTATCAGGCACCTGCAGAAAAGGGTAAGGTTCTTATAGTAAATGGTTTTGACAGAATATCTGCCGCCTCCAGCTACGCTACAAAAGATACTACAATGGGTGGCTTTCGCGATTATATAGATCACGGAGTGCCATATATCAAAGACTTTTCATATATAGGAAGTCAGTATGAGCACAGAAGGGAGATTCCATGGATGGACGATGACTCACCGGGTTTCGGAGCCTCTTATGCCGACTATGAAACAAAGGTTATAGCCGGGAACACGTTCGATTATCCTTATGTTCATGGCAAAGCATTTGCAGACGCAGGCTACAGCTTTGTCTCCTGCAGCAGGGATGCGGTGACAGACAGAATGGTATACCTTTGTGATTATAAGATAGTCGACTTTATTATGGGTAAACAGATTAAGACGGTTATTGGAAGAGGTGTTAACCCTCCAAAATATGAAGTTTTTCCAAAAGATCTGCAACTAGCCATAAATGAATTCACGGCCAAAGGAGGAAATATTATTGTTTCCGGAGCAAATGTTGCCACCGACATTTGGGACAGTATTAATATGGACGAAACGAGCAAACAATTTGCTATGCAGACTCTTAAATATCAATGGAGAACAAATTTTGCCAGTAAGACAGGTGAGGTAAAGGCAGCTCCCAGTCCCTACCCTTTTGAAAATAATTTTTCGTTTTATACTACACCCAACGAAATGTCGTACTGTGTGGAAACTCCTGACGGAATCGAGCCTGTCGGAGCTGATGCATGGACTATTTTCAGGTATTCAGACAACAACATCTCAGCAGGTGTCGCCTACAAAGGAACATACAACTCTGTTGTCCTGGGATTCCCTATAGAGACACTAAAGAGCAACGATGAGATAATAACCCTTATAAAAATGATTCTTAATTTTTTTGAAAATGACATTAAGCAAGCTAAGTAGAGAGAGAGAGCTGGAGATTCTTGAATTGATCCACAAAGAGGTAAAACCAGCCTTAGGTTGCACCGAACCCATAGCAGTATCACTTGCTGTGGCACGTGCATCAGAAGAGTTAAAAGAGAGTGGCCTGATTACTGAACGAGTGGAAGTAGAGGTAAGTGCAAATATTCTGAAAAACGGTATGGGAGTAGGTGTCCCTGGTACAGGTATGGTCGGACTTCAAATAGCTGCGGCACTTGGGGTCACCTGTGGAAAATCTGGATACAGACTTGAGGTACTTAAGGATCTGGATGATACAAGTATTGACCTTGCCAAGAAAATGCTTGAAGACAATAAAGTAACAATTAAGTTGGCTGAAAATGACCTGACACTCTATATTTCTGCAACTTGCTTTTCCGGTGAGCATTATGCTACTGCAATAATCAGAGACAAACATGACGCAATCGTGAATGTGACAAAGGATGGAGTTGTAACCTTCGAAAGTAATAACATGAGCCTGGAGGAGGAACAGGTAAATAATGAAGAAAATAAAAGCACACTGGATTACAAACTGAATGTCAGGACAATATTCCAGTTCGCAAAACAAGTTCCATTAAAGGATATTGAATTTATACTGGATTCTGCAACCCTTAACATGGCACTTGCAAAGGAGGGTCTTCTGAACAAATACGGACTACGTGTTGGAAGTACTATACATGACAATATTCATAAACAGGTTTTTGGAAAGGGGTTGCTGACATACTCAATGGCACTGACCGCTGCTGCATCTGATGCAAGAATGGCCGGATGCATACTACCGGCAATGAGTAATTCTGGAAGCGGGAACCAGGGAATAACCGTTACAATGCCGGTAATTGCTGCTGCAGAAACCTTTAACTCAAACCTGGAAGAATTGACACGGGCACTAGTTCTGAGTCATCTTATTGCAATTCACATCAAAGGTTATCTGGGCAGATTATCTGCGCTATGCGGATGTGTCATAGCTGCAACCGGCTCTGCGTGTGGTATAGTCTTTCTCAAAGGTGGAAATTACAATCAGGTTTGCTATTCAATAAAGAATATGATAGGCAACATTACAGGAATGGTCTGCGACGGAGCAAAAGTAGGTTGCGCACTTAAAGTTGCCTCCGGGGTATCATCTGCTGTTCAATCTGCTATACTGGCACTGGACGATATCTGTATTTCCGAACATGATGGCATAATTGAAAAGGATATTGAGAAAACTATCCGGAATCTGGCAAGAATTGGTTCTATCGGCATGAAAAAGACTGATAATATGATTCTTGATATAATGGTCTGCAAATAACACCCTGTCTATTTGTCAGCCTTTTATCTATTGTGACTCTTTGGTACAGCTTTTGATTTTGCTCTGATATAAATATAAATCAATATAAAGTCAGATATTATGCAAAAAGGTACTATCGGTGTTACAACGGAAAACATCTTTCCGATTATCAAAAAATTTCTCTATTCCGATCATGAAATATTTTTAAGAGAGTTGATCTCAAACGGAGTAGATGCCACTCAAAAGCTGAAGGCCATTTCAAGAACCAGTGATTTTAAAGGCGAGACAGGAGATCTTCGCATTAAAGTCACATCTGATCCGGAAAAAGGCACAATTACTGTCAGTGATAATGGAATCGGCATGACAGAAGAGGAGGTTCAGAAGTATATCAATCAGATTGCCTTCTCTAGTGCCGGAGAGTTTCTTGATAAATACAAAGATCAGCTTAACAATATCATAGGACACTTCGGACTTGGGTTCTATTCTGCTTTTATGGTATCCAAAAAAGTGGAGATACAGACACTTTCGTGGAGAGAGGGTGCAGAACCTGTTAAATGGAGTTGCGAGGGAAATCCTGAATATCAGATTACAAAGGGAAAACGTAAAGAGAGAGGAACAGATATTATTCTTCATCTTGACGACGAATCAAAGGAGTATGCTCAGGAGAGTAAGATCAATATGCTTCTGAACAAATACTGTAAGTTCCTTCCGGTTGAAATTGAGTTTGGCAAGGACAATAAAATAGTCAACAACCCAAATCCTTTGTGGACAAGAAAACCAAGTGACCTGAAGGAGGAGGACTACATGGCATTCTACAGGGAACTTTACCCTATGCAGGAAGATCCGTTGTTCTATATTCACCTCAATGTAGATTATCCATTCAACCTTACCGGAATACTCTATTTTCCAAAGATAAAAGAGAAACTGGAAATATCGAGAAACAAGATACAATTATATTGCAATCAGGTATTTGTAACTGATTCAGTAGAGAATATCGTACCCGATTTCCTTACCCTTCTGCATGGTGTGATTGATTCACCTGATATTCCGCTGAATGTATCGAGAAGTTATCTTCAATCTGATTCAAATGTAAAGAAGATATCCAGCCATATTACCAAAAAGGTTGCTGACAGATTGGAGGAACTTTTCAAGGATGACAGGAAGGGCCTTGAGGATAAATGGGACAATCTGAAACTTTTCATTGAATACGGAATGCTTTCTGATGAGAAGTTCTGTGAAAGGGCAGAGAAATTCTCACTTCTAAAGAACACAGATGACAAGTATTTCAGTTACGATGAGTACAGAACAGCCATAGAACCGGCGCAGACAGATAAAAACAAACGGTTGATTTACCTTTATGCTACAAATAAGGAGGATCAGTATACATTCATAGAGTCTGCAAAGAACAGGGGATACGATGTACTCCTTTTTGACAGTCAGCTTGATGCTCATTTTGTAAATCTGCTTGAGTCAAAATTCAAGGATACTACTTTTGCCCGTGTAGATTCTGACCATATAGACAAACTTGTACAGAAAGAGGAAATCTCTAAGCCGGACATAACCAAGGATGAAGAGACTGATATTTCCAATGTTTTTGAAGCCGCTCTCCCATCTGGTCCGCATTACAGTTTTGTAATTGAGAATCTTGACGATAAAGATGGTGCTGTTCTTATTACCCAGTCAGAATTTATGAGAAGGTACCGTGAGATGTCTGCCCTTAACGGAGGAATGAATTTTTACGGATCGCTTCCTGAATCATATACCATTACCATTAACTACAATCATCCGCTGGTTAAAAAAATCATTGACAATAAGAATGAATCACTTGCAGAAACTATAAAAGAGTTATCTGACAGAATCTCTGAACCTAAGACAAAACTTTCTGCTATTGAAGAGAAGACAAAAAATATGAAGGCTGAAGAGATTGAGACATCTGTCAAAGATGAAAAGAGAAGCCTCGAAGATATTATTGAAAAAATCAAAGAGGAGAGAAAAACAGCTCTGAACAAATTTGGAAAAGAGAATGACCTTATAAGGGAGGTGACAGATCTGGCATTACTGTCAAACGGTATGCTAAAGGGCGAAGAACTAAGTAAATTCATCAAGAGAAGCTTGCAATTAATTAAGGGTTGAGATTAATTTTTTGTTACACTTTTGTTAATATTTAAGGCGATATCCTATCATTTTTTACTATATTTAAGGGCAAGTACTACTTTTGTCACAAATAATTTATAGTATGAAAATAGATAGGATATTTCAGTTATTTATCGTTAAGGAGAAAAAGTTTTACCCTCTTTTTATTGCTCAACTAGAGAACATTAACGAAGCTGCCGAGGATCTGAGATCTCTCTTTCTTGAGAGTAATTACGAAGTTCAAAAAGAGTATCACAAAAAAATCAGTACTCTTGAAACCAAAGGAGATCAGATAACTGCAACAATTTATGACGAACTTAATAAAACCTTTGTCACCCCGTTCGACAGGGAGGATATCCACATACTTGCATCCAGAATAGACACCTTCCTTGATTTTATACATGATGCTGCAAGAAAGCAGGTTATGTACAAACCAAAGACTATTTATAAAGATCTCATTACTATAATTGACTTTATTGTAGAAGATGCTAAAATACTTCAGGAGATAGTAATTGACCTTGAACAGATTTCAAAAAAGAGTCAGGAGGCAGTAAAAAGGTGCAGAAAGATAAAGGATATCGAACATAAGGTTGACGAACTCTATGAAAATTTCAATTGTTTCCTTTTTGAAAATGAGAAAGATGCAATAGAACTGGTCAAACACAAGAATATAGTCCAAAGTCTCGAAGACACAACCGACAGAGCAAAGGATATAAGCGACAGTATTCGTTCGATCATTGTAAAACTGGCTTAATTACATACAATATGTTAACAGTAGTAATAATTGCTATAGTTATAGCTCTTCTTTTTGACTTTCTGAACGGGATGAACGATGCAGCTAATTCTATTGCAACGATTGTATCCACAAAAGTACTCTCCCCTACTGCTGCCGTATTCTGGGCAGCATTCTGGAACTTTGCAGCATTTTTCATTTTTGGTGTACATGTTGCAAATACAATGGGAAAGGGAATTGTGGACCCAAGTGTGGTTAACCCTTATGTAATATTATCAGCATTAATAGGAGCTGTTATCTGGGTATGGGCCTGCACACACTTTGGTATGCCGATAAGTGTCTCCCACGCTCTGATAGGAGGTCTTATTGGTCCTGTATGGTTCACACATGGTACCAGTGCGTTAATCTCAACAGGTATATTTAAAATTGGTTTATTCATTGTTCTTTCTCCACTTATAGGTGCTTTTCTTGGTTTTTTCATGATGGCAATAACTATGTGGATTTTCAGGAAGAGACATCCTCTGAGGGTTGAAAAAACATTCCATGTACTTCAGCTGTTCTCTTCTGCAATTTTCAGCCTCGGACATGGGGGAAACGATGCTCAGAAGACGATGGGAATAATTGCCATTCTGCTTTTTAGTGTGGCAGGTACAAATGAATTTGTATCGACATGGCTCTACAATGCAGATCAAGGGTTCCATGTTCCTATGTGGATAACAATCACTTGCTATTCTGTAATAGCACTCGGTACAATAACTGGTGGATGGAAGGTAATCAAGACACTTGGCGACGGACTGGCTAAGCTTAAGCCTGTACAGGGTTTCTGTGCAGAAACAGCAGGAGCCATGACATTGATAGGTACTGCTGTTCTTGGTATTCCTGTTAGTACTACTCATACTATTACCGGTTCTATCATAGGAGTAGGTATGACAAAGGGAATGGCCTCTGTAAAATGGGCTACTGCCAAAACAATAGTAGGCGCCTGGATATTTACAATTCCTGCAACGTTAGTTGTTTCCGGGTTGATTTATCTTATTATTGACGCTTTTTTAAACCTGACATAGAGAAACCCTCCGGTTGGCTAACTGTATTTTCCTGCACTTTCTACCAGCTTTGAGAGTATATGTAACCTCTCTTCTGTAACCATTGGTGCAATAGAACATGCAGTACTGAGAATAAATCCTTTTCCGTTTTTTCCTGTCTCTATGATTTTCAAAACATCCTCTTCTGCCTTTTCATTATTTGCGTAAAGCAGTGAGTTTACAGAATCAATGTTTCCCTTGATAAACATTTTGTCTCCTATTCTGTTGAAGGCGTCTTTAAGATCTACGTTTCCAACCGGTTCAGGGTCAAGACACTCTAGTCCTGATGCTCCTGATTGCTGCATAAGTTCAAGTCTGTCGTCTATGTGGCCACATGTATGAATGTATACATGCTTCCCGGCTTCCCTTATCTTTTTTATAAACTGGCTCTCATAAGGGAGTACAAATTCCTGATAATGTTCCGGGGAGATGAAACCCATACCGGCAAAAGGAGAGGATATCTTTATTGCATCAATGTCGTACTTACACATTTCTACAGCTAGCTTTGTAATACCATCAGTAAACTTCTGTAAAATCTGCTTGCATTTCTCGGGGTTCATTATCAGCGATATAAGACCCTGTTCATAACCCAGCAGATCCAGCAGGTAATCAAAAGGTGAGGTTATCTCTCCATGAATTGAGTAGGTGTTGCCTACCATTTCCCTGAGAAACACGAAAATGTCAAATGGGTGATCCTTGTCTATCTTGAAATAGAGATTCTGTGATACAGGAATATAATCAATTACATCCGGAACATCCTTGTCAACATCAATGTCATCGATATTTTTTGATGCAGGTTTGTCAAAATACTTAACCATTGGCAAATCTGTCCATGAATGCAGCTCCTGCCTGTCCTCGAATACAAGTTCTTGTCTGCCCTCTTCGACCTCTTTGAATGATTTAACCTTGTCTCTCCAATCTGGTGAATGTCCGTGCAAACTCACCAGAATGCCGTCGAAATCAAATCTGTTGCACAACTCTACCAAGCCTAAGGCAAACAGCTCTCCATCATACCAGAACTCTGCAGGTGAAGGCTTAAGTTGCTGCATCATTGAGCCAATGCTGAACTGGCACATTAGCGGAACTCTGTCGGGTTTCTGCAAATTCATTGCAGCCAGAACCCTCTCTCTTGGTGTGTAACTCATATCTTAAAATTTAGATTTGTACAAACAGTCTTTCTCACCACATTTCTTACATCCGTATTCCCGGTATTTAACCTCCTTACCAAGAGCAACGACTCCGCTTACAGATTTTACCGGATCCATAAGACAACTATCGGTAAGCCTTATACCACATTGATTTTCGGGAAAAAACCCGAACAACTTAATCTGCTCCTTAACGTCCCATCCGCAATAACCCGGACTGTATCTGTTGGAATAGCCTAAAGATAATTCATTTGCATAATTCTTTATCATTTCATGCATATATTCTGCCATGCTTTCTGCATATTGAGATGCCAGAAAATCTGTCAGATAATATTCCAGTATATCTGTTTTTTTTGAGGTAATAATCTCCTGTATCTCCTCGCCAAGAGTGGCAACAAAAATTGCAATTTTTTCTGCCCGGGCAAACACCGGAGCAATCTGCCTGCCAAAATTAAATTCCGCCTCCTCTTTCTGTATAATTGTAAATGCTCCTTTTGCCTCAATTGCTGACAGTTGGGACAATAACTCATCAGTATGATTTACGAATTCCTTACCTACATGGCTGGCTATCTCGTCTCTGTCCAGTATAAAGGAAGAGAGCTTTACGCTATATTCAAAAATCTCACTCATCTATTAAACAAGTTTGATATGTAGTGCAAATCTATTTTTTCACCAAAAAACACAATTTCGCTTCTTAAGATTGGAAGTGTGTATTCTTGTATAGAAATATCTCCGGAAACTGCCTGTATTGTTATGGCTGAACCATCTGCCATCCTTACAAATCCTTTTGCTCTAAGCAATGGCTTTAAATGATCCTTAAGTCTTTCCATATTTTCTGTTGATATTTTCCGTGCGGTGGATAGAGCCCTTACCATAATATCAGGAGGAGTTGTCAATGGTACGGTATCTTTCTCACTGATTGTCAAGAGGGCCTGTGCTGTCAGAGAATTTTCAAAAACAGAATCAATTTCAGAATCAGGCATAATTGCGTATTGTGTGTAGACAATATTACAGAATGGATTGATTTCCTTTACCTTATTGCCAATTTTCTGACAATCTTCACTATTAAGCTTATCGCATTTATTGATTAGTACAGTATCTGCAATTTTTATCTGATTGGAAACCGATTTCAACAACTTTACCTGCATTTCAAATAATGAGCAGTCCACTATTGTGTATGCACTTGCAAATCTTACTTTGTCTGACAAATACGGAGAATTAATCATCTGAAGAATAGAGAGAGGGTCTGAGAGTCCCGACGCCTCTATGAAAATCAATTCTGGTTGTTCTCTATCTATGAATGTTGCAAGCTTAGGGATAAAATCGTTGAGCTGACATAAACAGAAGACGGAGCCTCTGTTGACCTCCATCAATGAAAAGTTGCCGCTTTGTGTGAGTACTCTGGAATCTATGTTAATTGAAGAAAATTCGTTCTGAACTATACCAATTCTCTTGTTATCACTCTGTTGTTCAATTATACTCTTAAGGAAGCTGCTTTTCCCGCTCCCAAGAAAACCCGATACAAGATAAAGTGGAATTGGTTTTGCGGACATTACAGCATCTCCTCTCTTATTGATTCTATCAATTGTTTAAGCGGGGGGGTAATTGATATGAAACTGATTTTTCCGTTTATGCAAATTGTAGGAATGTTCTTCACACCCAGACTCTTCATCATCAGTAATCCTTCCCTTGTCTTTATCTTATGTTCAAATATCTCGATTTTTTCATTGAATTCAGGCTTGAGTCTTTCAACAAGCTCCATCATATACTGACAAGGTGCACAGGATGATGAATCAAGTGTAACTACATCAATAATCACCTTTTCCTTGGTCCATCTGTTGCTTAAATCAGGTAATATTTCATTTTCAGTGACCTGACTTGTCCTTTGTAGAAATTCCTGTCGGTATTTATCTCTCACCAAACGACTTACTGCCTCAATATTCTCTACAGGTGTTGCCATTGGAAGGTCACAGCCCGGTGCAAGAATGAACCCCCTCTTCCCACCAATAAGGATGCACTCAAGAGCATCTCTTTCAGAATCTTCCGGAGTACCTAAAAGCAGTGTGGTAGTCAGCTTTAGGTTGCCGCCAAAGCTTACTCCGTTTGATAATGCCACATCTCTTACATATTCAAGAGGAATGTTCTCGTCAACCGAAACGTTGTCGGGACCACACTTTGCCATAAGGTCCAGGTTATGTTCTGCCTGTCCGCAGACAAAGAAGGAGCTCAGGCAGTTTTTTCCCCTTATATGGTCAAATATGCCGGTCATAGGCTGCTTTACAAATGTTTCAAACGAGAAAGGATCTATCTGGCTGGTCATTGGATCGACTATTGCAATAACAGTGCAACCTGCCTCTATATAGTAGTCTGATACAGTTTTAGCTACTTTTGTGCAAAAGTCGATAACCTCTTCTGCTTTTTGCGGATCTTCAAACATTGCAGTGAATATCTCTGTGCCCATAAGATGAAGTGCAAGGGTAAAGGGGCCTGTTACAAGTCCGAAAAAGGCAATATCGGGATGTTCCCTGCATAGTACCTCTGCTGCCTTCAACACCTCTCCCATTCTACCGTCACTCTTTGATGGAATCCTGAGGTCCGGTAAATTTACTCCATCCTCCAAAGGATGTGATACCACAGCAGGTGGGTTTGATTCTGAAAAAAGGAGTCTGCAACCCAATGCTTCTGCCTCTAGTTGCAGGTCAAACGTAATTGGCAATCCATCAGGGGAATACCTTCTTATTGCCTCTTTCTGCCCTTGAATGATCAAATCTGCTGAAGAGAGATATGAATCTGCATTCTTATCTGTTAATGCGGCTCCATGACAACCCACAAACGGCAGCCATGGAGTTCTGTCGCATTCAGACAGCCTGTATGCATTGACTATATAATCCTTGCCTGTCATACTAAGCGATACTGTTAATATATTCTACTGCAACCTGCGGGTTTGGAGCATACATGTCGGCTCCTATTCTGAATGCAAACTCTTTGCTCAGTGGCGCACCGCCTACAAGAATCCTTTGAGAAGGATAATTGTTGCGAAGCTCCCGCACCGATTTTTCCATCGACTCCATAGTTGTTGTAAGAAGGGCCGACATACCAAGAATACAGCCCGGGTTCTCTTCTACAGCCTCTATAAACCTCTCGGTTTTGACATCTACACCTAAATCTACAACTCTCCATCCCGAACCCTCTATCATCATGGATACCAGATTCTTTCCAATATCGTGCAGGTCTCCTGAAACTGTTCCTATCACAAATGTTCCCCTCTGTTTAATCTCTCCCGATGTGAAATAGGGTTTAAGATGGAGCATTGCACTGTTCATGGCCTTAGCCGACATGAGAACCTGTGGTACAAAGAGTTTTTTATCCTTGAACAACTCTCCTACTATACCCATTGCCGGTATCATTGCCTGTGTAAGGATATCATTGGCCGCAACTCCGTTTTGAAGTGCCTCTCTTGTAAGTTCATCTGCCCCCGGCTCTCCCTTCATATCCGGCGGATATGGTGAGTTTGCATCAATTTTGCCTCTTTGAATTGAAATTGAAATTCTATCGATAAAATTGCTCATTTGACTTGTATTTTCTACAAATCTATAAAAAATAAGCTTAGAGTGTATTTATCCACCCAAATGTATCGGGTGACAATCCGAACTGTAGTTTATACAGTGCTTCGTACAGTCTGTTGGAAGTTGTGCCTGAGGAACCGGCATTTTTGTAGGTGTAAATTCTCTGCTCAGCCGGATCATCTATTTGATATATTGGTGAGATTACAACTGCGGTACCGCAACTTCCGACCTCCTCAAAGCTGTCAAGTTCTGTAATTTCCACAGGTCTCTTCTGAACATCCATACCCAGGCTCTCAGCAATCGTCATTATTGATTTATTTGTTATTGAGGGTAAAATACTGGATGAGTGAGGTGTGATATAAGAATTTCCTCTTATTCCAAAAAAGTTTGATGTGCCACACTCATCTATCCATCTTTTCTCTTTTGGATCGAGGTATAAAACCGAAGAGTATCCATCTTTTTTTGCTCTGTAACCCGACATCATTGCTGCTGCATAGTTCCCTCCTACCTTATAGCATCCAGTCCCATGCGGTGCCGCTCTGTCGTGCTCCCTGTCTATTACAACCTTAGTGGCTCCCGATACATCATTATACCCTCCAACAGGAGTCACGGCTACCAGAAACAGAAATTCCTTTGATGGGTCGAGACCTATCTGCGGGCCCACTCCAAGTAGCAGGGGCCTTATATACAATGTTGCGCCTGACCCGAACGGCGGTACAAAATCAATATTCTCTCTTACAGCCATCTCGACGGCCCTTATAAAAAGATCTGTATCAGGCGCAATCATACCAAGATATCCGGCAGAACTCTGTAGCCTCTTTGCATTCTCATCTGGACGGAAAAGCCGCACGTTGCCATCGGCCCCCATATATGCTTTTAGTCCTTCAAAGGCTTGCAAACCATAATGAAGCGATGCCGACAATGCGCTTATAGAGATATTATCGTCGGTACTGCTTTGCAGTTCACTCCATTTTCCATCTGAATAGAGACAACTTATCATTGTATTTGTCTTTACGTAACCGAAGCCTATTTTAGACAAATCCACTGTTTTTTTCATAGAATTTTTTGTTTAACTTTTTATCTTCTAGTTATTTAATATATATTTTTCGATCCAATCCCCTGTTTCTGATGTTGAATATACCTTGCCGTTTCCTGCGAGGTCCTCTGTCAGAATATTCTGTTCTATGGCTCTTCTGCATGCCTCTTTAATTAATCCAGCCTCTTTTTTGGCATTAAATGCATCATTTAGCATCATAGCAGCTGAGAGAATTGTTGCCAATGGATTTGCTATGTTCCTTCCGGCAGCCTGTGGGTAGGAACCGTGTATAGGTTCATAAAGAGGGACCTTGTCTCCGACAGATGCCGATGGTAAAAGACCGATGGAGCCGGTAAGGACACTGGCCTGGTCGCTTAGGATATCACCGAACATATTCTCTGTGAGGAGCACATCAAATTTTGACGGGTTAGTGACAAGTTGCATGGCAGCATTGTCTACGAAAAGATAATTCAACGTTACCTCAGGAAACTCATTCTTGTGAATGTCTGCGACAACCTCTCGCCACAGTCTTGAGGTAGCCAGAACATTTGCCTTATCTACCAATGTTACAACTCCTCTTCTTTTTGATGCCATTTTAAATGCAACTCTAGTGATTCTCTCTACTTCTGTTTTTGAATATACGCATGTGTCATAGGCTTTTGATCCATCCTCGCTTCTGCCCCTCGGCTCACCGAAATATATACCTCCTGTGAGCTCTCTTACTACAACCATATCTACACCCTTGATTATCTCTTCCTTAAGTGGTGACCGACCGGCAAGAGAGGGAAAGAGTTCAACAGGCCGTATGTTTGCAAACAGACCAAGTTCCCTTCTCATTTTAAGCAAGCCTTGCTCGGGGCGTACTTTTGCTGATGGATCGTTGTCATATTTCGGATCTCCTATTGCTCCGAAAAGTATGGCATCCGAAGCTAAACACATGTTATGTGTCTCGTCGGGATATGGGTTACCGCACGCATCAATTGCAGCTGCCCCTATCAACCCATATTGAAAAGTGAATGTGTGTCCGAATTTTACGGCTATTGCTTTTAATACTTTCACAGCCTGTTCAGTTATTTCAGGCCCGATGCCATCTCCCGGCAACACTGTAATGACTTTTTGCATATGTTTATCTGTTTTGTTCAAATTTTTCAATAGCATCTTTGTTGGAAAGCAGGAAATCTATATCGTCGTATCCGTTTATAAGACAATCCTGCTTATATGAATTAATCTCAAAATATTCACAATCTCCTGTAGATAATATTTTTATTGATTTTTCATGTAGATTGATGACAAGAGAAGATTCTTCTGTTTCAAATATTTTTTTTAGAAATTCAGGACTGATCTGCACCGGTAAAAGACCGTTGTTGAGGGCATTGTTCCTGAAAATGTCGGCAAAAAAGCTTGATACTACCGCTCTGAAACCATGGTCGTAAATTGCCCATGCTGCATGTTCCCTGCTGGAACCACATCCAAAGTTCCTGCCTGCGACGAGTATTTTACCATTGCTGTTCTCTTTGTTTAAAACAAAATCAGGATTCTTTTCTCCGTTTTTGGTGTACCTCCAGTCGTGAAAAAGGTTCTCTCCGAACCCTTCACGGGTTGTGGTTTTTAAAAATCTTGCCGGAATAATCTGGTCGGTATCAATATTTTCTATTGGCATTAGAACCGGTTTTGATTCCAATACCGTAAATTTGCTGAAACTCATGACTTATTTTGTTTTATAGTTCGTGGATCTGTAACAATTCCAAATATTGCTGCAGCTGCAGCTACCAGTGGTCCTGCAAGAAGTGTTCTTGCACCCGGTCCCTGCCGCCCCTCAAAGTTGCGGTTAGATGTAGATATGCAATATTTTTTTTCCGGAACCTTGTCGTCATTCATTCCAAGGCAAGCTGAACAACCCGGTTGTCTTAAAGTAAAACCGGCATCCCTTAAAATATCTCCTAAACCCTCACACTCAATTTCATTTTCTACCATTTTTGAACCCGGAACCAACCATACTTCAACATCATCCGCCTTTTTCCTTCCCTTCACAAAATTTGCGAATGCTCTGAAATCTTCTATCCTTCCATTTGTACAGCTACCCAGAAATACATAATCAATCTTCTTTCCTGTCAGTTTTTCCCCTTTGATAAATCCCATGTATTCATTCGTTTCCGGTACAGCAGAGTCAATTGTCATTCCCATTCCCGGATTCGTCCCGTAAGTAATCATTGGCTCGATTTCTTCTGCCTTGAATTGGTATTTTGTATCATATTTAGCATCAGGATCACTTTTGAGCTTACTCCATTTTTCAACAGCCCTTTGCCAATCTGAACCTTTTGGCGAATATCTTCTGCCTTTAATATAGTTGAAGGTGTTTTCGTCAGGTGCAATCAATCCCCCTCTGGCTCCCATCTCTATGCTCATATTGCAAATGGTCATTCGCTCCTCCATGCTTAAGGATGAAATCGCAGATCCTGCAAATTCAATAAAAAAGCCTGTTCCTGAAGATGTTCCAAGCTTAGAGATAATATGCAGGATTATATCCTTGGCACAAACTGAGTCATTAAGACGACCATCTACCTGAATTAACATCTGTTTTGGTTTTGACTGAAGCAGAGATTGTGTTGCAAGTACCATCTCTACTTCACTGGTTCCAATGCCGAATGCAATGTTTCCGAATGCGCCATGAGTAGAGGTGTGACTGTCACCACAAACTATTGTCATTCCCACCTGTGTGATTCCAAGTTCAGGACCTATTATATGAACAACTCCATTTGACTCATGGCCCAGTGGAAAATATGTAATTCCGTGCTTTTGTGTATTTTCTGCAAGCTTCTCCACAGGAATCCTTGAAGATTCTTCTTTTATCGGAAGGTGCTGGTTTATTGTAGGGACGTTGTGGTCGCAGGTTGCGAATGTCTGCCCCGGACGAAACACCTTTGCTCCTCTTTTTTCCAGTCCGGTGAATGCCTGGGGGCTAGTAACTTCATGTATGTAGTGTCTGTCTATGTACAGAACTGAAGGTCCGTCCGGTATCTGTTTTACTATATGGGAATCCCATATCTTGTCAAAAATTGTACTACTCATGATTTTATATAATTTTTGATACCGCATCTATAAGTGCCTCTACTGAAGCGGTTATGATATCTGTGTTTGCAGAGAAACCATAATAGATGTTTCCTTTGTTTTCTATTTGAATATGCACCTTTCCTACGTCGTCGGTTCCTTTTGTTATTGCCTGCACCAGAAATTCTTCTAGTGTTATTTTTCTATGAATAAGCATTTTAACTGCAGAAAAAGCTGCATCTATTGGACCATTACCGGAACTGGTTGCTGTACAAACCTCTCCGTCTATAACAAGCTTTACTGTAGCCATAGGTACCGCCGACTTGCCGCATACAACCTGCAGATATTTCAGACGTATCCTCTGTGATTTTACCGAACGGGTAACCCCAACAATCACAAGCAGATCATCGTCATGAATATCCTTCTTGCAGTCGGCCAGAATAAGAAACTTATTGTATGCT
>CAZREC010000007.1:39682-45166 GCA_964599025.1 uncultured Muribaculaceae bacterium | reverse complement strand
GGGCAGGTTAGGTGTTTCTGCAACCTGTGGACCTACCTGCGCAGTATCCCCGTCAATTGCCTGTCTGCCGGCAATTATTATATCCGGTTGCATTTTTTTAATAGCCATAGCAAGTGCATACGATGTAGCCAGAGTATCTGCACCGGCAAATTTTCTGTCTGTCAATAATACACCACCATCGGCTCCGCGGAAAAATCCTTCTCTTATTATCTCGGCAGCTCTGGATGGTCCCATTGTCAGGAGTAATACCTTACTTCCCGGAAACCTGTCCTTAATTCTTAAAGCTTGTTCGAGTGCATTCATGTCCTCGGGATTAAAAATTGCAGGAAGAGCGGCACGGTTAACAGTACCGTCCTCTTTCATTGCATTCTTTCCAACATTACGTGTATCTGGCACTTGTTTTGCCAGTACAACAATTTTAAAGGTTTTAGTCATATTTGTTTAATGTATATTATGCTTCGGCTGAATTGCTTCCAAAGCCCATAGGAATCATGTTTTTCTGTTCGTTATGAAGCTCAATTTCTCCATACTGTTTTTCAAATTTTGCAATATTATCCTCAAGTGCAAGGAATAGTCTTTTAGCATGCTCAGCAGTCATTATTATCCTATTGTTTACCTGTGGTTTAGGTACTCCGGGCATCATTCTTATAAAGTCAATAATAAATTCACTGCTTGAATGAGTGATTATTGCGAGATTTGAGTAAGAGCCTTGCGCCACTTCACCGCTTAACTCTATATTTAGCTCATTATCAGTATTCATAATATGTTATTAGTGTTAAAACCCTGCAAAGATAAGATTTTTTCTTATAAGCGAATTTTGTAAGCGTTTTATAATTGATTAACTTTGTAGCTTAGTTTATAAATAAGTGTTGATAAAATATGGATTTACCTGCAAAATATGACCCATCTTTAACAGAGGATAAGTGGTATTCTTATTGGTTAAAGAATAACTTTTTTCATTCAGAACCGGATAACAGAGAGGCCTATACAATAGTCATTCCTCCACCAAATGTTACAGGCGTTCTTCACATGGGACATATGCTTAATAATACCATACAGGATGTGTTGATAAGACGTGCAAGAATGTTGGGAAAAAACGCATGCTGGGTGCCGGGTACAGATCATGCATCCATAGCCACGGAGGCGAAGGTTGTGGCAAAACTAAAGGCAGAAGGAATAGAGAAAACCGATATAACAAGAGACGAATTTCTTAAACATGCCTGGGAGTGGAAAGAGAAACACGGAGGTATTATCCTAGAACAACTTAAAAAGCTTGGAGCATCGTGTGACTGGGAAAGGACAAAATTCACCATGGATGAAGATTTAAGTGACAGTGTTATAAATACTTTCGTGTATTTTTATAAGAAAGGATGGATATACAGAGGGGTTAGAATGGTTAACTGGGACCCGGAGGGACAAACAGCAGTCAGTGACGAAGAGGTGATCCATAAAGAGACCCCGTCGAAACTATTTTATCTTAAATACTTTATCTCAGAAGATGGCAAGGCTACAGATAAGTTCATAGTTATTGCCACAACTCGTCCTGAAACAATAATGGCCGACACTGCAATTTGTGTACATCCACTTGACGAACGTTATAATTGGCTGAAAGGCAAGAAGGTCTTGATTCCGCTTATCAATAAAGAGATTCCGGTTATTGAAGATGATTATGTATCAATGGACTTTGGAACAGGTTGTCTGAAAATTACTCCGGCACATGATATCAATGACTATGAAATCGGACTGAGACATAAGCTTCCTGTAATAGACATTCTCGATAAATATGCCAGGTTGAATGAAAAAGCACAGATATTGATAGGAGAGGAGAGGTTCTCGGCAAGGAAAAAGATTGTGAAGATGCTTTCGGAGGCTGGCAATCTTGATAAGGAAGAACCATATATATCTCAGATTGGCTATTCTGAAAGAACTAACGCCGTCATAGAACCAAGATTATCTCTTCAGTGGTTTTTAAAAATGAACCAAGCAGCTGAAAATGCCTTGCAATATGTAGAGAATGACCAGATAAGACTGATTCCGGACAAGTACAAGAATACGTACAGACACTGGATGGAAAATGTGCATGACTGGTGTATCTCCCGTCAGCTTTGGTGGGGACAGAGAATACCTGCATGGTACCTGCCCGATGGGTCGTTTGTGGTTGAATCGAACGAAGCAGATGCACTTAAAGCGGCTCAAAAGATAAATCCGGCCTTGTCTCTGGCTGACCTTCAACAGGACAATGATGTTCTGGACACCTGGTTTTCATCATGGTTATGGCCAATATCTGTTTTTGATACCGCAAAACCCGGCTTTCCGGACAGGGAACCAAACAAGGAACTAGCATACTATTATCCTACAAATGATCTGGTTACTGCCCCTGAAATTCTCTTTTTCTGGGTGGCCCGTATGGTTATGGCCGGACATGAGTTCTGTGGCGACCTTCCTTTCAGGAATGTATATCTTACAGGTACTGTAAGGGATAAGTCAGGAAGGAAAATGTCAAAATCGCTGGGAAACTCGCCTGATCCTATAAAGCTGATGGAAGATTTTGGTGCAGACGGTGTGCGTGTTGGAATGTTGTTGTGCAGCAGTGCCGGTACGGACATACTATTTGATGAGAGTCAGGTAGAGCAGGGAAGAAACTTCTCCAATAAGATATGGAACGCATACAGACTCATTAAGAGCTGGCAGGTTGATGACTCCATGTCTGCTTCACCTCAAGGTAAAATTGCAGTAGAATGGTTTGATAATCTTCTCTCTCAGTCAATTGAGACTATGAACGACCATTTTGAAAAATTCCGTCTTTCTGATGCTCTTATGCTTTTATATAAACTGTTCTGGGACGATTTCTGTGCATGGTATCTTGAAATCATAAAACCTGTTCAGGGGGGATCTATGGATAAGGATACTTATGAAGCCACTTTGATCTATTTCGAAAAATTATTGAAACTTCTCCATCCTTTTATGCCATTCATAACTGAAGAATTATGGCAAAATCTGAGTTATCGTAAAGATGGTGAGAGTATAATGGTTCTTGAGCAACCAAAAACAGAAAAATATTCAATTGATCTGATTACTAAAGTAGAACAGGCAAAAGCAGCAATCGTTAACATTCGGAGTATCAGACAGTCAAAAGGAATTTCTCCTAAAGAACCACTTGATCTGTATATTAAAGGAGATTTTTCAGAAACCTTATTTTGCATTATACGGAAGATGGCCAACATTGATGCAATAAGACAATATTCAGAAAAGGAGGATGGTCTTAACGGGGCATCTTTTATGGTAGGTACTGTGGAATTTTTCCTTCCATTAGGCGATCTGGTCAACGTTGACGATGAAATTAAAAGAATTGAAGCCGAAATAAAACATCTGGAAGGTTTTCTTGTTTCAGTAAACAAGAAGCTCTCAAATGAGAAATTTGTAGCAAATGCATCAAAGGAGGTAGTTGATATGGAATTTAAAAAGCAGAGTGATGCCCGGACAAAGATTTCCAAGCTGAATCAATTAAAACAGGAACTAAAAAAATAGCTTATGTTTGTTTCTGAAACTATTCTGGAAGTTAGATACTATGAAACTGATCTGATGGGGGTGGTTCATCACTCTAATTACATAAGATATTTCGAATGTGGAAGAAATCAGGCTCTTATCGATCTGGGGCTGCCCATTCGGAAAATTGAGGATGCAGGAATAATGATGCCTGTGGTAAAAGTGACATGTGATTACAAAGTACCTGCAAGGCAAGGAGAAAAGTTAAGAATAGTAAGTACCGTGACAGACCCTCCAAAAGCAAGGATTGTCATTGATACAATAATTTATAATGAGGCAAATCAAATTGTGTGTGAGGGAAGTGTTACATTGGGTTTTATTCACAGAGATACCCGGAAACCCACAAGGATCCCTGAATACATAGCAGAGAAATTTGCACCTTATTTTGAAAAATAATCACTTAATAATTTTAATATGAATCATCTATTACTTTTTGGAACAGTAGGAGCCACAGAAATAATAATTGTAGCTCTGATAGTGCTTCTGCTTTTTGGAGGGAAAAAAATTCCCGAATTGATGAAAGGCATTGGTAAAGGAGTGAAAAGCTTTAAGGATGGTATGAAAGGGGTAGAAGAAGATATGAAAGAGACCATAAACGAAGAGAAAAAGGAAGATAAGCAGTGAGCGGTGAAATGACATTTTGGGAACATCTGGATGAGCTTAGAAAGGTCTTGTTCAGATCTGCCATTGTCGTTATTGTTCTGATGATTATAATTTTCCTTAACAAAGATTTTGTTTTCGATAAGATCATCTTTGCACCTATTGACTCAGATTTTATACTTTACAAATGGTTTGGGGCACTTTCAGTCTTACTCTCGTACCCGGCAATTGCACCTGAACCTTTCCATTTAGATCTGATCAACATAGAACTTTCTGCCCAGTTCTTTACTCATGTCAATATCTCAATGACACTTGCATTTATTCTTGCGGTGCCATATATTTTATACCAGTTATGGAATTTTGTAAAACCAGGGCTGTACGAAAAAGAGAAGAGAGCCATAAACAAGGCCTTTGGATTTGCCGGGATACTGTTCTTTATTGGAGTTTTAGTGGGATATTTTTTTGTGTTCCCGTTAACGGTCAGATTTCTCGGAACATATCAAGTGAGCGACTGGGTAGTTAACCAGATTTCGCTCAAGTCGTACATCTCAATGTTCACCTGGCTGATTCTTATAATGGGCATTGTATTTGAAATGCCTGCTCTGGCAAGCATACTCTCAAGAATAGGAATTATAAATAAATCCTTTCTTAAAAAATACAGGAAACACGCATTTGTGTTCCTTATAATTTTAGCTGCTGTTATAACACCAAGCGGCGATGCTTTTACCCTTTTTGTAGTAGGAGCACCTCTCTATCTTTTATATGAATTTAGCATAGTTGTAAGTCGTGATATCGATAAATAACCTTACCGTTTCCTTTGGCGGGTTTACGCTTTTAAATGATATCAATTTTCATATCAGCGAGAAGGACAGAATAGGACTGGTAGGAAAAAACGGCTCCGGAAAATCTACAATGCTCAAGCTAATAATGGGCATAAATAAACCATCAGAAGGCCTCGTTGTAAAACCTGCCGAATTGTCTATAGGCTACCTTCCACAACAAATGGAGCATGCTAAGGACAAAACAGTGTTCGAGGAGGCTCTTACTGCATTTTCTTATTTTTTTGATTTGCAAAAAGAGATGGAGCGTATAAGTCATGAGCTTGCCAACAGAGATGACTACGAGAGTGAAGAGTATCACAAACTCATGGTTGGTATTAACGACATAAACGACAAGATCCACTATTACGGATCGGAGAATCCTGAAGGTCAGACCGAGAAAACACTTATAGGACTTGGTTTTAACCGCAATGAGCTTGACCGGCTCACACATACATTCAGCCAGGGATGGAACATGAGAATAGAACTGGCCAAGGTTTTGCTTAAAAAGCCAGATGTG
>CAZREC010000007.1:0-39672 GCA_964599025.1 uncultured Muribaculaceae bacterium | reverse complement strand
GATGAACCTACCAATAACCTCGATATAGAATCAATCCAATGGCTTGAGGAGTATCTGGAAAATTATTACGGTTCTTTGGTATTAATCTCTCATGACAGAAAATTTCTTGACAATGCAACCAACAGAACTGTGGAGCTTATGCTTGGCAAAGCTTACGATTATAAGGTCCCGTATTCCAGATACCTTGAGCTTAGAAAAGAAAGAATTGAGCAGCAAAGAGCAGCATATGACAATCAGCAGAGGAAAATAGAGAAGACCGAAGAGTTTATTGAAAAATTCAGATATAAGGCAACAAAATCCAATCAGGTACAGTCAAGGATAAAGCAACTGGATAAAATTGAACGGATTGAGATTGATGATGAGGATAAATCATCGCTTGCTGTCAAGTTCCCGCCATCTCCAAGGTCGGGACAGGTAGTGATAAATGCGAAGGACCTGAAAATGCAGTTCGGTGAAAAGGTTGTTTTTGATAAAGCAAACATCACCATAGAACGTGGAGAGAAAGTTGCTTTGGTAGGAAGAAACGGCGAGGGAAAAACTACATTCATTAGGCTTATTGCAAATGAAATAAGCCCCAAAAGCGGAATTCTGGAGCTAGGTCATAATGTTTCACTAGGCTATTATGCACAGAATCAGGAAGATCTACTAGACAAGAACGACACTGTACTGGAGACTTTGGATAAAATTGCAGTGGGAGACATAAGAACTAAACTCAGAGATATTCTTGGTGCCTTTCTCTTTAAAGGCGAGGATGTAAATAAGAAAACAGCTGTTCTAAGCGGAGGTGAAAGGGCAAGACTCGCAATGGCAAAACTTATACTTAAGCCGCGTAACCTGTTGGTACTGGATGAGCCTACAAACCATATGGATATCAGATCGAAGGATGTTTTGAAACAGGCTCTTGCAAACTATGATGGCACATTGATTCTGGTTTCGCATGACAGGGATTTTCTGGACGGACTTGTGAATAAGGTATATGAATTCAAAGATGGACGTGTGAAAGAGCATCTTGGAGGTGTAATGGAGTTTTTATCGAGAAAAAAAATGGAGCATTTGAGAGAACTTGAATACCATACACCCGATAAAAAGGAAACGTCTGTTGCCAATGAGAATAAAAAAGAGATACTATCTCATCAGGAGCAGAAGGAGATTGAAAAAGAGTCCCGCAAAAAAAGAAATTTAATAGAGGTTTGTGAGAAGAGAATTGACTGGTTGGAAAAAAAGATAGCAGAAATTGAAATAATACTTGCTAATCCAACAAAAAATGACTCTCTTGATGAGATATTGAAGGAGTATAACATTTACAAACTTGAACTGGATTCGAAACTGGAGGAGTGGGCAGAGCTACAGAGCTAAAAATAAGCTATATTTACAAAAAGTAAGACTAAAATGGAACAAAAGACACATTATCTATATGGAATGCACTCTGTTATGGAGGCATTGGAAAGTAATAAAAGAATTGAAAAGGTTCTTTTTAAACAGGGTTTGGAGGGAACACAATTTCGTCAGCTGGTAGAGAAGCTGCAGGCAAAAGAGATTCCGGTTCAGTTTGCTCCGGCAGAAAGACTGAACAGTATAACAAACGGTAATCATCAGGGAGTTATTGCTTTCATATCTCAGGTAGAGTATATTCCTATAGAGGAGATGGTGGAAAATGCCCTTAAGAAGAGTACCGCTCCGTTGTTTATACTACTTGACGGTGTAAGCGATGTCAGGAACTTTGGCGCAATTGCAAGATCTGCAGAATGTGCAGGTGTAGCAGGAATCATTCTTCCGGCAAAAGGTGGCGCAGCTGTAAATGCTGATGCCATTAAGACATCGGCGGGGGCTCTTCTTAGAATAGCAACATCTAAGGCAGCCAATCTTAGAGTAGCTATATATTACCTAATTGAGTCAGGTTTTCAGATAGTTGCGGCAGACGAGAAGGCCAAAAAAAGTATCTATGAGATCGATTTCAAAAAGCCTACAGCTATTATTATGGGCTCAGAAAACAAGGGGATTTCCGACTCAGTTTTGAATCTGGCAACAGAGAAAGCCAGAATTCCACTGTTAGGAGCAATTGGTTCCCTTAATGTCTCAGTTGCCGCTTCAGTGGTAATGTTTGAGGCTGTCAGACAGAAGAACGTCTGAATTCAGAACATACAATAGCAGTTGCAATAGCAACATTCAACGATTCAGAGCCACAACCTGCTTTCCCGGTAAAAGAAGGGATAAACAGTCTCTTTTTGATCAAACTTTCTACATCGGCAGAAATGCCGTTGGATTCACTTCCTATCACAATTATTCCGCTCCCCGAAAGTGATTCACGATAGATGTTTGAAGCATTGAGAAAAGTACCGTAAATTTCTGTTTTATCTGAGTTTTTGCTTATAAAATCACTCAGGTTCGTATAAATCATCTTAGTTCGGAAAATGGCCCCCATAGATGCCTGGATGACCTTGGGGTTATACATGTCAACGGTATCATCCGATGCAATAATTGCCTCAATTCCAAACCAGTCCGCAAGACGGATAATAGTGCCAAGATTACCAGGGTCGCGTACAGAATCCAGGGCCAGATAAATTTTATCAGATTCGACGGAGATATTTTCCGGATAATCCTTTCTTCTTAGAATTGCAAAAACCGGAGAAGGGGAGGAGAGTAGTGTGATTCTGGACATATCTACCTCTCCAATATCCTTCATATATATCACCCTTTGAAGAAGATAATCAGATTTTTTTGCCTCCTCCACCATTTTTTCACCCTCTACAATAAATAAACCAAGTTCATCCCTTGTTTTTTTATAAGAGAGTGATTTTAAAAATTTTATATCCGCTTTAGATAGCATCAGTATCCCAATATTTTAAGCATAGATTTGTATGTCTGTTCTTTGCTGAAAAGTCTTGTAATATATTCGCCGTTCTCATCCCTGTCTATTGTTATATGCTTTGGTGCCGGTTGCAGGCAATGCTGGATTCCACCAAAACCGGCAATTGATTCCTGATATGCTCCGGTATGGAAGAACCCAATATAAAGGGGTTCGTCTCCGTTTATCGTAGGCAAGAAGATAGCATTGGCATGGGCTTCAGCATTATAATAATCCTGACTGTCACATGTTAATCCGCCTAGAAATACTCTCTGGTATTCGTCATTCCATTTATTTATAGGAAGTAGTACAAACCTTTGTTTGATTCCCCACGTATCCGGAAGTGTTGTCATAAATGAACTGTCTACCATGTACCATCTTTCACGGTCATTTTGCTGCTTTTGGTCAAGAACCTGATATATTGTTGCTCCACTTTCACCAACTGTAAAGCTTCCGAATTCAGTAAAAATATGTGGTTCCGGAATGTCACGTTGCGTACATATACTTTTAATCTGTGCAATTACCTCTTCTGCCATATACTCATAGTCATAATCAAATGCAAGCGAATTCTTGATAGGGAATCCACCTCCGATATTCAGGGAATCCAGTTCCGGACAAATTGCCTTAAGATCGCAATACACAGAAACACACTTGCTTAATTCATTCCAGTAATACGCATTGTCACGGATTCCGGTATTAATGAAGAAATGCAACATTTTAAGGGAAAATTTAGGATTATTCTTGATTTTACCTTCAAAGAAAGGAATTATGTCACTGTACCTTATACCTAATCTGGATGTGTAGAATTCAAATTTGGGTTCCTCTTCGGCGGCAATCCTTATGCCTATCTTGCAAGGCTCTTTAACGCAAAGATCAAGTTCATCGAACTCCTTCATGTTATCCAATACAGGAATCGTATTCTTCCATCCGTTATTTATAAGATTTGCAATATTCTCTATATAAACGTCTTTCTTGAAGCCATTACATATAATATAGAGGTCCTGGTTTACAATGCCTTGTTCTTGCAACGATTCAATGAGGTTAAGGTCAAAGGCAGAAGATGTCTCTATGTGTATATCGTTTTTAAGTGCCTCTTCAAGAACAAATGAGAAATGAGAACTCTTTGTACAATAGCAGTAATGGTAATCTCCGTCATAGTCAACTTTTGCCATTGCTACATTAAACATTCTTTTTGCACGTTGAATTTGTGACGAGATTTTTGGAAGGTATGTTATCTTTAATGGTGTACCATACTGTTCAATAAGGTCCATCACTGGTATATTGTGAAAAAGCAGTTCACCATCTCCTACCTTAAATTCATCTTGTGGAAATTCAAATGATTGTTCAATCAAATCGATATATTTATTCTTCATTCTGTAAATGTAAGTGAGTTAGTTTGTAAAAATATCGCTAATGTAAGCGAGTCGGATTATTATTAAATGCAAATATATCTCTATTTTTATTTTATTGAAAAAAACAATGGATTATTTACTTAAATTTGTATTAAATGTAGTTGATAATGGTAAATGTCTCCTCTCTGAAAATATCCGTATTCCTCATTATCACTCTGTTTGTTATCTCATGCAGTACTGTCAGGGTATTGCCGGAAGGGACAAGCAGACTGAAAAATAATAAAATAGTTATTGAAAACTCAAAAAAATTCAATACTGTTCTCTTAGAACCATATTTAAGACAAAAACCAAATTCCACTTTTCTGATAGGTATAAATCCTTTTCTTAACATTTATAACTGGAGTAATGGAAAAGATAACGGGTGGAACAGACTGGTAAAAAGCATCGGACAAGCTCCTGTAATATTTGACAGTTCGCTAGTAGCTAAGAGTGAAGTGAATCTGAACAATCATCTGGAGTATCTGGGCTATTACAACTCTGTAATAAACCATACAATCAACACAAAATCAAGGAAGACAACCGTAATGTACTCTATTTTACTCGGAGACAGGTTCAAAATTAATCAGATCAAGTATGATATCAAGGATTCTGCAATTAGAAGTATTGTATTTGCTGACACTCTAAATACCCTGATAAAAAGGGATGACTATATGTCAGAAAAAGTTCTTTCTGAGGAGAATGATCGAATAACAAAGATCCTCAGGGATCTGGGGTACTATAATTTTACGAAAAATTTTATATTTTTTGAAGCAGACACTTTGAAAAAAAACGGGACATCTGATCTGGTGATGAAAATTGAAAATTACACAAGGAACGAGACGACTAAGGAATCAAGGCCTCACAACAAGTTCTATATCAGAAAAGTCATTATACAGTCAGATTATAATCCAACAGGTGGCAGGCTAGATTCACTTGCCTTGCCGGATAGTCTTAAGTACGGAGATATCAATATTTTCTATAATGGGAAGCTCAATATCAAGCCAACGGTGCTTGCAAAGATGAATAAAATTGTTCCCGGAGATCTCTATAATGAAAGTACAGTAAACAATACTTATGAGAGATTCGTTACATTAAGGTATTTTTCAGGAGTTAATGTTCAATTTGACGAGGTAAAAAAAACAAAGGATGCAGATTTGGAAAAAAATGAGGTGGATTGCACTATTCGTCTCACTCCGTCTAAATCGCAGGGATACAAAATCAATCTTGAAGCATCAAGTAACTCAAACAACCTTTTGGGTATATCACCAGCAATATCATATTACCACAAAAATATTTTCAGGGGCGGTGAATGGTTTTCACTAGGTTTTATGGGCAATTTCCAATTTAAATTAAATGACCCTGCCAGATCTTCGGAACTTGGTGTTTCATCAAGCCTTTCAATACCGGACTTCCTGCTTTTGCCGGATAAAATCTTTACATCTACAATACCAAGAACAGATATTTCTGTAAGTTACAATTACCAAAACAGACCAGAATTTACAAGAAACCTGCTGTCTCTTAATTATGGTTATAATTGGAAAATGGGTGAGAGGTTCTTTTATAAAGTCAATCCCGTGCAGTTGAGTATTATCCGACTTTCAAATCTTAGTCCCGGATTTTATCAAAACCTTTCTGATCCATTTCTGAAAAATGCATATAAAAACAATTTTGACCTGGGATCGGGTGCCACCTTGTTTTATACAACCGATGCGTCACCAAATCCAAAGAAAACATATTTCTATCTTAGATGGGCGAACGACATATCCGGGAATCTGCTTAGTATTTTCAATAAATCTATGCCATTGGATACAAATGGTTTTAGAACGATATTAAATACTGCTTATGCTCAGTATTTCAGAAGCGACCTTACAATGGTCAACACATGGAAATATGCCAATAAGACCAGTTTCGCAGCACGGTTAAATATTGGAGTTGCCCATGCGTATGGAAACTCAGCAACAGTATCATTTGAAAAACTGTTTTACGCAGGGGGAGCAAATAGCCTCAGAGGTTGGCAAGCCAGATCTATCGGTCCGGGTTCTTCTCCTATAGACACAACTTTTTCAATTCCTAACCAGACTGGTGATTTCAAACTGGAGATGAATGCAGAGTACAGGTTCGGTCTCTTTTGGAAGGTCGAAGGGGCACTTTTCGCAGATGTCGGCAATATATGGAAACTCAAAGCCGATGAAGGCAGGGAAGAGTCGTTATTTCGAATAAAAGATTTTTATAAAAGCTTAGCATTCAACTGGGGAACCGGTCTAAGACTTAATCTTGATTTTGTGATCCTCCGGCTGGACCTTGGAATGATTGCATATGACCCATTATCTAAATCCTGGATAGGCGTCAGAAATTGGTTCAAGCCTAATACTTATAGCCTGCAGTTCGGAGTAGGCTATCCGTTCTAATTTTGGAAGTAAAGGTCACCGAAAAAAGCGGGAGTGTGAAAATCCGGTTTTTCCAGTAATATCGGATTCCATGAAAGAAAGTGTTTTTCGGGTAAGTCATCACCACACTTGTAAAAATTTGCCTTTACAGTTCTTCCCTCAAGTTTTGGAACATTACTTAGTGAAAAAAGAGAGACAGGAATCGCAATTGTTATTTTCCATTCAAAATCTCCCTCCTTTGTCTCAAATCCATTATTACCCAGCGAAGATGCTCTGCGAATCTGTTTAGTTACATCTGAACCGAAGCGTGTTCGCTCCTTTCTGTTGGGACCACCGGCAAAGGTTCCTGTACCAATACAATTGAGTTCCAGGTTATAATAAATATTATCCGGCGCAGGAATGATGAAGAATTCCACGCAAGAATCTTTATATGGTTGAGAACCGTTGTCATCTGTAAAATGAGCCCTTATAAATCTCTCTTTAACAATGTATTGAAGATATATTTCATCTCTGGAGTATGCAATTCTGAATTTAACATCCGGTTTGTATGGAAAAGCAGGCCAGTTTAACTGATCTAACTGATTAAATTCCACTTTGCAACTATCAAGCATTTTCTCTACAAGTGCAATAGGAGGGGTCTTGCAAGGAAAACTTATTTTTTTTACTGTTATCATTTTGTTATTCAATAATAACGGCTTTTCATTCATACCATTTAAATTAAGAAATGGTATGATGAAAAGCACGCAAATTATTTTTTTTAGAAACATTAGGAGGTCCTTATCTTGTATCCCGAAACACCATAGTAAAGGATGAAAAGGAAACAAGGTAGGGCAATCCAGTATGAGTTCTGTGCACCAACTGCATCTTTAAGAAAACCAAATATTGTAGGAATAATAGCACCTCCGACAATTGCCATAACTAACAACGAAGAACCGGCCTTGGTGAATTTTCCCAAATCGGCAATAGCAAGTGGCCAGAGAGCGGGCCACATAAGAGAACAACCAAGAGCCATAAGTCCGATAAACCATATAGAGATGGCCGCAGGCATCAAAACTACAAGCAGTGCCCCGGCAATACCTAACAAAGAACAAATTACAAGAGCTTTGGCCTGGCTGATATATTTTGGAATGAAAATTATACCGCAAATATATCCGACTACCATACCTACAGATGAAATCCAGGCGTATGATGACGCATTTGGCAGAGCAAGTGAATCAGCATAATCAACCAGTGTGCTAAGAGCAACTGTTTCAACTCCTACATATAAGAAAAGAGTTAAGGCCCCCAGCAAAAGATGAGGAAATTGCCATATAGAATTCTTTTTTGATGCATAAAGGCTTTCATCAACATTTGAGCCATCCTCTCCAGCTGCTTTTACCTCAGGAAGTGGAGCAAGCAGTGAAATGATACCTAAAAGCAGGAATACTCCGATAATAATGTAAAATGGAAGGTACAGATCTGAGATTAGCGTGTCTGAGGTGTTTTTTCCAATAACGAACGCAAGGAAAACCGGGGCAACAGGCCATGCAAGTTTATTACATATACCCATTATTGACATTCTCTTAGCAGCGCTTTCAATAGGGCCCAATATTGTGATATACGGATTAACAGATGCTTGCAAGAATGTGTTTCCAATACCACTCATGAATGAAGCTACAAGGAAAAGAATGAAACTCTCGCTTTTTGCAGAAGGTATAAACAGGGCAAAAGCAATTGCAAAAAGTAAGAAAGAGAGAGCCATTGTTCTTTTGTAACCAATTTTCGAAATTGTCATAGATGCCGGATACCCGAAGATTATGAAAGTAGAGAATGTTGCAGCTAGAATCAGGTATGATTCTCCTGAAGAAACCCCAAGCGTACCCTTAAGCACAGGAATCAGGAAAGAGTTGATACCTAATGCAAACCCGATTGCAAAGAACATCATGCCAACGAAAACCAATGGGATGATGAAGTTTTTCTTTTGTGTCATTATTTTAAGTTTAGAAGTTGTATCTTACAAACAGCTCTATAGCCTGATACTCTGCCATACCAAGCTTGTCAAAGAGAACCGCGGTATTGTGATTTCTCTCCTCTGCCCGTTGCCAGAACTCTCTTTTATCGGAGCCCGGAAATACAGGACGGTCTTTTTGAGACTGATGCTTAAAAATTGCCTCTCTTTTGATGTTTACCTCTTCCGGACTCAATGGAACTGCCATGTCGGCATCAGCTACGTCCCACTCTTGCCACGCTCCTCTGTATAGCCATACACGGCAATCCTTCAGCCAATCCTCTCCTTTAAGCTCCTCAATTGCGGCAAATATCGCCTGAAGACACACCCTGTGTGTTCCATGCGGATCACTTAAATCACCAGCAGCGTAAATCTGATGAGGTTTTACCTTCTGTAGTAATTCTTTGACTATTGCAATATCTTCTGGCCCTACCGGGTTTTTCTTCACACCACCGGTTTCATAGAATGGCAAATTCTGAAAGTGAACCCTGTCCTCAGGAATTTTTAAATACCTGCATGCTGCCTTTGCTTCCCCTCTGCGGATTGCACCCTTAACTTCTCTGATACTCTGTGTGTCAGGCTCTCCAGGATGTTTTTTTTCGAGGTCCTTTAGGGCTGTCTTATAAATAAGATCACTTTTATTATAATCAAAATCGAATATTTTTGAACTCTCTCTTATGAAATCCAGAAATCTGATTGCATCGTGGTCGAAAACAGCAATATTACCCGAAGTCTGGTAAGCAAGGTGTACCTCATGACCATGTTCCGACAGACGAGCAAGAGTTCCACCCATAGATATTACATCATCATCGGGGTGTGGGCTGAAAATAACAACACGTTTAGGGAACGGAGTTGCTCTTTCTGGTCTGGTAGAGTCATCGGCATTTGGCTTGCCTCCCGGCCATCCGGAGATTGTGTGTTGCAAATTATTGAAAACCTTGATGTTAATCTTGCTGGCAGGCCCTTTTTCGGTTATCAGGTCACTCATACCATTATCATTGTAATCTCTGTCAGTAAGCTTAAGAATTGGTTTTTCAAGTTTCCTGCATAACCAGAATACAGACTTTCTCGTCATTAGGTCATCCCATTCACAAGAACCTGTGAGCCATGGAGTTTTGATTCTTGTCAATTCAGCTGCAGCAGGTAAATCAATCAATACATCAATATTGGAGTGCTCCTGAAGGTATGAGACAGGACTTTGCTCGTTAACAACCCCTTCGACAAGTTTCGCTATAGTATTGGCTGTTCCCTCACCAAATGCAAGATAAAATATCTTTTTTGCATCCAGTATAGTCTCAATACCCATTGTAAGTGCATGATAAGGAACATATTCAACACCAAAGAAATCGGAGGCCGATGACACACGGGTATTATGGTTGAGTGTTATAAGTCTTGTCCTTGAATTATAGTGAGAACCAGGTTCATTAAAACCCATATTGCCTAAAACAAGAATATCTATACCTCCAAGTCCGGCAATTTTCTTTTCGTAGTTATACAAATAATCATGAATACTATCCTTTGGAATTTCACTGTCAAGACAATTAATGTTTGCCTTAGGAATGTCTATGAAATCTAGAAGATACTCTCTCAGAAATCTGTAATGGCTCTGAATCTCATTCTTGTTAAGGGGATAAAATTCATCAAGAGAAAAAATATGTACATTTTTAAATGTCAGTTCTTTTTCTTTGTACAACTTCACCAACTCTTCATATACCTGAATTGAGGAAGAAGAGGCGCTAAGCCCCAGGACGCATGGTTGATTATTGCTGTTTTTTAGAATAATAGCTTCAGCAATTTTTTTTGCAACTAATATAGATGCAGCTGACGAATCGTTAAATATGTCAACTGGTATTTTTTCATACCTTTTAGTAAAATCTTGATTTACAATCATAATACAAATTTTAAACCTTATTAAACAAGTTTGTTACTTTTCTTAACGGGAGCAATGATTTCAACAAATCCTCCAGAAGATCCAATTTTAACATGTTTGCTCCGTCCGATTTTGCTTTTGCCGGGTCGGGATGAGTTTCAATGAACAATCCGTCTACACCTGTTGCAATTCCAGCTCTTGCCATCGTTGAGATTAAATCAGGTCTTCCTCCGGTAACACCAGAGGCCTGGTTTGGTTGCTGCAGGCTGTGAGTGACATCTAAAATCACCGGATACCCATAACTTTTCATTTCCGGTATTGATCTGAAGTCTACAATTAGATCTGAATACCCGAACTGAGTACCTCTTTCTGTCAGGAAAATATTGTTATTGCCTTTTGAAGAGACTTTTTCTGCAGCAAATTTCATCGATACAGGAGCTAGAAACTGGCCTTTTTTGATGTTTACATATTTACCTGTTTCAGCTGCTGCCTCCAGCAGATCTGTCTGTCTGCATAGAAATGCAGGTATCTGCAATACATCAATTCCATAGGAAGCCGCTAAAAATGCTTCAGAAGGACTGTGAATATCTGTCACAACCGGAACTTTAAGCTTCTCACGAATCATTTGAAGTATTTCAAGCCCTTTTTCATCTCCTATACCGGTAAATGAATCACCTTTTGATCTGTTGGCTTTTCGGTAGGACGATTTGAAAATAAAGGGTATCGATAGTTGTTCTGTTATCTCCTTTATTTCTGATGCTACTCTGTATGTAATCTCTTCTCCTTCAATAACACATGGACCTGCTAAAAGAAAAAAATTACCTTCATTGGTATATCTGATATTTGGGATATTGTCTATTGTCATAATGTGGGCAAAAATAGTTAAAAACAATCAATAATCGTACTTTTTCCAAAGTGATTGAAGTCGCTTTTTAATCTCGATTTCTTTGGAATTATCGCCAGGCTCGTAAAATTTTTTATCATTCAACTCTTTAGGTAAAAAATCCTGATCAACGAAATTATTTGAATAGGAGTGGGCATATTTATAATCTTTTGCATAACCCAATTCCTTCATAAGCTTTGTCGGAGCATTTCTAAGATGAAGAGGGACGGGGAGATCTCCGCTTTTTTCAACCTCCTCAAGAGCGGCATCTATAGCCATATATGAGGAGTTACTTTTAAGCGATGTAGCTAAAAAAACAGCAACTTCTGAAAGGATTATCCGAGATTCCGGCATACCTATTTTATGAACCGCATCAAAACAAGCTGTTGCAAGTAAAAGAGCGTTAGGATTTGCTAGACCGATATCTTCAGATGCCAGTATAACCATTCTTCTTGCAATAAAGAGTGGATCTTCTCCTCCGGAAATCATTCTGGCCATCCAATAAACGGCAGCATTTGGATCTGAACCCCTGATACTCTTGATGAATGCCGATATGATATCATAATGTTGCTCTCCATTCTTGTCATATATGGCAATATTCTCCTGCAACTTCTCTGTTACATATTTATTGTCTATCAGAATTTTCTCTCCAGTCTGAGTACCGGAAACTAAAATCTCCAGGATATTCAACAGCTTTCTTGCATCACCACCGGAAAATCTGAAAAGTGCCTCTTTTTCACTGATTTCTATCTCGCTTTTCCTAAGAACGGGGTCTGTTTTAATCGCCCTTTCCAGTAAAAGATCCAATGCCTCTACATCAAGCGATTTGAGTACATATACCTGACATCTGGATAATAAAGGGGTAATTACTTCAAATGAAGGATTTTCTGTAGTTGCACCTATAAGAATCAGCGTTCCGTCCTCGACAGCTCCAAGCAGGGCGTCTTGCTGTGATTTACTGAACCTGTGAATTTCATCGATAAACAGTATTGGTTTAGCCTTATTGAAAAGAGAATTCGATCTTGACTTTTCAATAATTTCCCTCACATCCTTAACCCCGGCACTAATGGCGGAGAGTATATAGAATGGCCTTTCAAGCTTATTGGCAATTATCTTTGCCAAAGTTGTCTTTCCTACACCCGGTGGGCCCCACAATATGAATGAAGGGAGAGTATCCGATTCAATCATTTTTCTCAACACAGAACCTTGTCCGACAAGGTGATCCTGACCTACGTAATCCTCCAGAGTCTTAGGTCTCATTCTCTCAGGAAGGGGAATTCTGTTCAATTGTTTATCTCCAGTAGTCTTCATCCATTATTCTCTTCATTACCGATGAAGAGTTATCGTCTTCATCTCCTAACTCTTTCCTTTGCTTGAGGATTTCGTTTTTTAATTGATTAACAAGCTTTTTATATTTTGGAATGTTGTACAGATTGTGCATTTCCGCAGGATCATTCTTTAAATCATACAGTTCCCATACCGGTTCATATGCGGGTTTTCGTGCTCCCTTCTTGTCGAGTGGGTCTCCATAATAGAATATCAGTTTGTATCTGTCGGTACGTATACCAAGATTAGCCACAGCTCTATGGTAGAAATCATTATGCATCCAATAGCGGTAATAGACTGATTTTCTCCAGTTTTTGGGAACAGAGCCAACAAGATTGTTTCTGAAACTCTCTCCTTGCATATCCGACGGGGTTGTAACACCGGCATAATCCAGCAGGGTAGGGGCAAAATCAACATTCAGCGAGAGATCGCTATTTACAGTTCCCGGCTTAATCTCTTTTGGATATCTGATTAAGAAAGGCATGCGGAACGACTCTTCCTGCATCAGTCGCTTATCGAACCACCCATGTTCACCCAGGAAAAATCCCTGGTCCGATGTATAAATAACTATTGTATTGCTATCTAATCCATTTGCATCTAAATAATTAAGTAATTTTCCGATATTTTCATCTATGCCGGCAATGCATCTTAAGTAATCTTTTAAATATAGCTGATAGGCCCATTTCCTGTGTTCGTCCCTTGTGAGATTTGTTGGAATAGGGGTCTTGAGATCTGACTCAACCATATGTTCCATGCTCATTGTGAGAGAATCTGTATAATTTCCCCTTGATTCATAATTGTCAAAAAGGTTTTCAGGTTCTGGTATATTGACACTGTCCAGCAAATGTTTGAATCTCTCTGCCGGCTGCCAGGGCCGGTGTGGAGCTTTGAAGTGGAGCATGAGAAAAAAGGGTTTTGATTTGTCCTTCATTTTACCGATGCAATCAATAGCTTTCTGAGTTACCACATCAGTCGAATGTCCTTCATAGACAGTTCCTTTAGAATTTTCAAATTCAACACCATCAGTACGGTTCTTTTCTATAAGGTGGGGGTTATAATAGGTTCCCTGACCGATGAAACAAGAGTAGTCGTCAAATCCTTTAGGTTCGGTAACAAGATGCCATTTACCTATAAGAGCTGTTGAATAACCGGATTTTTGCAAAATCCTTGGCAAAGTTATTTTATTAGTGTCTAGTTTATCAGATAAAGTATAGACTCCGTTTTTCTGACTGTATTGACCGGTAAGAATGGCAGCGCGGCTTGGAGTGGAAATCGAATTTGTACAAAAGCAGGAATTCATAATTGCTCCTTCACGAGCTAATCTGTCAATATTGGGTGTCGGCAATATTTTTGCCAAACGGCTCTTGTACGCACTTATTGCTACAGAAGCATGGTCATCAGCCATAATGTATATGATGTTGGGTCGATCTTGGGCATATAATCCCTGGGAGAGGAGAAGTAAGCTTCCAAAACCTGTTGCTACCTGTCTATTTAACATAATATAAATTGTATTACTAATCTCGTTTTCTAAGCTGTTTAATTATTCTTGATATGACATTCTCAATAGATTGATCCGGTTCAATTATATTGTATCCTTCCCAGAAGTCGTCATCTGTAAAATCGTTAACTCTGTTTGAGATAATATCTCTTGGTTTAATTCTGTTTTCAACTTCAATTTTTCTTTCTGTTTCGTTTAAGTCCGTCACAGCAATTTCGGAGGAAATTATATAATTACTTCTAAACCATTTTTTGTCCCATTTGGCATGAAACTTCAGCTCAGTCCTTGAATAGTCAAAAAACCACAATCCTTTATTCTGTTTGTAATTCACAATATAGTTTGCATAAATCACATCCATTTTAAGTGTGGGTGGCTTTTTTTTGACAAAATAAGCATTTGCCGAGGGATTATTCTCTACATTCATAGAAAATTCCACTCTGGCAATGGCTAGTTGTTCCGATTCAATATAAATCTTCCCTCTGAAAAATATCTCTGTTTGTCTTGCATTTTGGTTAAATTCAATTACATAGAAGAATTTGTCGTCAATTGTCACAGGGGCGGCAAATTTAAAATCATATACATCGTCCAGCATAGGAATATCCACTCCCAGGAAAGGACTCTTTAAAACATCAATATCTAGTGCCGAATTTGGACCACCTTGAAATTTAACCATAAGAGTATCAATCCTGTTAACATCATAGTTACCTCGGGCTTTGTAGATGCCTATCTGGTCCGCCCTATAACCAATGTAAGATGCTTTGTTAATGTCGAGAACAGCCTCATTAATTGACACATATGAGTTACCTTTTTTAATCATCTCTCTGTAGAACGATGTCAGCTGTACTGGTTTGATTACATAATTTTTATCTATCCTTCCTAATGCCATTTTTACAATCGTAGAAGCGTCCTGTGGTCTGATTGTGATTGGTTTAAGATAACTGACTGATGGCTCCATTCTCACAACCATATCCTTTGTTTCGAATGCTGAAACAGGAATTCTTTGTGACTTATAGCCCAGATATGAGATAAGCAGTGTATCGGCTTTAATGTTTGAATTGAATTTGAGCACAAAAACCCCTTCTGAGTTGGTTACATTGCTTATATTGGTAGACTGCAACTGGATAGATGCAAAATTAAGTGCTTTTCTGGTAGTCGCATCCTGTACTTTTCCAGTGATTGATTTGTATTCCTGGGCCTCCAGATTAACAGAAAGGCAAATCAAAATAGAAACAAAAAAAGTGATGATTGTTTTCATGATTTTTTTCTATTTTACTATTAGCGAATATACTAATTTTGTATACAATATTAACGTTTCCCGTTAAAAAAAGTTAATTTCGCAGATTAAATAAATGGATAATGGGAAGAAGAGATAAAGAGTATTTTGAATCTGTTGAAATAGAAACGATTGCAGCCGAAGGAAAGGCAATTTCTCATATTAATGGAAAGGTTTTGTTTGTTCCGAATGCAATACCCGGAGATATTGTTGATATTCAGGTAAATATCAAGCGAAAAGGGTATATGGAGGGTTATGTTGTAAACATGATCAAGCCCTCCCCCATCAGAATTGAACCATTTTGCTCACATTACGGTGTTTGTGGAGGTTGTAAATGGCAACCCCTTCCCTACTCCATGCAGCTGGAATTCAAACAAAGACAGGTAATTGACCAGCTAACAAGAATCGGGAAACTGAATTTGCCGGAAATATCACCCATAATTGGTTCCGATAAAACACGATTCTACAGAAATAAGCTGGAATTCACCTTTTCAAACAAAAGATGGCTCGAGACAAAAGATGAAGTAAATACAGTTGCCGAAAATGAACGTTCTGGTCTTGGCTTTCATATATCTGGTCTGTTCGACAAGGTGCTGGATGTAAAATGGTGTCATTTACAGCCTGATCCTTCAAATGAGATAAGGCTTTTTATTCGTGATTTCTCCCTAAAGCATAATTATCCATATTTTGACTTGAGAGAACAGACCGGCCTGATGAGAAACATGGTAGTGAGAACCAGTTCAACGGGCGAAGTTATGCTTATTTTAGTATTTGCATATGACGATCAAGAATTACGTGATCTCATTTTAAATGCTGTAAGAGAGAAATTTCCGGACATTACTTCAATCAATTATATAATTAACGGGAAAAAGAACGATAACACGTCAGATCTGCCATATACTACCTTTTCTGGCAAGGATTCGATATTTGAAACAATGGAAAACCTTAAGTTTAAAATAGGTCCGAAGTCCTTTTATCAGACAAATTCAGACCAGGCATACAAACTCTATTCAGTTGTAAGAGACTATGCCGACCTTAAAGGCGATGAAATTGTGTATGACCTATACACCGGAACAGGTACCATTGCTCAGTTTCTGTCTTCCGGAGCCAAAAAGGTTATTGGGATTGAATATGTACCGGAAGCAATAGATGATGCCAGATCGAATGCAAAGGAGAACAATATAACCAACTGTTTGTTTTTTGCCGGAGATATGAAGGATATGCTTAAAGCAGATTTTATCCAACAAAACGGGCACCCTGATATCGTTATACTGGACCCTCCAAGAGCAGGAATTCATCCTGATGTTGCTAAAGTAATTGTTGAAGCAAAACCTCGTAAAATAATATATGTCAGCTGTAACCCTGCAAGTCAGGCAAGAGATATTGCGCTTATGTCAGACCTGTATAAGATAACAAAGGTTCAGCCTGTAGATATGTTTCCCCATACACATCATCTTGAAAATGTTGTTTTAATGGAACTTATATCATAATAACTGAGGATAAATGAAAAGCAAGAATAATAGTAGTGATACCATTTGCGCTCTTGCAACTGTTCAGGGGACAAGTGCCCTTGCTGTTATCAGAGTCAGCGGAAGTGAATCCATAAAAATAGTAGACTCTGTCTTTAAACCATATAGGGGTGCTGATTTAAGCAATACTTCAGGTTATAATTTAAGGTTTGGAGGTATCTATAAGGAAGGACTGCTTCTTGACGAAGTGCTTGTTTCAGTTTTCAAACACCCCCACTCTTTCACCGGAGAGAATTCTGTGGAGATATCTTGTCATGGATCCAATGATATTCAACAGGTGACATTGATGCTTCTCAACTCTAAAGGGGAGAAAATGGCAAAACCCGGTGAATTTTCGCAAAGGGCCTTTTTAAATGGGAAAATGGACCTTGCCCAGGCAGAGGCAGTTGCAGACCTTATTGCTTCTGAAACTGCTGCAGCGCACAGGATTGCAATACAGCAGATGAAGGGTGGTTTCTCAAAGGAACTCTCTATTATGAGAAGTTCTCTTCTGGATCTGGTCTCCCTTATGGAGCTGGAACTGGATTTCAGTGAAGAAGATGTTGAATTTGCAGACCGTACAAAGCTTAATAAACTTCTGAGTGAAATATTGTCTCATATTTCAAAACTGATCGACTCTTTCAGATTAGGTAATGTAATTAAAAATGGTGTACCAGTGGCAATTGTGGGTGCAACAAATACCGGCAAGAGCACCCTTCTTAATGCAATTCTCGGCGAAGAGAGAGCTATAGTATCTGAAATACACGGGACAACCCGCGATTTTATTGAAGATGTGGTTAACCTGGGTGGTGTAGCCTTCCGGTTTGTAGACACAGCCGGGATTCGCCAGACAAAGGAGACCATAGAGATTCTTGGAATTGAGAGAACCTTTGAGAAGATAAGATCGGCAAGTATTGTTGTTTTAATGCTTGACGCCGGCCGCCCGGAAGGTTTTGAAGATGGGATAAAGCAACTGAAAGCAAATATCGACGAGGATAATCAAAAGGTAATTGTGTTACTGAATAAGACAGATATTGCTACACACTCAGGCAACAAACACAATACCAGATTAATAGCAGATATGGTAAATAGCATTGATACAATATCTGCACATTTTGGCGTTAAAATTCTTTCAGTAATTCCGGTGTCGGCCAAGAACCAAACCGGATTGGATAAACTGAAGGAGCTATTGACGAATTCCCAGAAAAATCTCTCTGTTGGTTCAAATACCACCTTAGTAACCAATTTAAGGCATTATCAGGCCCTACAGGATGCCCGTACCTCTCTCTTGAAGGTGGTAGATGGAATTGACTCAGAACTCCCTACAGACCTTCTTACACAGGATATCCGCGAAGCACTTTACCACATTGGTGAAATAGTCGGCGAAATAAATAGTGAGGAGATTCTTGGAAATATTTTCGGCAAGTTCTGCATCGGAAAGTAAAAGGTTATTACTAAATATACTTTTAAATATTATTTAGAGATATAATGGGATCTTCAAATCGTCATTTTATCAAGTATAAGATATAATAGTATGCGATTTACTTTATAATTTTACAGAGTACTATCGTATTACCGAAAAAGGTAATCCCGTTGTAGTCAAAGCCAGCTATGTTGTTAAATAATACTAAGTGGCTCTCCATCCCCTTAGCCTGACAATCATTCCCGGTGAAGGATTAATGCTGAGTCTGTCAAGAATGTCGTCTAACAAATCCGGAACCCACCCTACTCTTCCTTTCAGAAGAATCAGACACTCTACGGCCCAAACCTGAACCGCAACCCTCACTTTTTCATTTATTATCCAGTCCACACATGCAGAAGCTACTGATTCATAATCTGCAAGCTCTGCCAAGTAATTGTCTTTTGCTAATATATCGGCCATTACTCTGGCAAAATGACGCTTTGTGCTCTCATTTGTCACCAATGGAAAAATGGAAAAGAAGCTTTTATAATATTTATCAAACGCTTTGTTATTAGAAAAATAGATAAAATCAAATACATAAGCGGCTCTAAATCCAATCCTGGTTAATGTGTCTTTTTTAATACCTGATAAACTGGGAACAACAATAGTATCGGTCAGCAAACCAAAAAGAGCATCTACCCCTTGCTGTTCAATTATTATATTTCCACACTGCTCCGCAAACCCCTCGTAGAAATCTGCTGTAAGCAATGTTATGATATCTTCTTTTGTCATACTCTCATTTAGCTGTAAAAATAATCAATGTTCAACAAAATCACATCAGCTCTGTTATAATAATACATGATTTAAGTAAAAAACAAATGATTAAGAATAATATTTTATTTGACCAATACAATCCGTTAAACAAAACCATGTTCCGGATTATTGACGACTCAGGAAAGGTTGTCAATAAAGAGTGGATCCCGGAGATTGGCGACGAAACACTGCTAAAGGCTTACAAGGATATGCTGTTTGCACGTGTCGCAGACCTTCAGATTGTCTCATATCAACGTCAGGGCAGGATATATACCTACCCTCCAAATTACGGACAAGAGGCCATAGCAGGAGCAACAGGTGCATTAATTGGCGACAACGACTGGCTGGTACCGGCATTCCGCGAAATGGGTGCAATGCTGGCTAAGGGAGTGACATTGAAGGAGCTGTTCCTTTATTTTATGGGATATGAAGATGGATCAAAGTTTCAGAAGGCAAAGTTCACATTGCCTATAAGCGTTCCCATTGCCTCTCAGATACTTCATGCAGCAGGAATCGGCTACGCAATAAAATACAAGAAAGAGGATAAGGTAGTCTTCACCTTTGTTGGTGACGGAGGTACCTCCGAAGGAGATTTTCACGAAGCAATAAATTTTGCAGGAGTATGGAAAGTTCCGGTAATCTTTATAATTCAGAACAACCAATACGGAATCTCCACTCCCACTCGATTGCAGACAGCCTCTGAATCGCTTGCAATCAAGTCCGTAGCATACGGAGTAAAAGGAATACAGGTAGACGGGAACGACTTTCTTGCCATGTACCGTACTATTCAAGAATCTGTTGAACTGTGCAAAAAAGGAGAAGGACCGGTTCTTATTGAGGCCGTTACATACAGAAAGGGAGCTCACACGACTTCAGACGATCCTACAAAATATCGGACTAAGGAGGAGGAGTTGCTATGGGATGGCAAGGACCCTCTTAACAGGCTTAAATCTTACCTTATTGATAAAAAACTCTGGAGCATCGAGGCTGAAGAGAAAATTGTACCGCAATACAAGGAAGAAGTAGACAGGCAGTTCATAGAGGCAGAAAATTGGGGTGATTACCCTAAGGAGGATGTGTTTAAGTATCTGTATGCAGATATGCCGGACGATCTAAAGGAGCAAGAGCGCCAGTATGATCGCTTCTTACAGTGGAAAGCCACTAAGGTTAAGTAATTATTCAATTAAAGAGTTTACAGGAATGAAAATAATGAACATGGTCAATGCAATAAATGATGCATTGGATATAAAGCTTTCTGACGATAAAAGTGTAATTGTCTATGGAGAGGATGTTGGAGTTGAAGGGGGAGTTTTCAGGGCAACTGAAGGGCTCCAGCAGAAACACGGAGCCGACAGGGTATTTGATTCTCCACTGGCAGAATCAGGAATTGTCGGAACAGCTATAGGTATGGCAGTTGCCGGGCTTAGACCGGTTGTAGAGATGCAATTTTGCGGGTTCGTATATCCTGCATTTAATCAGATAATCAGTCACGCCTCACGCATCAGGAACCGGTCCAGAGGAAATTTTGAAACTCCTATGGTTATCAGAATGCCTTATGGTGGTGGTATAAATGCCCTTGAACATCATAGTGAGAGTATGGAGGCTATATTTGGCCATATACCGGGGCTCAAGGTTGTTGTACCCTCTACTCCTCACGATGCTAAAGGATTGTTGATATCGGCAATAGAGAGTAATGATACGATTCTTTTTATGGAGCCAAAAAGAATATACAGGGCCATTAAACAAGAGGTTGCAGAAGAGAAATACTCCATTCCACTTGGAAAAGCAAATGTTCTGACACAAGGTAAAGATGTAACTGTGGTTGCTTTTGGAGCTATGGTGAGAGAGGTACAGAAAGCAATGATTATGGCAAAGGAAGCAGGAATAAGTGTGGAACTTATCGACCTGAGATCTATCTATCCAATAGACAGAGAGACAATTGCAAAGTCGGTGAAGAAGACCGGAAGGATCATTACAGTAACAGAGGGACCTAGATCATTCGGATTGGGTTCAGAGATTAGTCAGATTGCCATTGAGGAGGCGTTTCTCTCTCTTGAGGCCCCACCAGCCAGAGTATCAGGTTTTGATGTGATTGTTCCTCTGCCAAAAGGAGAGCATCACTATATGCAGGATCCGTATAAGATCTTTTATGAAATTGAACGAATTGTAAAGTTTTAGTAATTATGAGATATATTTTTAAATTTCCTGATATAGGCGAAGGACTTGACGAAGGGACCATCGTTGAATGGCACGTAGAGAAAGGCCAGAGTGTAAAGATGGGTGATTCGCTGGTTACAATGGAGACAGATAAAGTTGTAACTGCTATCCCCTCTCCAAAAAATGGTATAATTGCTGCAAAATTTGGCAAACCCGGTGAGATCATTCATGTTGGCTCTGCTCTGGTAGAGATTGACATAGAAGGAGTTGATGGAGAGAAGGCCATTGAAGAGGCCAATAAACCGGTCACAGAGCTTAAAAAGACCGAGGCTGTGGAAGAAGAGGGTGCCGGAGTGGTTGGCACACTTGAGGTTGCTGGTAATAGTTTTGTACTTTCGGCCAGCAAAGAGGGAGTTCAGCAGGATAGTGACAAACCGGTTTCCAAAAAGGCTCTTGCCACGCCCGTTGCACGGGCAATTGCAAAAGATTTCAATCTGGATATAAATCTTGTAAAAGGGACAGGTCCCGGTGGCAGAGTTACTAAAGACGATGTCATTGGCTTTTCCAGGGATACTAATAAAACATCGGCAGCGCGAATTGTTGAAAACATGACAGAAAATAGTGTCGAGATTGTTCCTCTCTCCCAGATTAGAAAAACTATTGCAAAAAATATGATCCGGAGTAAGCATAATGCTGCCCATATGACTGTCTTTGAAGAGGTGGAAATATCTGAACTTGACCGTATCAGAACAAAATATAAGGAAAATCTTGCTGCAGACGGTATTAAGCTCACCTATCTTGCCTTCGTTATAAAGGCAACCGCGATAGCATTAAAGAAACACAAGACCCTGAATTCAGAAATGGATGCAGATAACGGCAATATGATTTACAAGAAGTTCTATAATATAGGAATAGCAATTGACACAGAAAAAGGTCTTGTTGTGCCGGTAATAAAAGGTGCCGACAAATTGTCGATAAAGGAAATTGCTCAGCAGATACAGATATTCTCAGAAAAGGCAAGAGAAGGAAAGCTTTCACTTGATGACATGAAAGACGGGACCTTCACCATTACAAGTTACGGGAGCATCGGTGGACTTTTTGCAGTTCCTGTGATAAATTATCCTCAGGCAGGTATCTTAGGGATAGGACGAATTTCCAAAAAGCCTATCGTAAAAGATGATCAGTTGGCAATAGGACTTATACTTCCACTCTCTTTAAGTGTCGATCACAGAATTGCCGATGGAGGAGAAACTACACGATTTATTTACACCATTATGGGGTATTTGTCAGATCCGGCAAGTATCCTGTTCAACTAAACTCAGGATAATTATGTATGATCTTATAGTAATTGGTTCCGGACCTGCAGGTTATGTTGCTGCCATACGTGCCGGACAAGTAGGTTTAAAAACCGCAATAATTGAAAAAACTCAGATTGGAGGAATGTGTCTTAACTGGGGCTGTATTCCTTCAAAGTCAATTCTGGAAAGTGTAAAACTATACCAGCGGATCGTAAAGGAATCTTCTCGTTTTGGCATTGACGGCATAGACAAGAAGAGTCTTTCATTTAACTGGAACAAAGCAATCAAACGTACCGACGGTATTGTAAAAAAACTGACAGGGGGTGTGGAGTTTCTTTTAAATAAAAATGGTGTTGATATTATAAAAGGAGAGGCTAAAATTTTGACTGCCAATACAATTCTTGTTGACAACCGCCATATAGAGACCAAGAACATAATAATAGCAACAGGCTCTACCTCGCCTCCTATAGATAACAACCATGAAGGACTGGTAATTGAACCAAAGGAGTTTTTCAAAGAGAGAGAGTTACCTTCAAACATCGTAGTCGTTGGTAAAACTTCTGTTGCAGTAGAGTTGGCGCAAGCTTTAAGCATGATGGACAAAAAGGTGACTATCATATCGGATTCCGATGGAATTCTCCCGAAGGCAGACAGATATATTCGGGATTACATGCTGAATACAATAAAAAAAGGGAAGATTAACCTGATATTCAACACCGTAGTTTCTTCTACCGAAAGTATCTGGTCCAATGGGAAATTGACTGTTGCAGAACAGGAAATCGACTGCGACCTTATAGTCAACTCAAGGGACAGGAAGGCAAATATGATAGATTCTGATATTGATTTTGAACTTAATGATGGGTTCATAAAGGTTGATGAAAATTGTGAAACATCAGTAAAGGGAATCTATGCTGTTGGTGATGTAAACGGGGTAAGTACATTTGCCCATATCGGATCAGCCCAGGGACTACATGTAGTAAATTTGCTCAAGGGGATCAACAACAAACTGGATATAAGAAAATTGCCTATGAATATGTATACAATACCAGAAGCTGCACAAATAGGACTTACCGAGGACGAAATTAAAGCAGAAGGCTATGATTACAAATCCAGTGAGTTTCCTTTATCTGCAAATGGAAAGGCTCAAACCGAAGGTGCAACCGAGGGATTTGTGAGAATCCTTTCTGATAATAAATACGGAGAGGTGCTTGGAGTTCAGATTATTGCCCCCAATGCAACAGATATGATAAATGAGGCATCGGCATATATGCAGCTTGAATCCACCGTATATGACATTGCTCAGACAGTACATACTCATCCTACGGTCTCTGAGGTATTTATGGAGGCAGGTTTTATGGCGGTAGACAAGGCAATACACATTTAGAGATGAATACTTCTTTACCTGCTCTCGAATACAACCTTCCCGATTCAAAAATAATGGATTCGGAAAAAGATTTTGATTTTTATATATGGCAGCCCGACTCAACTTATATCGTTCTTGGCAGAGCCAACAGCCCTGAAGAGTCTGTTTTTACAGAAAATGCAGTTGAAGACAAAATTAAAATCCTTAAAAGAAATTCCGGGGGACATAGTGTAGTTCTTAGTCCAAAAATGGTCGTTTTCTCACTAAAGCAACAACATAACTATTTTATAAAACCGGGGCAGATATTTGATGATATCAATAATTGTCTGATAGAGTCGTTCAAGTCTGAAGGTATTGACAATCTGGCAATAAATGGAATATCAGACTTGACAATCAACAAAAAAAAAGTATTAGGGTCATCGATGTACATCAATAGTGGCAAATTGTTCTATCATGCTGTTATTAATGTATCTGAAGACGCAAGGTTGATTTCACGATACTTAAAACATCCCTCCCGGGAACCGGATTACAGAAGCAGACGTAATCACGAAGAGTTTGTAACTTCATTTTATAAAGAGGGTTATATGCTTGATAGCTCAAGAGTAATAACCTTGATTGATAATGCATTGGGCAAATACATTAATAATAAAACTGCGCACCATCCGTCCTCAGGAGCTCTGCTCCCACTGGCCGGGTATGCGCAGTTAAATTAATATATAGTTTTTTCTATGCCTGCGAAACGGCTACAGCAACAGCAACTGAGGCACCAACCATAGGGTTGTTACCCATTCCTATCAGACCCATCATTTCAACGTGAGCCGGAACCGATGAAGATCCTGCAAACTGTGCATCAGAGTGCATTCTACCCATTGTATCTGTCATTCCGTATGATGCCGGACCGGCTGCCATATTATCGGGATGTAAAGTACGGCCAGTACCGCCACCGGAAGCTACTGAAAAATACTTTTTACCTTGTTCTATGCACTCTTTTTTATATGTTCCGGCAACAGGGTGCTGGAAACGGGTCGGATTTGTCGAATTTCCGGTAATTGACACATCAACTCCCTCACTATGAAGAATTGCCACTCCTTCCCTTACATCGTCTGCACCATAGCAGTTAACTTTAGCCTTATCTCCTACTGAATAGGCTTTGCGTGCTACTTCATGTAATTCACCAGTTGCATAGTCAAACTTAGTCTGAACGTAGGTAAAGCCATTTATTCTTGCAATAATTTTGGCAGCATCTTTTCCGAGACCGTTCAGAATAACACGTAATGGTTCTTTACGGACTCTGTTTGCCGATTTAGCTATACCAATGGCACCTTCTGCTGCTGCAAATGACTCATGTCCTGCAAGAAAAGCAAAACATTTGGTCTCTTCTCTTAACAACATTGCTGCAAGATTTCCGTGACCGATACCTACCTTTCTGTCATCTGCCACAGAACCCGGGATACAGAAAGCCTGCAAACCTTCACCTAGTGTGGCTGCTATATCTGCGGCTTTTGTCTGTCCTTTTTTAATTGCAATAGCTGCTCCTACAATATATGCCCACATAGCATTTTCAAATGCTATTGGCTGAATATCCTTTACTATTTTATAAACATCCACTCCTTTCTTGTCGCAGATTGCTTTAGCTTCTTCCAGAGAAGAAATTCCATAAGAATTTAAAACCTTGTTTATCTGGTTTATTCTTCTGTCGTAACTTTCAAATAATGGCATTGCTTTTTCCTCCTATTCTTTACGTGGATCAATAATTTTTACTACATCTTCCATCCGGCCGTACTTTCCTGAAGCCTTCTTTAACGCTTCATTTGCATCTGTACCGGTTTTAATCATATCCATCATTCGTCCAAGGTTAACAAATTCGTATCCTATAATTTCATTGTCACCGTCAAGACCTATTTTTGTGATGTATCCCTCTGCCATTTCCAGATAACGTGGACCTTTTGCTACGGTTCCGTACATTGTACCGGCAACGCTGCGCAAACCCTTGCCAAGATCTTCTAAACCTGCTCCTATTGGAAGACCGCCCTCTGAGAAAGCAGTTTGAGTACGACCATAAACTATCTGAAGAAATAACTCACGCATTGCAGTGTTTATTGCGTCGCAGACTAAATCGGTGTTTAATGCTTCCAGAATTGTTTTTCCCGGAAGAATTTCAGAAGCCATTGCTGCTGAATGGGTCATACCTGTACAACCAAGGGTCTCTACCAGTGCTTCCTGTATAATTCCCTCTTTTACATTAAGTGTGAGCTTGCATGCTCCTTGTTGTGGTGCGCACCAACCGACACCATGGGTTAACCCGGAGATGTCTTTCACCTCTTTTGCCTTTACCCATTTTCCCTCTTCAGGAATAGGTGCAGGCCCATGATTTGCGCCTTGGGCAACACAAATCATACCTTCAACTTCATGTGTAAAACTCATATTTTTCCTATGTTTGATAAATTTGTCTGCAAAGGTAAACATTGTTCTCATTATTTTCATTACATTTGAATTGTAGTCACCTTCTTTTATAAATTCTGTATATGGACTATCACGACAAGTTAATCTTAATAGCAGAAGACGACGAATCAAGTTACTTATTGCTAAAAACTCTGTTAAACAGAATCGGGATAAAGACTTTGCTTGCAAGGAATGGAACTGAAGCAATAAATATGTGTAAGGAAAATTCCGGTATAAATCTTATACTGATGGACATTAGTATGCCTGAAAAAAATGGATTTGAAGCGACCAAAGTCATAAAAGAGATGTTTCCTCAAATAACAATTGTTGTCCAGACTGCATATTCAATTTTTGGGGACAAAGAGAGAGCTCTTTTGAAAGGTTGTGATGATTATATTACTAAACCTATAGAAAAGAATGTTTTATATTCTGTTATTTCGAAATATCTGTAATTATTTAGTTCCTTTTTTTGCAAGAATAATCAATGAATCCTCGATTGTAACCATGCATCCTTTTCCGCTGTTATCCAGAAAAGGTAATATCTCTGAAACAAATTTCTCAATATTTTCCTCTTCGTCTACAATCTCAATAACAATAGGTATCTTCTCTGAAACCTCCCATAATTTCTGAGAATATATCTGACTACTAGCGCCATAACCCATAACGCCCTTAATTACAGTTACCCCTGCAACATCATTTTTCTTTGCGGTGTATACAATCTCCTCGTAAAGGGGCCTATGTCCAAATTTATCAGTAGAACTGACAAATATTCTAAGCAATTTTGCTTTTTTTTCACCAAGCATAATTAAAACAATTTAACAGTTAAATTTCCAAGATAAAGCGCTAAAAGCCCCAATAAAAGAGAAACAGATGAGTAAAGTGCAAACTGGAAAAATTCTCCATCTCTTATAAAACTTATATTTTCATAGGCAAAAGTAGAAAACGTTGTAAATCCACCACAAATACCTACAGTAAGGAACAAACGCATCTCATCCGATACTATTGCGTTTTTTTCAGCAAGAGCATATACCGCTCCCAGTACAAAACAGCCAATGATATTTACAGCGAGTGTTCCATATGGAAACGATGAAAACATGTACTGCTGAAACAATTTCGATATCAGATACCTCAAGACAGATCCGATAAATCCTCCGGCACCTATTATAAATAATAACCTCATTAGAAATAAAAATACAGACAAATATATGGAAAAAAGAATATTTCCTATCTTTAACAGCATTTATTGAAAACTTAACCTAAATATCAGACATGAAGATTAATTCATCCATTTACTCGCTTCTGTTAGCGGGATTGTTAATTTCTGTTATCCCGGGATGTCAGAAAGAGCCTCTTTCAGTCATACCTAAAATAACAATAACCCCTGTAACCAATATCACAATGACAACTGCTGCCTCAGGTGGTAACGTATCGTCTGATGGTGGTGCCGCCATAACTGCAAGGGGTGTATGCTGGAGTACAAATCAGATTCCTACAATATCTGGTAATAAAACAAGTGATGGTACAGGTTCTGGTAGCTTCACCAGTTCAATTACGGGATTGACACCTGGTACAAAATATTATTTAAGGGCATATGCGACAAATGCAGCGGGTACAGCATACAGTGATCAGGCTACTTTCACTACTGTAAGTTCTCCCGAGTATAATCCAACTACAGAGAAGGTATTGCTCAAGCATGAGTTCAGGGCTGCATGGCTGACAACTGTGGGTAATTACGACTGGCCACAAAAAAATGCTACCGGAGAGTCTCAGAGAGCTGCATTAATTGCAATAATAGACCGGCTTAAAGTTCTTAATTTCAACGTAGTATTATTTCATATCAGACCTTCGTCAGACGCATTTTATAAATCTAAATTAGTTCCATGGTCTATGTATCTGACCGGAGTTCAAGGGGCTGATCCCGGATTTGACCCATTAGCCGTTGCAATACAGGCATGTCATGAAAGAGGAATGGAACTGCATGCATGGCTTAATCCTTACCGTATTGGGGCATCAACAAATAGACTTGCTTCCAATCACCCGGCAGTTATTCATCCTGACTGGGCCATAGAATATTCAGGAAACCGTTACCTGAATCCGGGAATGCCAGAGGTAAAGACTCATCTTCAGGATGTTATAAAAGAGATAATTAACGATTACGATGTAGATGGGATTCATTTTGACGACTATTTCTACCCATCAGGAGCAAAGTCTTCAACAACCCCTTTCGGTTTTAATGATAAATCAACCTATGATATGTATGGTGGAGGACTTTCTGTTGATGACTGGAGAGAAAAAAATGTAAATGACATGGTTAGAGATGTAAATCTTCTGATTAAATCTATCAATCCTAAAGTTGTTTTCGGTATCTCACCACAGGGAAAACAGGAAAATTCAATGACTGTTTATGCCGATGCTACCGAATGGTTACAAAAAAAATGGTTAGACTATCTGGCTCCACAGATTTACTGGCAGATCGGTCATGCTACAGCTGATTTTGATATGGTAATAAAATACTGGAATTCAAATTCTAATGGTGTCCCAATAATTCCAGGACTGGCAGCTTATAAATATGGTGATAGTGCATACCCTTTCTATACATTACAGGAGATACAGAATGAAGTAAATCTAGGCAGGACACTCAACAGTGTCACCGGCAACTGCTGGTTCAGAGTTGCATACTTCCTGAATAATTCTCTGGGAACATTTATTGAGAGTACAATTTACCCTTCTCCGAGTCTGTTACCAAAACTTGGCAATTTTAATGAATCTGTTCCCACTTCACCACAGACATCTCTTAACCAGAAAGTCATCTCATGGAATGCTGTATCGAATGCAAAACTTTATGCAGTTTATGAGCTGGTAAGGGATGGTAACACTTTAAATTGGATTGCACATACATGTCAGATAAGTACAGCACTTTCGTTTACAGGTACATCTAACAAAAACTACCTTGTAATTGCCGTAAACGGAAAAGAAAAATCTGGATACGACAAGGTAATATATGTTCCTTGATTCGGAATTTATCGTACTCTTTTAAGGATCCAGTCGGTTATTATGTTTAAAGCCTTTGGTGAGAATGTTTGCTCAATAGTTGCGTATTCTGTAGGCATTCCAGTAATTGCTTCTTGAAATAAATGGTTAAGGCCCTCAATTTCAATCGTAGTAACATCATTGTTTGTTTTAATCACTTTATTGTTACTGCTATCTTCTTTATTAAAAGAGTCCGATATAGCCTTTAAATTGATTTTTGAGGGTACTTGAAGATCCTTATCTCCATTTATTGCAAGAAGAGGACATTTAACCTCTCTTAATGCAATTGCAGGGTCGTACTTCAGATAAAACATCATCCATGGAGATGTTAGCTGTTCAATCTGAAGTTTAACATCTTCAATTTGTGCAGCTCCTCCGGAAGCAACATTAATAATATTTGAAAGAATATATTTCAATTCCGGATTTTTCTCCTCTTTATCCAGAGTAAAAAAAATATCGCGGTTTAATTTCTTGTATTTTTCAATATCCTCATCCTTTACTCCCATAACTCTTGCCATTAGTTCTTGTTGAGCAAGAACTATTTCAGAACCTTTTATTCCGGGTCCGGCCAAAAGAACTATAAACGCAACATCTTTTGTATCACTTGCAACTAATGGAGCAACGATTCCCCCTTCACTGTGCCCTATCAGCCCGATTTTTTTTACATCAATCTCTTTTCGGTTCTTCAAATATTCTATTGCAGCCTTAACATCGCTTACAAAGTCGAGGGTTGTCGCCAGAGAAAAGACACCTCCGGACTCTCCTACTCCCCTGTCATCAAATCGCAATACACCGATACCATTTTTTGTGAGATGGTCAGCCAATACTAAGAAAGGTTTATGACCCACTAATTCTTCATCTCTGTTTTGAGGACCACTTCCTGAAATTAAAATAACAACCGGATATAAACCATCTTTTGATGGAAGAGATAATGTTCCAGAAAGGGAGATAGATGCTTTCTCGTTTTTGAACACTATGTCCTCTGTGTAATAAGGATAGGGTTTTACAGGATTCTGCGGTCTTTTTGGCCCCTCTGATGCCTTTTTAGAAAGATTCATTGGTATTGATTGTCCGGATTGATGAAAAGTCCCTATGATCCTTTCTCCCATGAACATTCCGGAATATTCAATTGAAGCTTTTGGTATTGATATTTTCAATACTGTATTCTGAAATGATACCGATTGAACCGGTATTCCCAGTGCCCCCTGATCCGGACTGTCCATAGTAGCAATAAATGTTGTATCTCTTTTTTCTATGTTAAATACAATACGAAGCTCAATATTCTTGATTTTCAATACTCCATGCCAGCTACCCTCTATGCTTTGAGTGTAACCAACCAAGGAATAAATAAACAAAAGTGCCGTTAAAATACTTCGTTTCATATTGGATAAGAAAATTGATTAAAAATTGTCAGATATCAGATAGTAAACTGGAAGTGAACACCAATTGACAGATATTTTAGATTTTGCACAAGCATCTGTAAGTAGACGTACTTTAGAAAAATCAGATTTGCTCCTACATTGAGATTTTTAGTGTCGTATTCTGCAATTACATTCATTTTTTTATAAAAAGATGGTGAATATGAAATTCCACCAGAAACTGGAAATACTGTTTCTAAAGAACTGCTTGTAATGTAGTTGTAAGCGGTATGTAATCCAATAGTATGGCCATTGATATTAAAATGTTTTGACAGGGCAAGATATATTTTCCCAAAATATCTGTTTCCGCCAACTGGCGTTACAAGTTCCTCACTTGTCGTTATGAAATCGTTAGAGCCGACAACAACAGCCGGCCAATATCTGCCCTCCTTAAGAGGCCTTAATTTAAAGTTTATTGAGCGATCTACATTACTGAATCTGCCCTCTTGCCACATGTCCAGTGCTGTATTTGTCAGAGATGCTTCAAAAAAAGGTAAAAAGGTAATATTAAGGAAGTAATTGACAGTATGATAATTCCAATAATCAGGAGTTAATTGTCTGTTTAAAATATTACCTCCTATTTTTACTGTACCATCAGGAGACATTTCTGCAGATGGACTGTTAAGCAAGCCGCTTATCCCAATTGTAGACTGAGCAGAAACAGTATAAGAGGAAACTAGGAGCAATAAAATTGCTCCTAGTGCCTCCATACAAAAATTTTGTTTAATTGTAAACACTTTCAAGTGTTTGGGTTAAATAAGGATTAAATTGCTCCGCCACCACCCATACCATGGTCATGGGCATCAAATACTTTATCCACCATTTGCAATGTAACTGCATCTGCTGAACTTACCTTAATAGTTACTATTTTTTCGGTTCCATCAGAGTTCTTTGTGAATTTTAGCGTAATCAGTTCATTTACAATTTTCTGTTTGCCACTAGTCATCAATTTATACTTTGGAAGAACTGTTCTGGAAACAGCTAACTCAGTATTACTTATCACAAAATCACTTTGAGGAACAGCACCATTAAAGCGAATTTTAAGTACTGAGATAATTAACGAATTAAGAAGATTTGCGTCAAGACCTTGGATGCCGGCTTCTGACAGGGATGTCAAGATTGGTTTTTCAAGTTTATAACCTGAGTAGCGTGCAAACCTGATCTTTGTAACAGAAAGATTTATCAAAGAGAAGTTTCGTATGACACTATCGGCGACCTCCAATACCTGTTCAGTAGGGGTTAGTGCAGAAGATGAATGTTTAACTGATATTTTATAGGTAGAAAAGTGAGATATTGTTGTTGAGTAGTCATTAGATGCCCCAATATATGTAACCGGCTGGGTCTGAACTTCCCATAAATTAGTAAGTGGATTGAAGAATTCCAGTTGTAATTCTGAGAAACGATACCCGCTAAGAGGATTACGAATTAAAAGAGGAAGCGGTTTACTGAATTGATATCCTGAAGGTTCAAAGCGTAGAACGGACAAGCCAGGATTATTTACGGCACCTGCAATTATTATATCCGGAGTTGTTACAGCTGTAATATTAATACTACCTGTAACCGCTGCGCCATTTTTATCAGTCACTGTTGTATTGGCAGGAACAGTGAGAGTAGTTACAAGATCACTCGTTATACTTATTGTACCACCATTTACAGGATTTAGCGGTGTTACTCCAGGTACATAAGGAACCATAGTGGCAGTAATAGTATAAACAATCGTATGATTTGGACCAGCTGCCTGAAAATCTATACTGTATGTTGCAGAAAAGAAATCTGCTTTAGTAAGAACAAGAGTATATTTTCCTGCAGTTGTCAGATTGGCGAATTCAAAGCTGCCTGTGGCCGTAGTTGTTGCTGTAAGTGCCCCCATTGTAACCAAAACACCTGAAAGTGCAGCGTTTGTTGCCTGATTTACCACAGTACCCTTGATAGTATATTTAGCAGGTTGTGGTTCTGGTGTTGGAATTGGCTCCTCAGTCTTTTTGCATGATGATACCCCTACAAGGGCAACAATCATAAGACCGGCAAAAGTTGTTCTGATAATCTTTTTGAAAATTCTTGCATTCATAGTCTTGCTTATTATTTAATTAGTTGTTTTTTAATATCTGGTTCAATCTCATTATGGTAAAAAAGTTTTCTGTAGTACTCTCATCTGGTGCAGTTTGATATATTCTTCCCTCATTAGGGTATGGTCTGGCAAGATATTCAAAATTAAAGTATCTGGCTGGTGAAATTCTGAAACCCTTGTTCCTCTTTTGAAAGTAAGGAGGAAGAGCAATTGAGAAAAAGAAGCCGCCATTTACAGGAAATTTGTCTATTTCTATTGTCTGCACATAGAATCCAACCGTTGAATTTTTGAAATGCCTCATTATCTCTCCTCTCGCCGAGTAATCATTTGCCAGATATTTGCCGACACTAAAATTAAACATCAGGTTCCATGGCCTGGCAAAATAGTTTACTCCGGCCCTCCATGTTGTTTTATTGAAGTCTGAATAGTACCATGTATCAAACAACATTACAGACATAGCAGTAATTCCAATCTGACCATACAATCCAACACTCTCTCCAATCGGTTTGAATATCTTTAGGTCAGCACCTGCTCTGAATTGACTGAAGTTTCCTACTGTTGCTCTTGCATAAAAATTTCCGGGAATTTTAAAATCCTGACTAAAGGTTAAAAAACCTGGTCTTATCTCACTCTCCTCTAATGAATATTCGTTTAATAACGGAATAACAACCTGTGCAGTCAGTAAAGCTCCTTTCCATAAACTAATCTCGAAAGTAGGATTTATGTTTATCTGAAACAGATATATCTTGTCGAGAGTTACATTCTTGAATCTGAACTGAGGATAAAACAACAGATCAACTTTAGCAAATGAAGAATTATGAAATCTCTTACCTGAACCAATATTTCTAAGAACTTTGTAACTTTCGCTTACACGAAAATCGGATCTCCATATTAACTTTTCACTTTTATTCTTTAAAGTGCGGTTACTCTGCATATGAAAAACAGGTAGCCTGTTTTTTAATAAAACTAAATCTATCTGATCATTTTTTAATCTGGGACAAAGTGAATCTATGCTTTTGCATATAGAACCAATTATTCTGCCTGATGTCGGAAAAGCTTTGCTCTCCAGAAAAAAAAACTCTTTACCATTATTAGAAATATGTCTTACATTTTCAAATCCTTGCGAGATCAGGAATTTTTCTGTTTCGGTTTGTGCCAGACAAATTAAAGTTGGCCAAAAAAAAAGAAATAACAACAATTTTTTTTTCATCCCTAATCAAAAAAAACCGACATATCTTTATAATAATGTGGTAGTTCACCCAATTTTTTAAATACAGAACAAATATAAACTTTTTTTTAACAAAATCAAATAAAAACTTAAGAAACTTATTATGCTGATATTTTGTATTTTTGATATAAATTGTGACTGCATATAATTGTATATTTACAAAATTGATGAAAACAAAATATTTAGAAATAATACCTACAGTTCAAGCAGGATTCCCTTCTCCAGCAGAAAATTATCTTGAAAACACAATGGACCTGAATAAAGTCCTTGTTAAAAATCCATCTTCCACCTTTTTTGCCAGAGTAAGTGGCGACAGTATGATTGATGACGGTGTGGATAATGAAGACTTGCTGATTATCGACAAGTCTGTTGCTCCCTACGACGGATGTCTGGCTGTATGTTTTCTCGATGGTGAGTTTACACTGAAAAGAGTCAAAACCGATGGAAATACTCTGTATTTAGTGCCTGCCAACAAAAAATACCCCTCGATAAAAGTTGATGCAAATAATGATTTCCTTGTTTGGGGAGTCGTTAAATATATTATTAAAAGAGTTTACTGAAATGAGATTAATATTTTATAAATTTCTTTTCTTTACATATATGGCAATTTTATTTTGCCTTATGGTTCTTACTATTAACCCGGGAAAAATTGACATTCCTATTCAACTACTGGGAATAGAACTCGATAAGTTAGTTCATTTTACACTCTTTTTTCCATATTCAATTTTTGCATGGCTCGCATTCGGAAGAACAAATATCAGAAAATTCTCTAACTGGTCATTTGTCATTATTGGAACTTCCGGAATCGTTCTGGCAACTGTCACTGAATTTGCTCAATTACTCAATCCCAGCCGTAACTTTGATCCTAAGGATATGCTTTCAAACTATATAGCTATTATAGCGGGTACAATTGTGATTACAGTTATCTGTGTCTCAAAAAAATATTTTCACAAGTAATATGTTTGGATTGGCCGACTGCAATAATTTTTTTGTTAGCTGCGAAAGAGTTTTCAAACCCTCTTTGGCAGGCAGGCCCGTAGTTGTATTAAGCAATAATGACGGATGTGTGATTTCGCGTTCAAATGAAGCTAAGGCATTAGGTATAAAAATGGGAGAACCTGTTTTCAAGATAATGGATCTGGTGAGAAATTCAGATGTAACTGTTTTCTCTTCGAACTATGCCCTTTATGGCGATATGTCAAGAAGAGTTATGGATTCAATCAGAAATATGGTTCCGGCCATAGAAGTATATTCTATTGATGAAGCATTTATCGATTTTACCGGAATAGGTACCAGCAAGCTTAAATATCTGGGAGAGGAGATAGCCCGGGTAACCAGGAAAAACACAGGAATTCCAATAAGTATAGGGATATCACATACTAAGACACTGGCAAAAATCGCCAGCAACTTGTGTAAAAGATATCCAAGGTTAAACAACTCCTGTTTTCTGGAAAAAGACGCTGATATAAAGAAGGTTATAAGTACTTTACCTGTTGATGATGTGTGGGGCATTGGCCGGAGATATGCCAAAATGCTCAAAGGAAATGGTATAAATACTGCACTTGATTTTACACTTGCATCTCCTGAATGGGTAAAATCAAAGATGAGTATTGTAGGTTTAAAGACATGGAAAGAACTCCATAAAGAACCTTCTATAACATTAGAAGATCCGGTAGATGGCAAGAAACAAATTTGTACAAGCCGCAGTTTTTCAAAGGAGTTGTCTGATATTGAAGATCTTTATCAGGCTGTATCATATTTTGCAAGTAACTGTTCTGAAAAACTAAGAAAACAAAGGGGAGTTTGCAGTCAGATACAGGTGTTTATTCTGACAAATTACTTTCGTGAAGATATGCCGCAATGTTACCAAAGTATAGTCGTTCCTCTCGAAACGGCTTCTGACAGTACTCTGGAGCTAGTAAAGGTCTCGTGCAGGGCACTTGAAAAGATATACAATCCTATGTTCAGTTACAAAAAAGCAGGTGTGATATTTTCACAGATATCCAAAAAAGAAGAGACAACAGGTAATATATTTTGTGACTTTGATGTATTGAAACACAGCAATTTAATGTCTGCCTTAGATGATGTCAATGCCAAATATGGCAGAAATACTCTCGTTACTGCAGCTCAGGGTACTGAGAAGATAAAGGCTCTTTCAAGCCACCTTTCCAAAAGATATACAACCTCATGGGATGATATTATTGAAGTGAAAATTTAATTATTCTTACATTATTTGCCAGTATTGAAACTGGATACGGGAAGGTCCAGGACAGTATCTCAGAAATCCTCTCTCCTGTAACAAGGTCCCTGCCATTATCAGCAAACTGATCTGTAATATTAAAAAAATCAAAGCAGTGTTTAGGAATATTAATTTTTAGTAACTCATCGTTGCTACTGAAGTTTACTACGATAAGTATCAACTCATTATCAAGATATCTACAAAAAGCAAAGTGAGAATCAGGATCAAAAAATCCGGACTTTCCATTTACATATCCAAGGTCGAAGGTCTGCCCTGTTCTTATAGCCCGCTCAGATAAGGCAGTATTCAGCAACTTCTTATATATGTTCCGTAACGCCGGAACATCGATTTGTTTTCTCCATCCTCTTATTGATGATACCGACCAGTAGTCAAAAATTGATGTTCTTCCATCCACACCACTGAATCCTTCTTCGTCCATCCCTCTCTCTCCCAATTCCTGACCAAAATATATCATAAAAGGAGTTGTATTGAACATTAGCGAAACAACCAGTGCAGGAATAGCCAGATAAGGGTCCTTAAGGAAATAATCTGATGCGATTCTTTGCTCATCATGGTTCTCAAGAAAGTTCAGCATACTGTTTTGGTTGTCACCTAGTGATTGCCACGACTTTGTAATATGCCAGGCAGGTTCATCCCCTGCAGATATCTTTCTGAGTGTTTCATAAAATCCAACTTTATCATACAGGTAGTCGAATCCTGCAATATCAAGATAATCAGAATATTTAGCTGGATTATACACTTCCGCAATAAAAAGAATACCCGGATTATCTCTTTTTACATTTTTAATTGCCCATTCCCAGAATTCTACAGGTACCATTTCTGCCATATCGCATCTGAAACCATCTATACCAAGATTGATCCAATAATCTAATATGACTCTCATCTTTTGCCATGTATCAGGAACAGGGTTGAAGTAAGTCAGGCCATTATTCTTATAGTCAATCCCATAATTCAATTTTACAGTCTCATACCAATCGTTTATACCGGGACTGGACAAGAAACAGTCATTTCCTGTTACTTTTGATGGAAATTCTGTATATTCTATTGTATTATTTATATTTGTGACAGGCGATTTAAAGTATTCATTTAATATATAGTAAAAATTATTCATTGGATGAAATGAGTAATCACACTTGTCCTTGGCTCCAAAATCCTCTACTCCTGATGGTTTTTTATCAGAAAAGTATTCCCGAGCAACATGATTAGGAACAAAATCAATAATTACCTGCAAACCCGCTTCATGTGTCCTTCTTATCAAATCAGAAAATTCGGAGAGCCTTTTAGATACATCCGTAGCGAGATCTGGATCAACGTCGAAATAATCCTTGACTGCATATGGAGAACCTGCCTCCCCCTTTACCAGAGCGGGATTGTCCTTCAATATCCCGTACTGCAAATAGTCGGTTTTTGTTGAGTGTTCAATTACTCCTGTAAACCAAATGTGGGTGCATCCAAGTTGTTTTAAGGAGATTAATGTTCTGATATCGAAATCATTAAATTTACCTGAACCATTTACAGAAAAAGAAGAATTGGGAATACAATTCTCATTTGTATTCCCAAACAACCTGGGTAAAACCTGATAGATTATAAATTTCTCCTTGAAGGAAGATATTACCAATTTAGTATTTTTTTAAAGTCGTATTCCTCTGGAACAGGTAAAAATGCTTTAGCTGCCTCATAATCGTCTTTACATATGTAATGCATTATATTATTGATTATTGCCTGCACTCTGTCTGACTCAAGACTTACTCCTCTTGGTGGAATCTTTCCAGTTATCGGATCTTGTATGTCTTTAAGATAAAGCGGCTTGACCTTCCCCAGATGGTCTATATAAACCATACATCCGGTTTTTCCTTCATTGAAAAGCTGATTTACTCCAATTCCCAGTTCTGTGCAATAAACAAGATCATAAGCACTTGGATATTGACATCTTAGTTCATATCCCAACTCTACCGGTCTTGTTTTGGTATTCAAGCCAAGTTCCCTTAGCCTTTTCTCTACCATTTCACTAAAGATATGAGCTTCTGAGACTTTTCCAAGTTCAGGGTGGCCATGGTCGTCATAAGAGAAGGTAACTCCCGATTTTTTAAGTTCATCGCTGCTTAGTTCATGAAAAACACCTTCTGAAATCATCACCGAACCATATTTGATTCCTAGAATTAATCTTTTAACTATCGATGAAACAGCTAGTTTTATAATTTTATCTAAAGTGATGGGTGTTTTATTGAACATCTCAGGAATGACAATCATTGGATAGTGCGCAGCTGCACCAATACCAAAGGCAAGATGGCCGGCAGAACGTCCCATTGCACAAACAACAAACCAATTGTTGCTGGTTCTTGCATCTTCATAAACAGTAGTGGCAAGTCGTGCTCCTTCTGATTTAGCCGATTCATAACCAAATGTTGGTCTCTGAAGAGGTAAAGGAAGGTCATTGTCAATAGTTTTCGGGACATGAATGTTTGAAATCCTGTGGTTATGTTCCTCCAGGAATTTTGCAACCCTGTTAGCTGTAGAAGCAGTGTCATCGCCTCCTATGGTAACAAGCAGCTTAATATTATTTTCAACAAAGAAATTCAGGTTGAAGTTATCTTCAAAATCCTTGTTGCTGGGTTTATATCTGCTCATTATCAGATATGAGCCTCCTCTGTTGAATATTGAGTCGGCCATTAGAAAGTCAAGTTCAGTATATTCGGGATTTTTTGAGAATATACCTTTGTATCCACCATGCAGGCCCAAAACACGGTACCCCTTTGAAATAAAAGTTTTAGTAATGCTCCCTACAACAGTATTCATTCCTGGTGCGGGTCCCCCTCCTGTTAAAATTACAATTGATTTTTTCATCTTTTTACTAATTGAGCTGGCAAAGTTAGTAATAATTAAAAAATATCTAAATTTGCAGTAAATATATGAAAAAATCAGAAGCAGATGCATTGGAAAAAATCTCTCATTTAAGAGAGGTTATTAATGATCACAATCGGAGGTATTACATAGAAAATAAACCTGTTATCTCAGATTTTGAGTACGATGTCCTTTTGACAGATCTACAGGCCCTGGAATCTAAATATCCTCAGTTTGCCTCAGAAAAATCACCCACAAACAGCGTAGGAAGTGATTTAAGAGAAATTTCTGACCAGACAGAGTTCATTCAGGTGCATCACAAGTATCCGATGTTATCTTTAAGTAATACATACGATAAAAATGAGTTATTATCTTTTAATGAGC
>CAZREC010000006.1:0-50036 GCA_964599025.1 uncultured Muribaculaceae bacterium | reverse complement strand
CTCATAAACTCCGCCAACCCATTTTACAACATGGCCGATATATCTGCAAAACTGGCTGTTAACCTCACCATGCAGCGTCTTTAGGTTTTCAAAGTCTGTGTTTGGTTCCTTTGTCCATTCACCCAGATTTGCCATAACTATTTTCAGGTTCTTGATTCCCAACTCATTAGCCTCCATCTGATTCTCGCCCAAATCTTCTGATTGAAGTCTCGGGTCGCTTGCACTTGACTCAGTTCCGAATTTGTATCTTTTATCCTTGTTCTTTTCAATTATCCATTTGTTTAGCTTGCCAAGTTCATTTACCGGATTGTCAATCTCCGGAAATCTTCTGTAGCCCCACTCAATTGACCAGTAGTCATAAATACCTAATCTTGGGAAAAGCAGCTCTCTTGGTATTCTGTCCTCTGGTTGAACCACATAGTTGAACCTCGAATAGTCCATTATTGAAGTTGTATGGCCATTTTCCTTAAGGAATTTCTTGTCTCTTAGTTGTTGGGTAGTATAAAGCGCCGTTGCACCAAAGTTGTGTCTCAGACCAAGTGTGTGTCCCACTTCATGAGAAGAGACGAATCTTATAAGCTGTCCCATAAGCTTAGGATCAAATGTCATCTTTCTTGCATCAGGGTCATTTGGTGAACATTGTACAAAATACCAGTTTCTAAGTAATGACATTACATTATGGTACCAGTTGATATGGCTTTCGATAATCTCACCGGAACGTGGATCACTGACATGAGGGCCGCTTGCATTGGCAATATCTGAAGGTTTATAAACAATTGCAGAGTACCTTGCATCTTCCAGCGACCATGTTGAATCCTTGTCCTTTGAAGGCGCTTCAAGTGCATAAATTGCATTTTTAAAACCTGCCTTCTCAAAAAGTGGCTGCCAGTCATTTACCCCCTGAATAAGATATGGAACCCACTCCTTAGGGGTTGATGGATCTATGTAGTAAATAATTGGTTTTGCAGGCTCTACCAGCTGTCCGCGCTTGTACTTCTCCATATCCTCAGGTTTTGGCTCAAGTCTCCATCTGGCAATCATTTCTATAGCTTTCACACCCTGTGGGTTCTGATCAAAATCTGTGTAGCTGTTTGTGAAATATCCAACACGGTCATCGGCATACCTTGCAGTCATCGGAACCTTTGGCAAAAGGACAAATGAGTTGTTCAGCTCATAAGTTGCAGGTTCTCCCTGGTCGGTCTGCATATATGTCTTTACACTCTTAACCTCTGTGTTTATCGGGTATGTCCTTATAGAGGATATATATGAGCTCTCTTTCAGCATTCCGCCCAGCTTAAAGGAAGATTTTCCTGATTTTCTAAAGAAGAGTAATTCTGAGTCAGAATTGAAAAAATCAGTAACATCTATAAGATTGTCTTTTTTATCTTCTGATTGTGCCTTTATGTCAAAAGAGGCAGCAATTGCCTGAAGGTTTGATTTCAGAACAGATGTATACATAGATTTGGTGCTGTCTGCCGATCTGTCTCTTCCCGATATTTTTCTTAAAAAAATCTTATTGTTAGGTCCGGCTTCAAATCTGAACGTGCCAGAATTAATATCGTCACCTGCGTAACCGGCAAACGAACTGCGTATACCTGCAGCAGCCTTTGAGATTCTGGTAACCATAAGAATATCTCTGTTAAACAGAGAGTCTGGAATAGTAATAAAGAATTTTCCATCCTGAACATAAACGGTTGTAAGCCCCTTCATGATTTTGGCATCCTTTTTAATGAATTTCTCAAGTGTCTGCGGGCCTTTTTCAGGGGCCTTCTTTGTAGAATCTGCAACTGGTGCCTTAGGTTCTGTTTGCTGAATCGTTGCTTTTCTCTCTCCACTTTGAGCATAGACAGATGGAGTACCGGATGCAATTATTGCAACCGTGATAAATAATGATATGAATTTTGATCTTAACATAATGTGTTTGTTAATAGTTATTACTTAAAACAAAGATATGAAAATTGTCTATCTTTGTTTTCATGAGATTCAACAATAGCTTCAATCTTACCTATCTGATCTTCGCCCTGCTCGGGGGTATTATACTTATTTTCTTAATTGCCCCTTTGTTAGGTCTGTTTTTCTCACTTAAGGCTCCCGGATTTTTTGCCACCATAAATGACAGTGAAGTAAGCAATAGTATCTTCAGAACACTACTGATATCTGCCCTCGTCACGCTTGTCGCATCACTTTCTGCTCTTCCTCTGGCATACATTCTTGCAAGAAAGACATTTCCATTCAAAGGTATAATTGAAGCAATAATAGACCTTCCTATTGTGATTCCTCATTCCGCAGCGGGTATTGCTCTTCTTGGCTTCATATCCAGAGATTCCCTTTTGGGTTCGCTCGCCTCTTCCATAGGCCTGAATCTTGTGGGTTCATCTGCTGCAATTGGGCTGGCTATGGCATTTGTGAGCGTCCCGTTTCTTATAAACTCGGCAAGAGATGGTTTCGCAGCTGTCCCCGTGAGACTGGAGCAGGCCGCTGAGACACTTGGAGCATCAAGGTATCAGGTTTTTACTAAAATAAGCCTTCCTCTGGCAAAAAGATCTGTCATATCGGGATTGGTACTTATGTTTGCACGAGGGATGAGCGAATTCGGTGCCGTTGTAATTGTCGCATACCATCCTATGACTACTCCTGTTCTTATCTTTGACCGTTTCAACTCATTCGGACTTGATTATGCAAGACCTGTGGCTGCAATATTCATTGCGGTAACTCTAATAATTTTTATTTTTCTCAGAATATATCAGAAAAGATGATGCTGCAAATTGAATCGCTTGAATATTCTGTGGGAGAATTTAACCTCGGCCCACTCTCTTTTGAACTTGAAAGAGGTGGCTATCTGGCAATATCGGGACCGTCGGGATCCGGCAAATCTGTGTTGATGGAGTTGATTGCCGGTCTGAGGAGAGCCAAAAAAGGTAATATCATAATAGATTCGGTAAATCATACATACACACCTACCAGAACAAGACCAGTTGGTCTGTTGTTCCAGGATTACGCCCTGTTTCCACATCTCTCTGTATATGAAAATATTGCATTCCCCTTAAGAATACTGGAAAAAGATCACCTTACTATTAAATCAAGAGTAACAGTTCTGGCTGAGTATTTTTACATAGAGAACCTGCTGGGCAGAGATATTGGCACTTTGTCCGGAGGAGAGAGACAAAGAGTGGCCCTTGCAAGGGCAATAGCCTATGAACCTGTAATTTTAATACTTGACGAACCTCTTTCTGCTTTAGACGAAGATTTGCGTGACGAAGCCAAGCGAACACTTATCGGCCTTAAAAATTCTGGGCAGACAATAATACATGTGACACACAATCGCAATGAGGTTGAAGGACTGGCTTCAAAATCAATTATGCTTTCTCACGGATTCATCAAATCCGAATTCTGAAAACGTATAATCTCGTAAATTGATTCTATTGCATACGCTGCAGGACCTGCAGGATTCAGAAACTTAGCCTTGTTAAGAGCATTGATGGCCTCTCCCCACAGCTGTTGTCTTCTGAATATACCTCCCAGCATATACCACGCATTGTCGTTATCGGGCACTTTTGCCAGAAATTACAGCAACTCATCATGAGCCTTCTCAATATTTCCATCACGAAGAGTTTGTTCAATCTCCAATAGATTTTTTCCCATTATTCCAATATTTATACCAATCCGGCAAATCCCATAAATGAAAGAGCCAGTATTCCGGCAGTTATAAGGGCAATAGGTGTTCCCTGAAATGCCTTTGGAACATTGGACAACTCTTGTTGTTCCCTTATTCCTGCAAAAAGAATCATTGCAACACCGAATCCGACCGCACTGGATGTTGCGTAGACAACCGACTCTACCATATTTAACATATGAGGAGCCCCGCCAAAGGAGAACTCCTTTGATACTACCAGTATAGCAAGCCCAAGAACAGCACAGTTTGTTGTAATCAGAGGCAGGAATATTCCAAGGGCCTGATAAAGTGAAGGACTGATTTTTTTAAGGATTATCTCAACCATCTGCACCAAGGCAGCTATTACCAATATAAACGCAACAGTCTGCATGAACTCTATACCAAGCGGTACAAGTACGTAATACTGTAAAATATATGTAGTAAGAGTTGCCAAAGCAATTACAAATACTACGGCACCCGACATTCCTGCTGCTGTGCTTACTTTATTTGATACTCCCAGAAACGGGCATACGCCAAGAAACTGTGATAATAATATATTGTTGACGAAAACTGCCGATATAACAATTATAATGTATTCCATAACAACCGCTTTTAGGAGATTTTAGATTTTAGCTTATTGAATAGTACCATAAGGTATCCAAGAACTATAAATGCCCCGGGGGCAAGTACAAATGCCAGAATACCATCTGAGTCCATGAATTTTACTCCGAAAATTGAGGCACTGCCCAGTATCTCTCTTACAAGTCCGATAACTGTCAATGACAATGTAAAGCCTATTCCGCTTCCAATACCATCCATTGCAGAATCGGCAACATTATTCTTGGACGCATAAGCCTCTGCCCTTCCCAGAACTATGCAGTTTACTACAATAAGTGGAATAAATATTCCAAGAGTTGCATACAATCCCGGAGTGAATGCCTGCATAAGAAGCTGAAGAATAGTAACAAAAGCAGCAATTACAACAATATAGACAGGAATCCTGACCTTATCCGGAACCTGTGTGGCAACAAGTGAAATTACAATATTTGACATTGTAAGCACAAACAATGTTGCAAGCCCCATTCCAAATCCATTCATTGCAGATGTAGTTGTTGCAAGAGTGGGGCACATTCCCAGAACAAGAACAAAAGTAGGATTGTTTTTAATTATACCACCGGTTATCAAACTTAATTTACTCATTGCTATTCACTTTATTAGTTGGTACTTGAACACATAACTGGTAAACTTTGTATGCCGATTCCAAGGCACCGCAAAAAGCACGCGAGGTAATTGTAGATGCTGTTATTGCATCAACATCTCCCCCATCCTTCTTTACCGACATTTTAAAATCAGCCGGGTTTTTCCCCTTGAATTGTACACTGAAATTACTCTTTCCCTCTACCATCTTGTCACCAAGACCAGGGGTTTCGGAATGTGACAGTACCGATGTATTAAAAATAGTGCCGTCCAGGTTGAATCCAACCATTATAACAATTCTTCCGGCAAAACCGTTAGTTGAAAAAGTTTGAACAGCATATCCGACAATCTCTCCACCCTTTTTTGCCGGGTAAACCCTGTAGGAATTACCATCCAGTTCTTTTGTAAATGCCTCAGCAGATGGGTCATTATCAAAAGCAGGAACTACCAGCGATATTGAAGAGTTTATTTTGGCAATTGCCGCAGCCTCAATCGGCTCCTTAGTGATAGCGTACACTCCTCCCAGAAGAGTGGATGATACCAGACACACTATAAAAAGTGTCGATACCATGTTTTTCAGAGATGATTCCTTAGCCATTTTTTACCTCCTTTCCAAAACGTTTTGGCAGCATAAATTTATTAATAAGCGGTACACACGCATTCATTATTAGAATTGCAAAAGATATACCTTCGGGATACGACCCGAAATAACGTATCATGATTGTTAAAAATCCTATTCCCACCCCGTACAGAATCATACCCGACTTGCTCATTGGCGATGTCACATAATCAGTTGCCATAAATATGGAACCTATAAGAATACCACCTGTAAGAACACTGAATATAGGATCTGCATATTGCTGAGGGTCAATTAACCAGAAAATACCGGTAATAATTATTCCCGATCCTATTATAGACAGAGGAATATGTGGTTTTATAACTCTTCTGACAAGCAGATATATAAATCCGGCAATAAGTGCAAGTGCCGAAACTTCTCCGACTGACCCCCCTATCTTACTAAATAGCATCTCCATATATGAGAAGTTGTTTGCCTGAAAAATCTGATCCATATTGAGCCCTTTCGCCAGACCCTCCTTAACTATTGACAATGCTGTCGCACCCGAGGATGCATCGATCCCCTCCCTGAACCAGGAAACAGGAATCGTCCAGTCTGTCATAATCACCGGGAAGGATACAAGAAGGAAAACACGACCTACAAGTGCAGGGTTGAAGAGGTTCTGTCCCAAACCGCCAAAAGTCATTTTGGCCACCCCGATAGCTACTATTGATCCAATAAGTATCAGCCACCACGGTGAGTTCGGAGGAAGGTTAAGTGCCAGAAGTAATCCTGTAAGAGCCGCAGAGTAATCATTTATTGTTTTAGTGGACTTGATTACATACTTCTGAATGACATACTCGACAACCACACATGATATGATTCCGACCAATGCAAGCTTTATGGCCGAAAATCCAAAAAAGTATATTGAAACAAGAAGAGAAGGTGAAAGAGCGATTATCACATCTCGCATTAATCCCCTTGTGCTCTCTTTTCCGTGCAGATGCGGAGCAGGTGAAACAAGTAATTTTTTCATATATTTTTTCTTTTTTTACTTTTTAGGTCTGCTTCTGATAATCTTTATTACCTGAGCCTTTGAAAGCCTTATTGTATCCAGAAGCGGAATATTCGACGGACAGGTATATATGCAACATCCGCATTCAATACAGTCATGAACCATATGCTCCTCCAGATCTTCAATTCTGCCTGCCCTGGAGAGTCTGTTTAACAGATATGGTTCCAGACCCATCGGACACGCCTCTACACATTTTGCACAACGGATGCAATTGCTCTCAACACCCCTTTTTGTCTCCTCTTCTGTCAGTAACAAAAGGGCCGAAGTACTTTTTACAGATGCAGCATCCATCCTGCATACAGCTTTACCCATCATTGGACCACCGCTTATGAGCTTAACTGCATCCTTTGGCAGGCCACCAATCGCATACATCATTGTATCAAATGTGGTCCCTACTCTTAATCTGAAGTTCCGCTGTTCTGTCATGCACTTACCGGTAATTGTGACAATCCCGTCAAAGAGCGGTTTGTTCTTCTGTACTGCCTCATAAACAGCAAGCGCAGTCCCGACATTCTGAACCACAACCCCTACATCTATAGGAAGGCCCATAGAGGGAACCTGACGTCCGGTTATGGCTTCTATCATCTGTTTTTCACCACCCTGCGGATACCTTTTAGTAAGCGACACTATTTTTATTTCAGGATAGTTCTTGGCTGTAATTTTCTTTAAAAGCTTAATGGCCTTTGGTTTATTGTCCTCAACTCCAAAGTATGCACTTTTTACATTAAGCGCCTTCATCATTATTTTTGTCCCTATAAGAATCTGTTCAGGATTCTCGACCATTATCCTGTAGTCCGATGTCAGATAAGGTTCGCATTCCGCACCATTGATTATCAGGAATTCAGCCTTCTTTCCGGGAGGCGGAGAGAGTTTTATGTTAGTCGGGAAAGCTGCACCTCCCAAACCTACTATACCACACTCAGCAATTTTTGCAATGATTTCAGGACCTGAAAGTTTTATATCTCTGACAATTTCTTCACTTTTATCAATATTATCCATCCACACATCACCATCTACCTTAATAACAATATGTTGTACCATCGTACCGGAGAGATCCGGAAGAAGTTCAACTGATGATACTACGCCGGATACCGAAGAGTGAATATTGGCAGAGATGAATCCGGATGATTTTGCAATCAGCTGACCAACCTTAACGGTATCACCTTTTGCAACCACTGGCTCTGCCGGGGCTCCGAGGTGCTGCGACATGGATATGTATGCTGTATCTACAAGCGGGAAATTCTCTATACTGGCGTTTGCAGATATTTTGTTATCATTAGGGTGAATTCCTCCAAGAGAAAAAGTTTTACTCATAATTAAATATTATTTCTGATCAATAACTGGTGCATTCTCGACTCTCGGAAGCCTGACAGGGAAGTTGACCTCCCAGATTGCCCTTGTAGGACATTCAATAACACACTTCCGGCACAATTTGCACTTATTGTAATCTATATATGCAAGATTGCTTGACATTGTAATTGCATCATAAGGACAAACCTTCTGACACTTTGTACATCCAATGCAAGCCACCACACAAGCTTTTTTTGCAACACCACCTTTATCTTTGTTTATGCACGACACAAAAATCCTTCTGTTCTTGAGACCCTTGTTTCTGAGCTCAATTATCATCTTTGGACATGCCTTGACACAAGCCCCGCAGGCCGTGCACTTCTCCTCATCTACCTCAGGAAGACCGGTTCTTGGGTCCATCTTTATTGCATCGAACTTGCAGGATAGTTCACAGTCGCCCTGACCAAGACATCCATACCTGCAATCTGTATCTCCTGCAAAAAGGTTTGCCATAACTGCACATGAAGAGTATCCGTCATAGTTGCTAGTCTTCGGCCGGTTGTCGCAGGTACCGTTACATCTTACAACTGCTATCTGAGGTGCCTTCTCCGCAACCTTGACTCCCAGATATCCGGCAACGTTTTGCATTACAGCGTTGCCCCCTACCGGACAATACATTTTATCCAGATCCTCTGCATTTACACATGCTTCTGCAAAGGCCCTGCATCCGGCATATCCGCATCCTCCGCAATTTGCAGCCGGAAGAAGCTCCTGAACGCCGTCTATCCTCGGATCTTCAACCACTTTAAATTTCTGTGACACCAAATAAAGAATAAGGGACAATACGAGCCCCAAAACGCTTAAGCTTACAATTGTAAAAATAATAGTATTCATTATTTATCTAATTTCTCAACAATAAAAATAAATTCCTTTTTAATCTTGTCTCTCAGGAGGAAAACTATAAAATAGTAAAGAGCAAGAAAGGCCAGAATGCTTAACCCTATGAGCAATTCCCCGACCCCAACAGCCGACAAAGCTAATAATAATACCAATAAAATAATTAAAGGAATCAAATAAGATATCCACAAGGCTTTAAAACCAAGGCTTCTTTTAAGAAGCACATTTACCCTCTCTCCCTTTTCATAAATATCGAAGCCTCTGTTTTCCACCTGTATAACCTTAGCCTTAACATCGCTCATCGAGCACATCGATTTTGAATGGCACGATGCACACGCAGCTTTATTCAATATCTCTACGCTTATATAATCACTGTCTATATCCAGAATGACTCCTTCGTGTTCTATGTTGTCTGTTTTCATAATCTATTTTATTTTACTTGAAAGCGGATACTTAATGTTGGAAAAACCGGCAAGTCTTCCTGTGACCCGTCCCACTATTATTGGTGTTTCAAATAAAAGCGGAATCTTATTCTTATCATCGGTAACCCAGAAAACCAACTCCTCCTTGCCTGAAAACACCTCTCCTGCAACCAGTCTTGCTGCAAATTTAATTGTTTTATAGTGACCCATTCCGGGAATTCTTTTATTTTCCTTACCCAGATACCTGTAATAGAGATCGTATATCTCTCCGTCAATTACAAATGAGACCGGTCTCTCCTGACCTACCTTGTCATTGCCAAAATCATTGTTTCTGGCAAAATAGAATAGTGAAAGCAAGTCAAAAGTGTATATCTTACCATTGAGAAGAGTATCTCTCGGAGGATCATCCAATCTCTCTACGTTGGCTCTTATCTGATAATTTGGAAGAAAAGTCATGGTGTTTTTCATTTTGTACCTCTTCTCCCTGATATCGCGGTGGAAATACAATGGCCTGAGATTTCTTGCCGAAAATTTTGTCTCGTAAAAATCCCTTACCTTAAAAAGAACATCATAAAACCTGAAAGTACGACCAACTGCTCTTGCATGAAAAAACGGCTCTTCGGCACTATCGTTGTACTCAAGTGTAAGAACAGCCTCTCCGACATCGGTATTGATAGAGCCCCACTGATAATTTATAATATACCTCAGATTTTCTCCGTGGTTAAATACAAGGTCATCAAATTTTATGTCCCTCACGGGCAGAGGCAGGAGTTCCTGTGAGTATACGTTTGATAAAAACGCCGTAAATACTATCAGGAGTAATTTCAGCCGCATTTTAGAATTCCCTCTCAAAGTCAGAATTAGATATGAATTCTGATTGATTCATTTTAGAAGATATGGTTTCAATGCCGTCACGTGCAAAAGGATCGAAGGAGAGCGCAGAATCAGTGACATCAACAAATTTAACCTCCGAGCTTCTGAATCTCATCTGAACGTCCCTTACCTCGCCATTTCTGTGCTTTGCAATAATAATATCTGTCATTCCTCTCAGCTCCGGATTCTCGTCAGTTAAGCCATAATAATCGGGTCTGTGTATAAACATTACAATATCTGCATCCTGCTCAATTGCTCCGGATTCCCTCAAGTCACTTAGTTGAGGTCTCTTTGCCCCTCCCCTTGTCTCTACCGCCCTGCTTAACTGCGACAGTGCTATAATCGGAATATTAAGTTCCTTTGCAATTGCCTTCAGTGACCTGGAAATTGCAGATACCTCCTGTTCGCGCATTCCTTTCAACTCAGGCGGGCCCGTCATCAACTGAAGGTAGTCAATGATAATCATCTTGACACCGGCATTTGCAACGAGTCTTCTTGCTTTTGACCTGAATTCATAAATAGACAAAGAGGGAGTATCATCAATATAAAGAGGCTCCTTTACAAGTTGGTTCAGTTTTGAGTTAAGCTGTTCCCACTCATAATCGGCAAGCTTTTTCCCACCTTTTATCTTATCTGGTTCAAGCCCTGTCTCACTTATCATCAACCTCTTTGCAAGTTGCAACGATGACATTTCCAGTGAAAAGAAGGCAACCGGAACGTTATGGTCAACAGTCATGTTTCTTGCCATTGTCAGCACAAATGCAGTCTTACCCACAGATGGTCTTGCTGCAATTATTATCATATCTGAAGGCTGCCACCCCAGTGTTACCCTGTCAATAGATGTATATCCCGAAGGCACACCGCTTAGTCCGTCTTCTCTAAGCTGGGTAGATTGAAGATCATCAATTGCCTGACTTATCACAAACTGAATAGCTTGTGTATCCCTTTTCATGTTCCTGTCGGAAAGTGTGAAAATCTTTTGCTGGGTTGTATCCAGAAGATCATCTACAGAAATATTGTCATCAAATGAGTCCCTTTGAACTTCATAGGAGATTCCAATTAGTTCACGCTGAATATACTTCTGTAACAGAATCTTAGCATGATAATCGATATGTGCGGCCGCGCCAATCTTCATGCTTAGCTGACTCAGATATACAGTACCCCCTACAGTCTCAAGGTCGCCCAGATTCTTAAGCTCTTCAGATATGGTGAAGATATCTACAGGGGCATGCTTAGATGCAAGACTGGCAATGGCACTGAAGATTTTCCTGTTGCTCTCCTTGTAGAAACACTCCGGATTAATGACATCAATGATATCAGATATTGCATTTGGCTCAAGCATAAGTGCCCCGAGAACCGCCTCTTCAATATCTATCGCCTGAGGTGGTTTTTTCCCCATCTCAAGACTCAGGATATCTATGTTTTTCTCCGTCTTTGCCTTTTGCCTGTTATCTGTTTTAGCCATTGCCCTTACTAATTATTCAATTTATCCAATACTTTTATTATCCTCTCTATAGCATATTCAACCTCGTCTTCGCTTATGCAAAGTGGCGGAGCAATTCTGAAAGCAGTAGGACAGAACAGGAACCAGTCACTCAGAACCCCCTCTTCAATCAGCATCGGAAGTACTCTCCTTGCATACTCTTCGTTACCAAGATCTACTGCAATCAATAATCCTGCTGCCCTTACCTCCTTTACCAGAGGATGCACACCTATCGCCTTTACAAAATGTTCCGACTTTTTCTCCACATCGCCAATCCATCTCTCTTTAAGCAGAATCTTCAAAGAAGCAATTGCCGCTGCACAAGATACCGGATGGCCCCCGAAGGTTGTAATATGACCAAGCACAGGATCAGATTGCCAGTCCCTCATCAATTCTTCTGATGCAACCAGAGCCCCGAGCGGCATTCCTCCTCCCAATGCTTTTGCTAAGGTAATAATATCCGGAGAAACTCCGAACTTCTGGAAGGCGAAAAGTTTTCCACAACGACCGAAGCCTGTCTGTATCTCATCGAAAATCAATAATGTTCCTGTTTTGGTACATCTTTCTCTAAGGGCATTCAGGTATCCTTTGTCCGGAACAATTACACCGGCTTCTGCCTGAACAGGCTCAACTATCACACAAGCACTCTTTTCAGTTATCTTTTCGAGATCATCCGGATTATTAAACATTATATGACGTATTCCCGGCAACAACGGCCTGAAGGAACTCTTGAAACTCTCGTCGCTCATCAGGCTCAGCGCCCCGTGGCTGCTACCATGGTAACTGTTAATACAGCTGACTATCTCAAACCTGCCGGTATGTCTTTTTGCCAGTTTGATGGCTGCTTCGTTTGCTTCGCTGCCCGAATTGACATAATATACAGATTGCATTCCGGAGGGAAGCTGAGAACAGAGAAGTGTTGCATGTTCTACCTGAGGTGACTGAATTATCTCTCCATAAACCATCAGGTGCATATGTTTCTCTGCCTGGAGCTTAACTGCCTCAATTACATCTTTGTTCCCATGTCCTATATTTGAAACCGAAACTCCGGATACCAGGTCGATGTATCGTTTGTTATCTGCAGAGTACAAAAAAACCCCGTCTGCCCTTTGGATTTCGATTCCTAGAGGAGAAGGGGAAGTTTGAGCTATGTGCCTGAAGAAAAGTTCCCTTACTGTATAGGGCCTTGACTCCATTTATTCGTTTTCAAAATCTGCACTAACCAGAATTCTACCGCAGTACTCACAAACAATTATCTTTTTGCTGGATGCAATGTCCATCTGTCTTTGAGGCGGAATTTTATTGAAGCAACCTGCACAAGCATCTCTTCTGACAGTAACAACAGCCAGACCGTTCCTTGCATTGGTTCTTACCTTTTTGTATGCAGCCAGCATTCTTGCATCAATCTGAGCAGAGATCTCTTCCGATAATTTCATCAGTTCCTCTTCCTCTTTTGCAGTCTCTGCTACTATCGATTCCAGTTCTTTTTTCTTGTTTTCCAGATCTATTCCTCTTTCACTCAGTGCCTCCATGGCAATTGTAAGAGCAGCTTTCTTTTCTGCCTGTAAAAGAGTGTTCTCTTTGATTCTCTTGTCGGCAAGCTGAACTTCAAGACCCTGAAATTCTATCTCTTTTGACAAAGAATCAAATTCTCTGTTATTTTTAACGTTGTTCTGCTGAGATGTGTATTTCTCAATTAAACTCTTGGAATTTTCCAGATCGATTTTCTTTTGTGCAATTAGCTTATCAATCTCTTTCAATTCTGTCTGCAGGTTTTCCACTCTTGTCTTGAGCCCTAGAATATCATCTTCTAAATCCTGTACTTCCAGAGGAAGCTCTCCCCTTAAAAGATGGATTTTATCTATTTTACTATCTGCCTGCTGAAGATCATATAATAGATGAAGTTTGGTCTCCATACTGAGATCTCCCTCGTTGGAGCTCTTCTGTAATGAGATAAATGTACCTCCGTCCAGAGGGGTTTCGATTGTACCTTTTGATTTAGCTGTAGCCATAGTCTATATTAATAGTAGTGTATGGGATTTGTATTTTTCTCCGCAATGCGAACTGCAAATGTAGATATTTTTTTTGTAAGAACAGATTTTAATAATTCCAGTAGTCCGTATTCGCTCTCGTAATGGCCTATATCCATTATCATAAAGCCTTTTTCACTAAAAAAAAAGTGGTATGACACATCGCCTGTTATAAACAGCTGTGCTCCGGCATCTCTTGCTTGTTCTATAAGCGAAGAGCCGCTACCGCCACAAAGTGCTATCCGGGATATTTTATTTTCTATTGGTTTAGAACATTTTATAATCCCCGGATTAAAGTTTTCTTTAACCTTTTTTAAAATTTGCTTAAAATCTGACGGTGTTTCAAGATCTCCCACTACACCCATTCCATATTCACCGCATGAATCCTGGTTAAGAAATTTTATATTTACAAGTCCGAGCCTTGCAGCCATTATACCGCTGACACCCGACAGTATCTTATCTGCATTTGTGTGAGCAGAGTAGATAATGATATTATTCCTGATAATTCTAGTTATCATGCCTCCCAACAACGTGTCGTTCGATATTTGTTTTATCCCTTTGAAAATAAGAGGATGATGCGTTATTATCATCTGGCAACCTGCAGATACTGCCTCGTCAATGATTTCCGGCGTACAGTCAAGGGCAAGTAATACAGAATCAACTTCGCTGTTCAGGTCACCTATAGATAATCCAGAGTTGTCCCAACTCTCCTGAATGGCCGGGGGAGCAAGTTCCTCAATTATCCTGACAATCTCAAAAGCTCTCATTTTACAGAGAATCAGATATTTCCGTGAGTCTTTCCTTAATGCTGTTAAGAGTTGTTATTACATCAACCCTTCTGTCTTCGCCCGATTTGTTGTCTTTCATTCTCTTTGCCGCACCCTCAAGTGTCATTCCTCTCTCTTTTACAAGATAGTAGATTGTCCTGAAGTTTGTAAGATCTTCTGCAGTAAACAGGCGGTTACCTTTTTTGTTTCTGGCCGGCTTAATGAATCCGGGGAATTTCTGCGCCCAGAATCTCACTAAAGAGGTATTTTCATTCAGTATTTCAGCTACTTCACCAATCGTGTAGTAAAGCTTTTCGATTTTGAACTCTTTGTATGGCATGATTCAAAAATATTATTGCTGTTTTTAATCCAGTGACTGGCCGCTGCTCATGGAGAGTATCATCATCTCCCGGTATGTATTGGGAGTAAGGTCCGCGAAGAAGTAATGTACCGGGTCCATAATCTCTCCGTTAAAAATAACTTCATAGTGCAGGTGAGGAGCAAAAGAGAGACCACTGTTCCCTACCCGGGCAATAATATTATTTTGTTTAACCGGCTGTGATTTTCTGACCAGTATGTCGCCCAGGTGCGCATATTTTGATATGTATCCTCCATCATGTTCAATTATCACTTCATTTCCCCTCCCTCTGTCCGATCTTATAACATCCGTAACAATACCATCTGCAGTGGCATGAACCTCTGTTCCAATTGCGGCAAGAATATCAATTCCTGTATGCTCCGCTGTGGTTTTGTAAAAGGGGTGTATTCTTTTTCCTATACTGGCTCCCGTTTGGGAAACGTTTATTCGCTTTAGAGGTATTAATGACGGAATGGAAGTAACAGACGAGTTTTTACCTGCTTTTGACATAATGTCGCTGATAATTCTATTTTCGTCGGTTAACATGCTTTCCAGATTTCGGGTCTTTGTTGCAGAGAAGTTTACCAACTGAAGGTCGGCAGATGAATCAAGCTGGGAATAAAGCTGAGAGTTGTACTGGTGTGAGAAAAAATCTGGAGGTGACGATTTAAATATACTTTTATATATTTCCTTATCTCTTTCACGCAGATCAGAAATTACATTGTCGAGAATATCCATCTTCTTACTGACTCTCTTATACTCCTCTGCCATAAGTTTGTTCTCTTTGACCAACCTCTCCTCCTGGCTGGTGTCAAAAATCAGTGCGAAAATTATGTAATAGAGAATGGCTAGCAGAAGACTCGTGATAATGTAGTTAAAGACAACCCTTATTTTACCTTTTATCCCTAATTTATCCTCTACAAAACTTAACTGCTCCTTATTGAATTTATATTTACTCATATTAACAGACTATCCGCGGGGACTTATCAACGCTTTGAAATCTTCCGGTTCGATATCTCTGTTATAGTAATTCAGAGGATTTACCGGTCGGTTTCTATAAATAACCTCATAGTGTACATGCGGCCCTTTTGACCTGCCTGTATTTCCCATTATTGCTATTTGCTCCCCTCTCTTGACAATTCTGCCCATAGCAACCATACTGGTCTTGAGATGTGCATATCTTGTCTTGTACCCGAAACCATGGTCAACAATTACAAAATTACCATAACCGAAGAAATCGAAGCCAATCTCCACAACTCTTCCGTTGCCGGTAGCATAGATTGGTTCACCAACAGGACCCGAAAGATCGACACCAGAGTGCATTCTGACCTGTCCGTTAAAAGGATCCGGTCTATATCCAAAACTGCTGGCATATCTTATTCTCGATCCTGTAATATTTACCGGTGGAATAGCCGGGACACAAAGCGACATTTCATCGGCACTTTTGGCAAGCAATACTACATCGTCAAACGATTTTGACTGTATAAATGCCTTTTTATACAGGACATCCATATTCATTGCTGTTCTGCTTAGAATACCGGAGCGGTCAAAACTCTTGAGATATGAGTATCTGTCAACACCGCCGAAACCAGCATCTCTGATATCCTGAGGAATCTCTTCCATACCAAAAATTGGTCTGTATATGTAATTGTCGCGCATCTGAAGGGTAAGCAACGAACTGTTGGCCTGATTGAACCTTTTGTTCATTAATTCCAGCTTACTTGACAACTCATCTGATGTTCTAAGTAATGCAAGCATTTTTGGGGTTTCAAGGTTCAGGTATCTGGTATATCCAAAATAGTAACCCAGCGAGGTAACAAGACTCAGCAGAAAAATTATAAAACCCTTGGAAAATCTTGCTTTGATAGGGATTTTATGAAGTTCGTATGCTAAAGTCTCCGGATTAAATTTGTATCTTCTTTTTTTGGGCATAAGCAAATTGAGCACTATATTTCATGCAAATCTAAATAATTTTAGTAAAAAAACCTATTTTTGTGATTCATTTTAAAATCGCTATAGAATATAACACATATGACTTCAAAAGAGATAAGAGATAGTTTTTTGGAATTCTTTGCAAGCAAAAGCCATACCATTGTACCATCAGCCCCTATGGTAATAAAGGATGATCCCACACTCATGTTTACAAATGCCGGAATGAATCAGTTCAAGGATTGGTTCTTAGGTAACACTCCTGCCAGATATCCAAGAGTAGCAGATACTCAAAAATGTTTGCGGGTAAGCGGAAAACATAACGACCTTGAGGAGGTGGGGCACGACACCTATCACCATACAATGTTCGAAATGCTTGGCAACTGGAGTTTTGGAGATTATTTTAAAAAAGAGGCAATAGATTGGGCGTGGGAACTTCTTACCGAGGTATACAAATTAGATAAAGAGAGACTCTATGCCACAGTCTTTGAGGGAAGTGAACAAGATGGAACTGAAGCCGACAACGAGGCCCGCGAACAATGGCTCAAGTACCTTCCGGCAGAAAGAATTCTATATGGCAACAAAAAGGACAACTTCTGGGAGATGGGAGACACGGGCCCATGCGGACCGTGCAGTGAGATTCACGTTGATATCAGAAGTGGCGAGGAGAGAAAGGCACAGGACGGAGCTGAGTTGGTAAATCAGGGACACCACCTGGTAATAGAGATCTGGAACCTTGTTTTTATCCAGTATAACAGAAAAGCCAGCGGTGAGCTTGCCACATTACCACAAAAACACGTCGATACAGGAATGGGGCTGGAGCGTCTTTGCATGGCAATGCAGGGTAAGAAGAGTAATTATGATACAGATGTCTTTTCCAACATGATATCTAGAATATCTGAGCTATGTGGCAAAGATTACAATGAAAGCCCCCAGATTGGTGTTGCAATGAGGGTCATTGCCGACCACATACGAGCAATAAGTTTTTCTATAGCCGACGGACAACTGCCTTCCAATGTAAAAGCCGGATATGTGATTCGTCGTATACTCAGAAGAGCGGTACGGTATGCCTACACATTCCTTGGAGTTGACCAGCCGTTTCTGTGCAAACTCGTTCCTACTCTGGCAGAGGATATGGGAAAAGCATTCCCTGAACTTGTATCACAGCGCTCTCTTATAGAAAAGGTCATTAAGGAGGAAGAGGAGGCATTCCTGAGAACACTGGATAAAGGTATCAGGTTAATGGATGTCCTGATGGCTAAATATAAAGAGAGTAAAATTATCTCCGGCGAAGAGGCCTTCACACTATACGACACATTTGGGTTTCCTATTGATCTGAGTGAGCTGATAGCCAGAGAAAATGGCTATGCGATTGACCTTAAGTCATTTGAGATAGAACTGGGCAAGCAGAAGGAGAGAAGCAGGAACGTTGCTTCAAGCGAAGAGGGTGACTGGATAGAGATCAGACCATACTGTGTTACAGAATTTGTCGGATACGACAAAAACGAGGAGCAGGTCTCTTTAGTGAAATACAGGAGTCTTAAAACAAAAAACAGGGATTACTACCAGCTCGTTTTTGACAAAAGTCCTTTTTATGCCGAGAGTGGCGGACAAGTTGGTGACACAGGCTATATTGAATCCCCTGCAGGAGAGAAAATTCATATAACAAATACCATTAAAGAAAACAACCTGAGTATTCATATTGCAGACAAGCTTCCCGCCGACCCTGCTGCCATGTTTACTGCTCGTATAGATTTGACCAGAAGGCAATCTGTTGCTAACAACCACTCTGCCACACATCTTCTTCATAAGGCCCTCAGAGAGATACTTGGCACCCACATTGAGCAAAAGGGATCACTTGTTTCCTATAATTATTTCAGGTTCGACTTCTCGCATTATGAAAAGGTCAGTGATGAAAACATCAGAGCGGTTGAGAAGAGGGTAAATCAGCTTATCCGTGAGAATGCACCACTGGATGAATCCAGGAACATGCCTGTTGAAAAAGCAAAGGCCCTTGGAGCAATGGCATTGTTCGGAGAAAAATATGGCGATACTGTAAGGGTCATTAAATTTAATGATTCAATCGAATTGTGCGGTGGGACACATACTTCTGCAACAGGGAACATAGGGTTTTTCAAGATAATTTCAGAATCAGCAATAGCAGCCGGTGTACGGAGAATAGAAGCAGCAACAGGTGAGTATGCCGGACAAATTGTTGAAGGCATTGAAGACACTCTCAAATCTGTAAAGGAAACCCTGAATAATGCACCAAACATTGTAAACAGCATCAATAAGCTTATAGAAGAGAACGACAGCTACCGGAAAACAATTGAGGAGGCCATGAAGGAGAAGGCTGTTGCGCTTAAGGAGAGTCTGCTTAAAAACATTCAGGTTATTAATGGTACAGATATTGTTGTTTTAAAAGGTGAATACCCTGCCGATTTTGTCAGAAACATAGCTTTCCTTATCCGCAATGAAGTTAAAAACACGGCTTTCATTGCAGGTTGCACATTTGAAGGAAAGGCACATCTGGCTGTATTATATTCAGAAGATCTGGTTACCAGGGGAAGAGATGCATCCAAAGATATCAGAGAGGCCTCTGGGTATATAAACGGCGGAGGAGGCGGACAGAACTTCTTTGCCAGTGCAGGAGGAAAGAATACTGACGGTATACCGGCAGCAATTGCAAAGCTAACAGAACAGGCAACAAAATAGAGCACTTTGAAAAAACTTGATCGTTTTATCCTTAAGTCCTTTTTAGGACCTTTTGTACTGACTTTTCTTATTGTAACATTTGCACTTTTGTTACAGTTCCTGTGGCTTTATATAGACGAACTGGTAGGAAAAGGGTTAAGTTTTTCAGTAATTGCAGAATTTCTTGGCTGGGGGGCCGCAACACTTATCCCGCTTGTTCTGCCCCTTGCAACACTGTTTTCCTCCATAATGACAATGGGAGGATTTGGAGAGAACAATGAATTACTTGCAATGAAAGCAGCCGGAATATCACTTCCAAGAATCCTTACTCCGCTTATTATACTCTCGGTTTTCATAAGCATAGGTGCTTTCTTTGCAGCCAATAATCTTATACCGGTTGCATATAACAATATCTATTCATTAAGGGAAGACATAGGAAAGACCAAGGAGGAGATAAGAATACCCACCGGAGTTTTTTATGATGGCATAGAGGATTACATTATACGTATAAACAGCAGGGACAACGAAACAGGAGCAATTTTTGGAGTGATGGTATACAATCACAAAGAGAAAAGAGGTAATAACAGCCTCACTATTGCTGACTCAGGTTCAATCAGGCTGACCAAGGACAAGAAAAACCTTATCTTCTCACTCTACGACGGCTACTCTTATGAGGAGCCTCCAAGAGCCCCGGGAGATACCGGGTATGCCCTGCAGAGGATAGGATTTTCAAAACAGGAGATGATAATATCTCTTGCAAACTATGCTTTTCAAAGATCAGACGAGAGTCGGTTCAGTAAAGAGGTAATGTCTCAGAATCTGAAACAGCTAAGCAATGCCAGAGACTCTCTCGATTCAGCATATACACACATTAAAGAGTATCAGTTCCGGAATCTGATATACTCTGGCGGTTTCGGATTTCCGGCACAACTGGACACAATGTTCACAAAAAAATATAACTCTGCGTTGAAAACCGACACATTATTAAATTTTAAAACACCCGCAGATGAACAGGAGAACATCAGGTCCGCTTTGTTACAGATAGAGAATGCAATTACAGTTCTGGACAACTATCAGATTGATGAACATCAGTATGCATACCCGCTCAGGAAGGTTCGTGTAGAGAGATTCAGGAAATTTACATTATCCATAGCCTGTCTTATCTTTTTCTTTATCGGAGCTCCTCTGGGAGCTATTATAAGGAAGGGGGGACTGGGAACCCCGGTAGTTGTATCAATGTTCTTTTTTGTTGTATACTGGGTAATAGATATAAGTGGTAAAAAACTTGCTACAGACGGCGTTATCACACCTGCAATGGGGACGCTGATCTCATCAATGGTACTGTTTCCGATGGGTGCCTATCTCACCTGGAAATCTACCCGCGACTCAACAATATTTAATGCAGAGGTTTATCTAATCTTTTTCAAACACCTTTTCAAACCTTTTAAACGTGCAGTACCTACAGAAAATGAAGACCAAGCCTAGAATAGTTTATATGGGAACTCCCCGGTTTGCAGTTGCTCCCCTTAAAGAGCTTCTGGACAAAGGTTACGATATCGCCGGAGTTGTCACCTCCCCAGACAAGGCAAGCGGCAGGGGTTTGTCTTTGACATGCAGCGATGTAAAGGAGTTTGCGATCAGTCGCAATATTCCTGTCTTGCAACCTGTTTCATTAAAGGACGAATCATTTCTGAAGCAGTTGGCAGAGTTGGATGGCAATCTGTTTATTGTCGTTGCATTTAGAATGTTACCCAAAGCCGTCTGGTCAATGCCAAAGCTTGGAACATTCAATTTGCATGCATCTTTACTCCCCGACTACAGAGGTGCCGCACCTATCAACTGGGCTATAATAAATGGAGAAAATGAGACAGGAGTAACCACCTTTCTTCTTGATGAAGAGATAGATACCGGAGATATTCTTTTTCGGCAAAGCTGTAAAATAGAACCGGATGATGACTTTGGATCTCTTCACGACAAACTTATGTCAATTGGCACCGACCTTGTGATTAAGACTGTTGACTGTCTGGCAGCCGGAGAACACAAGCCAATGCTGCAGTCGGGTCTGGAAGCACAGATGGGTGAGACTCACCTTGCTCCCAAGCTTACAAGAGAGACCGGAAAGATTGACTGGGACAAAACTCCCGAGGTGATCCATAATCTCATAAGAGGACTTAGTCCATCTCCGGCTGCCCATTCCATTATTGTTTCAGGAGAATCTCAGTTTCCGGTAAAAATTTACAGTAGTCATTTCTTTAGTGAGGACCATAATCTTCCATCCGGCACAATAGTGTCAGATGGGAAAAAAACATTGAGAGTTGCATGCAACGGAGGTTTTGTTGACATTACCAATCTTCAGCTGGCCGGCAAAAAAAGATTATCTTGCAAGGAGTTTCTTGCGGGATTCAGAAACATTAGTAATTCAAGTTTCCAATCATGAATAATGTTGTCATTCTTGCAGACGGGGAATTTCCTGAACACCCCTCAGCTCTCGGATTACTGGAGAAATCAGATACTATTGTTTGTTGCGACGGTGCAGCTGAAAACCTTATTACCTTCGGGATTGTTCCTTCTGCAATAGTGGGCGACATGGATAGTCTGGACAAGGGTTTGCAGCACAAATACAAAGCTCTGATCCACAAAGACACAGATCAGGAGACTAATGACCTTACAAAGGCATTTGTTTATTCCCTTTCGCTAAACCCGGAAAAAATTACAATTATTGGAGCCACCGGAGAGAGAGAGGATCATACAATAGGCAATATCTCATTACTTGCCGACTATGCCCGGATGTCATCCGCCGAGGTTGAAATGCTCACCAACTTTGGAAAATTCATCTCAATTAATAAAAGAACAACTCTGATGTTGCCTGTCGGGAGCAAGATATCTGTTTTTGCAATTGACACAAATGTAAGAATAATATCAAAAGGGCTTATGTATCCTCTTGACAATGTAGTGTTTGACTCGTGGTGGAAAGGTACACTAAACGAAACAACCGAAGAATCAGTAACCCTCGATTTTGAATCAGGAAGGGTAATCCTGTATATTGCATACTAAAACAGGGCACCCTGTCGGGATGCCCTGCATAATTTTTTGAGGAAGGGATGCTATTTAACCAGTTTGTTAAGCTCTGCACCAGTTTTAAATCTTACAACTTTCTTTGCTGCAATGTTTATTTTCTTGCCTGTGCGAGGGTTTCTGCCATTTCTGGCATTTCTTTGGTTAACTGAGAAAGAGCCAAAACCTACCAATGTAAGTCTCTCTCCATTCTTTAGCGATTCACTTGCTACATTAATAAATGCATCTAATGCTTTTTTGGCGTCGACTTTTGTAAGGTCGGCCTGACTTGCGATAGCTGATATCAATTCTGCCTTGTTCATAATTAGTTTTTTAGGATGTTGAGTTTCTTGTGTTTGATACAAATGTAAGTTAATAAATTCAAAAAACAAACAAAATTCTTATCTTTTAGATGTAACCTCAGATGTTAATTAGAAATATCCCTTATCTTTTCACCCTCTTTGTATTATGGAAACAAAACAGTAGTATTTGGAATAATTCTTATTTATTGTTAGAAGATGTGAATTGACGGAAATTTTCCAGTTTTTCGCTTATTGTCTTTTCCAGTTCTTTGCGCTCTTTATCAAACACCATGTAACTTTTGCTGTAAGGGAAAAACGGTCTGTGTCTCTCCATGGCATTGAGTCTGCTTACAACTTTCATTAACTCCTGTGAGGGTAAATCTATGTATATCTCGCTAAAAATGTTCCATATGTGATTTACGGCCTGTTCCGTAGGATGCAGCATGTCTTCCGAATAGAAACGATAATCTCTCAGTTCGTCCAGCAAAATTTCATAGGCAGGAAAATAATGTACATTCTTATGCATGTTTTGCAGTTTTTCAACAGCCAGTAAAAGTACAGCCTTGCTTAGCTGGTTACCATGTGCGCCGTCCTTCCAGTGTCTGAGCGGACTTACTGTCAAAATCCAGTTTTTATGAGGGTAACCGTCAATTATTGGCGAAATAAGCTTTACAACATCTTCAACGTCCAGTGGCTCCCTTTCAAAATAGTTCTGGGAGAGCTTCTGACAATTTGCAACAACCTTCCCGCTGGAGCTCAGGCGGTATATCCATCTTGTACCAAGGCTCAATACTACCCATTTTGATTCTTTAAAATGTAAACTCGCCTTATCTAGTTGTCTGTTTACATTTGACCTTAACTCCTCTCTGGACATTGCTGCAAATTCGCTGCTGTGACTCAGGCTTTTGTAAATATCGTCACACTTTATAAAGTCATCATCTATAAAATGTTTTCCTGAAACCAACCTTTCAAGTGAATCTGCAATAGATGCAGGGTTGTACAAAACTCCAAAAGGGTTGACAATCACATCGAACCTTAAATCCTTCATTATTGAACCAACCTCATTCGCAAAACACGACCCCATAAACAAAACCTTATCACTGTAAGAAATTGTGGAGGTGCTTTTTTTTATATCAATTATAGTCTGCAGTTTCATAGATTATCCTGTATTTTTATTAGTCCGGCTCTCTTAATAGGTGAAAGACTGAAAATTTCCAAAAAATCCTCGTTATTTAAACCCTTCCAATCCTCTCTTGAAAAATCAGTTATATGTTTATTATGTCTCTTTGAATAGACCGGTTTGAACTCCGGCCATGTTGTTGTCTCTCCCTTTGTTGCCCAGGGACAGGCATTAAGGCAAATGTCGCATCCAAAAATTCTGTTGTTCAGGTTAATTTGGAACTCCTCCGAGTAATGACCACATTTGCTTTCAATTGTCTGGTATGAGATACACTTCCTTGCATCCAGGCAAAAGGGTGCACCAAGGGCACCTGTGGGACAGGCCTGAATGCATGAATTGCAATTACCACAACCATTCCTTACAACTACTGATGAATACTTTAATTTCTGATTTATCAGGATAATGCCTATAAAAGTATGAAGACCGTATTTTTTGCTGATCAGAAAGTTGTTTTTCCCAATGAATCCCAGCCCGGCTTCTCTTGCCCACTCCCTCTCCATTACAGGTGCAGAATCTACAAATACCCGGGCCTTTAATTTTGGCATAATAGTCTTTAAACTCTCTACTATTGAGTAAAGTTTGTCCTTTATCACCTTATGGTAATCGTATCCGTAAGCATATGTGGCGATTTTTGGCACTCCCTCCATCTGTTCATGTTCAGGTTTATATGGTGCCAGAAAACACATTATAGTTTTTGTCCCCTTCAGAAGCAGTTCAGGATCGGCCCTGAGTTCTACATTTCTTGCCATATAATCCATACCGGCATTATACGATTTGTCAAGATAAAGCCTCAGCCTGTCAATCTCGGGTACCATTTTTCTGTATGGTGCTGATCCATATTCAAGAAAGCCATGTTCCCGGGACAAGTTTTCAATTGTTTTGTGAATTTCTTCAATATTCATAAAGCAAAATTAGAGATTTACTATAAATTTTATACATTTGCCTACTTTTTTCTTACAGAATTCAAAATTTAATAATATATGAACGTTTTAGTAGTTGGAGCCGGAGGGCAAATCGGCACGGAGCTTATTCCTCATTTACAAAAAGAGTACGGACAAGATAACATAATTGCCGCAGACCTCAAAGAAGATGTAGTAAAAAGGCTTAAGGAGGGATCAATAGCAATCACTTTGGATGCTCTTGATATAAAAAATTATTCCGAAGCAATTAAGAAATACAAGATAGACCGCATTTACAATCTTGTAGCTCTGCTCTCTGCAACCGGAGAAAATAACCCGCAGCTTGCATGGTCGGTAAATATGGGTGCCCTTCTTAATTCACTGGAGCTGGCAAGGGAGTTTAAATGCTCTGTTTTCACTCCAAGCTCTATTGGTGCATTCGGACACTCAACTCCTCACAATCTCACACCACAGGACACGATTATGCGCCCTAATACCATGTATGGGGTGTGCAAGGTGTCCGGCGAGCTTCTGAGCGACTATTATTACAGCAGGTTTGGTGTTGATACCAGAAGCGTCCGGTTCCCGGGCATAATATCCAACGGAGCTTTACCGGGTGGCGGGACAACAGATTATGCAGTTGAGGTCTTTTATGATATCATTAAAAAGGGTCACTATACCTCTCCAATTCCTGAAAATTCATTTATGGACATGCTTTATATTCCGGATGCCCTTGATGCGTGTACTCAGCTAATGGATGCAGATCCGACAAAGCTAAAGCACAGGAACAGCTTTAATGTAACCGCAATGAGCTTTACTCCGGAAATTCTGTTTAATGAAATAAAAAAACGTATACCTGAGGCTACTTTTGACTATAACGTAAATCCTGTAAAAGCAGAGATTGCATCTTCATGGCCTGACTCAATGGACGACTCATGCGCAAGAGTGGAGTGGGGATGGAACCCTAAATGGGGTTTGCAGGAGATGGTAGATGATATGATCTGTGCAATAAGGAAGAAAAACCTTTAATTTCCTATTTAGGCGCTATTCTGTAGAGGAAAAGTGCAATTACGGCAAATACTATATTTGGGACCCAAAGTGCCAGCCATGGAGGCATAATGCCGCTGTGAACAAACATCTGACTGAATCTCAGAAACAGTATATATGTGAAACTCAAGGCTAGTCCTATACCCAGGTTAAGACCGATACCTCCTCTTCTCCTCTTTGAGGAGAGTGCCACCCCCATAATAGTAAGGATAAACGCAGAAAAAGGTACGGCAAAACGGGTATGTTTTTCAATTTGAGCAAATTTTACCCGCTTGTCTCCCCTTAGCTTCTGAGTCTTTATCTGATCGTTTAATTCCCTGTAGGTATACGACTCAACAATATTGTCCCTTCTGTTAAGATCTTTTACAGAAAGGCTTATTATTGTGTCTATCTGTGCACCTTTAGTTATTGTCTCCTTGTTACCTTCACTTTTTCTTATATAATAGTCATATAATTTCCACCCTTGCTTTACAGAATCCCAAACGGCACTCTCGGCAGAAAGTTTTGATGTAATGTTATGTCCCTCTATGGTTTCCAGGGTGAATTTTGATGCACTGTTGCTTATGCTGTTAAAGGATTCCATATAGACATATGTTCCCGGTGAAAGCTGGAAGTGTATGTTTCTTCCTGAGTTATAATATTTTTCCTTTAAATACTTTTCTGTAAAATCGAGTCTTACCTTGTTTGCCGGGGGTATAAAAAAGAGATTGAGAACAAGGCTGAACATAGCTATGAAAAAAGCTGACAGCATATATGGATACAAGAAACGGTTAAAGCTTATTCCTCCCGCCAGTATTGCCACAACCTCACTGTTGGCTGCCATTTTTGAAGTGAAAAAGATAACTGAGATAAATACCAGCAGAGGGCTGAACAAATTGATGTAGTATGGCACCATGTTGCCGTAATAATCAAAAATAATAGCCTTAAGTGAGGCATTCTTCTGTATGAGGTCATCAATCTTTTCACTAATGTCAAAGATAATGATGATACCAATAATCAGAACAAGTATAAAAAGGTAAGTTCCTATGAACTTCCTTATTATATATTTATCCAGTATGCCTATTTTCAGTTTATTATCCATTAAAGTTTTGTCTCTAATCTTTTAACCATTGAATTCTTCCATGTTTTGTAATCGCCTGCTTTTATATGATCCCTGGCCTCTTTTACTAGCCAGAGATAAAAGGCAAGGTTGTGTTCGCTTGCAATCTGGGCCCCCAATATCTCACCCGCAACAAAAAGGTGCCTTAAATATGCCTTTGAATAGGCAACGTCAACAAAAGACGTTCCATTTTGGTCAATTGGCGACAAATCATCTGCCCACTTCTTGTTTCTTATGTTAATTACCCCTTCCGAAGTGAAAAGCATGCCGTTCCTTGCATTTCTGGTAGGCATAACGCAATCGAACATATCAACTCCTCTTGCTATGCCCTCCAGTATATTTGATGGCGTCCCTACCCCCATAAGATACCTTGGTTTATCTCTTGGCAAAACAGGATCAAGTACCTCCAGCATCTGGTACATAAGTTCAACAGGTTCTCCAACCGAGAGGCCTCCTATCGCGTAACCCTCTCTTTCAAGTCTGACAGCATGTTCTGCTGCTTCTATTCTAAGGTCCGGAAATATACATCCCTGAATTATCGGGAAGAAGGCTTGACTGTATCCATAGAGCGATTCAGTCCTGTCAAAATGCTCCGCTCCTCTCTCAAGCCAGTTTTGGGTAAGCTTTAATGATTTTTTAGCGTATGTATGGTCGGAATCTCCCGGCGGACATTCGTCAAGAGCCATTATAATATCAGCCCCGATTGTTCTTTGTAGATCAACAACTCCTTCAGGTGTGAATAGATGTTTTGAGCCGTCTATATGTGACCTGAAGGTGCATCCTTCAGTTGTAAGTTTCCTGTTTGCCGCTAGTGAAAAAACCTGATATCCGCCACTGTCTGTAAGGATGGGCCCCTCCCATGAGATGAACTTGTGCAGCCCTCCGGCTCTTTTTATAATTTCAGTTCCGGGTCTGAGGTATAGATGATATGTATTGCCCAATATTATCTGTGCTTTAATATCTTCCTTCAAATCTCTGTGGAACACCGCTTTTACGGTACCTAATGTGCCAACGGGCATGAAAATCGGGGTTTCAATCACCCCATGATCTGTATGTAATAAACCACAACTGGCAGATGTATCTGTGTCCCGTGCTGTCTTTTCAAATTTCATTCGCAAAAAATATCGGTTTCATTATCTCTTTTGAGCGCTCAAAGGTAATAATTTAATACCTATATTTGAGTTTCGAATCTTTAATCAAATATAGAATTTATGGATATCAAACTTCGTCTCACATTAATGAATTTTCTCCAGTTCTTTCTCTGGGGGTCATGGCTTATCTCCTTAGGAGGATATATGATTGTTAAACTAAATTTTACCGGGGGACAAGTAGGCGGTATATATGCCACAATGGGTCTTGCGTCTCTGTTTATGCCGGGACTGCTTGGTGTACTTGCGGACAGATGGATCAATGCAGAAAAACTTCTTGGACTTTGCCATATAATTGGTGGAATGATGCTTTTCTGGGCATCAACAGTCTCTGATCCCGACCTGATGTATTGGATAATGCTTCTCAACGCAATGGTTTACATGCCGACAATTGCTCTTAATAATACTGTTTCCTATACAATACTAAAACAACAAGGGCTGGATGTGGTTAAAGACTTCCCTCCTATTCGTGTCTGGGGAACCATTGGTTTTATAATGGCCATGTGGGTAGTTGATTTATGCGGATGGGGCTTGAGCCCTCTTCAACTTTATGTTGGTGCTGCAGCTGCAATTTTACTTGGTGTGTATGCCTTTACCATGCCTTCATGTCCTCCTGCAAAATCAGAGAAGAAGCGGTCACTGATATCTACATTAGGGCTGGACGCTCTGATACTGTTCAAAAACCCAAAAATTGCAGTTTTCTTCATTTTTGCAATGCTTCTCGGTGCGGCCCTCCAGATAACAAATACATTCGGGACTCCTTTCCTGCATGATTTTGCAAAAACTCCTGCCTATGCATCACTCTTTGCAGTAACTCACCCGGGAATCCTTATGTCTGTCTCTCAAATTTCAGAGACATTGTTTATCCTTGCAATTCCTTTCTTCCTTAGACGCTTTGGTATAAAAGCAGTGGTTCTGATGAGCATATTTGCATGGGTATTACGCTTTGGCTTGTTTGGTCTGGGTAATCCTGCAGAAGGTCTTATTCTGCTGATTATGTCAATGATAATATATGGTATTGCTTTTGACTTCTTTAATATTTCAGGTTCTCTTTTTATTGAAACAGAGGCAGCACCTGAAATCAGGGCAAGCGCACAAGGTCTTTTTATGATAATGACTAATGGTATAGGTGCTTTTGTAGGAGGATGGATGAGTGGCTGGGTTGTAGACTATTTTACAAGCTCCGACGGCATAAAGGACTGGCAGAACATCTGGTTTGTTTTTGCAGGTTATGCATTGGTAATTGGTATTCTGTTTGCTGTTTTCTTCCGGTATAAGCACGTGCGGGTCAGCAAGAACGCCGCGTAGCTCTGCGGTTGTTAAAAACTTCCTTGAAGTTTTTTGTATATAGCTCATTGCCTGGCATATATAAAATTATTTCCATTTAATGTCGATTGAAAATATTTTATATACAACAGGGGATAAACAACTTATGAAAAACTTCAAGGAAGTTTTCTAAAGTTTCCCACATGGTTAAGTACAACATTATCAGTATGTAAGTAGGAGTTTATTTGTCTTTTTTCGTTTACAATGACTCTGGCAGCTGTATTAGTAATTATCACATATTAAGCTATATACATATTAGTCTAATAATCAGTCGTTTTTGTAAGTACCAGTAAATAAAGAAAGTACTAACAAAGCTGGCAGGTCGCCTGCCAGCTTTGTTAGTATATAAGTGGTAATTAGAAACTTACATATCTGTCTATTAATCACTTATTTGCTAGTTGCGCTGCCAGCACAATTAGCAAATACCTAATTTGCAGCTTAATATAAAAATTATATGGATGCAAATCTTGCCGACACTTTGCAACAGTTTTTAGCAAATTCTTTTCTATAAGACACTTACAGGATTTTCGTCGGTTAGAATTATAAAAAATATCTTGCCATTATTTGTATTTCAATGTAAATCATCGTGTTGCTAAAAACTACTGCAACGTTAGCATCTTGTGTATTTAACTATGTGGGAAACTTCAAGGAAGTTTTATCGCTTCACCTACTTTTCAATTTGATCCTGTAATTATAACTTACTGTGGCGGAGTTTGACTAATAAAAAAAGAGATTCAAAAAATTTGAATCCCTTTTTTTTATTAAGTCGCTTCTTTTAAACCTTTGTGCGTCCTTTCTGAGGAACTGCCTTGGTCTTGGAATCTACTTGTTTCTTTGGAGCTGCTTTAGCTTTAGGTGCTGCTTTTGTTACTGCTCCGCCCTCTGCAGGTTTGTCAGTTTTCTTTGCACGGCTCCTGCGGGTTGTAGCTGCTTTCTTAACCTCTGGCTTGTCTGTAGCTGTTGCTGCAGTAGCACTAAAGTCAACCAGTTCAATCATTGCCATATCGGCTGCGTCACCAAGACGGAAGCCAAGCTTTAGTATCCTTGTATATCCACCCGGACGGTCAGCAATCTTAGGAGCTATCACTCTGAAAAGTTCTGTAATTGCCTCTTTCTGCTTTAAGTATGAGAAAACTGTACGACGTGAGTGCGTTGAATCATCTTTTGATTTTGTGATCAAAGGCTCGATGTACACACGCAGGGCTTTAGCCTTAGCTTCTGTGGTCTCAATCCTTTTGTGAAGAATCAGAGATGATGCCATATTTGCCAACATCGCTTTTCTGTGTCCACTTTTACGGCCTAAGTGGTTAAATGTCTTATTATGCCTCATTTTTTATAACTTTCTTTTCAATATTATACTTTGTAACATCCATTCCAAAGCTGAGTCTGTAGCGCTCAACCAGGTTATCTATCTCTGAAAGGGATTTCTTTCCGAAGTTCCTGAACTTCATAAGCTCAGATCTCTGGAGCGAAACCAATTCTGCAAATGTGTCAATATCCGCTGCTTTTAGACAATTCAAAGCTCTTACGGATAGTTCCATATCTGCTAACTTGGTCAATAAAAGATGACGCATGCGTAACGATTCTTCATCAAGCTCATTGCTTATAACTTCAACCGGAGTCTCTAGTGTTATCTTCTCGTCCGAGAATAGCATAAAGTGATGAATCAGGATTTTTGATGCCTCTTTTAAAGCTTCCTTAGGATGAATGGATCCATCGGTTGTTATCTCTAAATTCAACTTTTCAAAGTCGGTTTTTTGCTCAACACGCCAGTTTTCTACAGAATATTTTACATTCTTGATTGGTGTGAATATTGAATCAATAGGAATCAGTCCGAATGGAGCTTCATCTACACGATTCTCCTCTGCAGGCACATAACCTCTTCCTTTCCCTATTCTGAGTTCAATTGCTAGCGTTACAGATGGCTCCATAGAGCATATTTGCCAATCTGGATTTAGTACCTTGAATGAAGATAGTTGTTTGGAAATATCTTCTGCAGTAAAGTTTTGTTTGCCACTAACCGTTACATTTACAATCTCCGAATCCTCTCCCTCAATCATTCGTTTAAAACGAACCTGCTTAAGGTTTAGAATAATATCTACAACTGTTTCAATAACACCGGGAATTGTTGCAAATTCATGATCGACTCCCTGTATTTTTATTGCAGTAATAGCATATCCGTCAAGTGAAGAAAGAAGAATTCGACGCAAAGCGTTACCTACTGTAATACCATAACCTGGCTCCAGCGGACGAAACTCAAAGCGACCGAATGTTTCGGTAGCATCAAGCATTATTACCTTATCGGGTTTTTGAAATGCTAATATTGCCATTTTATTTTTTATTTAGAGTATAACTCAACTATTAGTTGCTCGTTTATTGTCTCCGGAATCTCTGTTCTGTCAGGAAGATTCAGCAGTTTACCTGTCAAATCGTTTCCGTCCCACTCAATCCATGAGAATCTGCTGGCACTACGGGAAACATTATCCTGAATAATCTCTAAGCTCTTTGATCTCTCACGTACTCCGATTAAATCACCGGGTTTTACTATTGTAGAAGGGATATTGCAAATATCGCCGTTTACTACAATGTGGCAGTGATTAACCAGTTGTCTGGCAGCAGCTCTCGAAGGAGCAACTCCCATACGGAAAACCAGATTGTCAAGACGTGTTTCAAGAAGTAAAATAAGGTTTTCACCTTTACGACCTTTCATTCTTGAAGCTTTCTCGTAAAGATTACGGAATTGTCTTTCAAGAAGACCATATGTATATTTTACTTTTTGTTTCTCTTTTAGCTGAATGCCATACTCAGAACTTTTTTTACGTTTTTTTGCGAGACCATGCTGTCCCGGAGGATAGTTTTTCTTCTCGTAACTTTTATCGGGGCCAAAAACCGGCTCTCCAAATTTGCGGGCAATTTTTGTAGAAGGCCCTGTATATCTTGCCATATTAAATAATTTAAAATGAATTTATAAGGGTTAAACTCTACGGCGTCCCTTTGGACGACAACCGTTGTGAGGTAATGGTGTAACATCAATGATCTCTGTTACTTCAATACCCGCTCCGTGAATAGTACGAATAGCAGATTCACGACCTGCACCCGGTCCTTTTACATAGGCCTTCACTTTACGTAGTCCCATATCAAAAGCCACCTTTGCACAGTCAGCGGCAGCCGTTTGTGCTGCGTACGGAGTGTTCTTCTTAGAACCTCTGAAGCCCATCTTTCCAGCCGATGACCAACTGATTACCTGTCCGGTTGCGTTAGTCAAAGTTACTATAACATTATTAAAAGTCGATGAAACGTGCGCTTGCCCGTAAGCTTCAACTTTTACAACTTTCTTCTTATTTGTTGTTCCTGTCTTTTTTGCCATGATCTAGGTTCTATTTAGTTGCTTTCTTCTTGTTAGCTACTGTTTTCTTCTTACCCTTACGTGTACGGGCGTTATTTTTAGTAGACTGGCCACGAACCGGCAGACCGATACGATGGCGAATACCTCTGTAACATCCGATATCCATTAATCGTTTGATATTAAGTTGAACTGATGAACGAAGTTCACCTTCAATCTTGTATTCAGAGGAAATAAGTGCTCTGATTGCTGCTATCTGATCGTCGTTCCAGTCCTTAACCTTAGTATTGAAATCGATACCCAGCTGGGTAAGGATAGCTTTAGCAGAACTGTGTCCGATTCCGAAGATATAGGTCAAACCTATCTCTCCTCTCTTGTTGTTTGGTAAATCAACTCCGGCTATACGTGCCATAATTTATTTTTTCTCTTTATTGTTTTCTATTAAAAATTATCCTTGGCGCATCTTGAATTTTGGATTCTTTTTGCAAATTACATACAGGCGACCCTTGCGTTTTACTATTTTGCAATCTTCACTACGCTTCTTAATGGATGCTTTAACTTTCATGTTGTCAAATTTTTTATTTATATCTGAAAGAAATTCTTCCTTTGGTTAAATCATAAGGTGACATTTCGACTCTTACTCTGTCTCCCGGCAAAATTCTGATATAGTGCATTCTCATCTTGCCTGAAATATGAGCAATAATTACGTGTCCGTTATCTAATTCTACACGAAACATCGCATTTGACAGGGCTTCTATAATAACGCCCTCTTTTTCTATTGCTGATTGTTTAGCCATTTATCAAAAATCTCAATCCTTATAATTTATTATTATTTTTTTCAATGTACTCAAATGTTGATAAAACATCGGGCTTCCCCTTTCTTACTACTACCATTAACTCGTAATGTGCGGAATTTTTCTTGTCTGAGGTACTGACTGTCCATCCATCTTCATGCATGTAGATCGATCTACCTCCGGCATTTATCATCGGCTCGATGCAAATAACCAGACCATCTTCCAGTTTTTTGCCCTGACCTCTGCTTCCGTAATTAGGAACTTCCGGAGACTCATGGAGTCTTTTTCCAATTCCATGACCCACCATCTCCCTGACTGCAGAAAATCCGAAACTCTCTATATAGCTCTGAACAGCATAGGAGATATCTCCAATTCTGTTCCCCGTCACCGCTTTCTCTACACCTCTATACAGAGATTCCTTTGTTACCTTCAACAACTGCGCGGTCTCCTGATTTACCTCACCAACTGGAAAGGTGTAAGCAGAATCACCATAGTAGCCTTTGTATATGGTACCACAATCTACCGAGATAATGTCTCCCTCTTTGAGCCGGTAATCAGAAGCGAATCCGTGGACCACAACGTCATTAACCGAGATGCAAAGAGAATAAGGGAATCCATTATAACCGAGGAAAGCCGGGATTGCTCCGTTGTCACGAATGTAGGTGTCGCCAATTTTGTTAAGCTCCATGGTTGTTATACCAGGTAAAATGTGCTTTCCTACCTCCGCAAGAGTCTTTGATACTAAAAGAGCATTCTCTCTGAGTATCTCAACCTCTTCCTCTGTTTTTAGTTTTATCATTTTTAAAAAGAACTATGAAATCAGGTTACATTCCCGTACGGCCCTTAAGACGTCCTGTCTTCATCAAACCGTCGTAGTGACGCATAAGCAAATGACTTTCAATTTGCTGAAGCGTGTCCAAAATAACTCCCACTAAAATCAGCAACGAGGTTCCACCGAAAAACTGTGCAAACTGGTTGTTGACCCCGAGAATTCGGGCAAATGCCGGCATAATGGCTATCAGGGCCAGAAAAACTGAACCTGGAAGTGTTATGCGTGACATAATCGCATCTAAGTATTCGGCAGTTCTTTTTCCTGGTTTTATACCGGGAATGAAACCTCCGTTTTTCTTCATATCCTCAGACATCATTGTCGGGTTTACAGTTACTGCTGTATAGAAGTAAGTAAAAGCAACAACCATGAGACCAAAGATAAGGTTATACCAGATACCGCTCGGATTTGTAAGAGCAGCTGCTAATCCACGGGTAGCATCAAAGCCTGCAAAAATAAGAGGGAACATCATCAATGCCTGAGCAAATATAATCGGCATAACTCCGGCCGCATTTATTTTCAAAGGTATATACTGACGTACACCGCCATATTGTTTGTTTCCTACTATACGTTTGGCATACTGAACAGGAATCTTGCGTGTCCCTTGTACAAGAGCAATTGTAGCAACAAATACAAAGAACAGGACAATCAATTCCACAACCAGCATAAGGATACCGCCTCCCGCGCTCTGATTTACTCTGGCTCCTGCTTCTGCAAGAAGAGCAAATGGTAAACGGGCAACAATACCCACCATTATGATCAGGGATATACCATTACCTAAGCCGCGATCGGTAATGCGCTCACCTAACCACATAATGAACATGGTTCCTCCTACTAGTACTATAGTGGCAAAAATGTTAAATGTGAATCCGGGAAATAAAAATGCTGTCGCAGGTAACTGCACGTGAAGGTTTGCCATATAGGCCGGACCTTGAAGTGCCAATATTACAATTGTCAGATAACGAGTCCATTGATTCATCTTCCTGCGACCACTCTCGCCTTCGCGCTGTAGTCTCTGGAAGTAAGGAACCATGATTCCCAAGAGCTGAATAACAATGGATGCAGAAATGTATGGCATAACACCCAATGCAAAAATTGAGGCGTTGCCAAAAGCACCACCGGAGAACATGTTAAGCAAGCTTAACAGACCTTCCGATGCCTGATTCTGCAAGTTGTCAAGTTGAGTAGGATCGATACCAGGTAAAACCACGTAGCTTCCTAAACGATAAACCAGCAGCAAAAGCATAGTGTAAACTATCCTCTTGCGCAGCTCTTCAATCTTGAAAATGTTTTTTAAAGTTTCGATAAGTTTTTTCATCAGATAATTTAGATTTTAGTCGCCTTACCTTGCTGTGACTCAATCTGCGCTATCGCCGATTTGGAAAAAGCGTGGGCCGAGATATCCAACTTTACAGTCAGTGTACCATTGCCCAATATTTTTACTCTGTCATTTTTTGAAACCAAGCCAGCTTCTATCAATGTATCTATCGCAAAAACTGTCTCTCCCAATTTTTCGCTAAGAGCCTGTAATGTAGACAAGTTGATTGCCTTATACTCGACCCTGTTAATATTATTAAATCCGTATTTAGGCAAACGTCTCTGAAGAGGCATCTGACCTCCTTCAAAACCTGCCTTACGAGAGTATCCCGAACGAGACTGTGCTCCGTTTAGTCCACGGGTAGATGTTCCACCGTGTCCCGAACCTTCGCCGCGACCAATTCTTTTTTCTCTTCCAAGTGCTCCTGATGATGGTGTTAGATTATGTAATTTCATTTGTAAATTCTCCTGTTAGTTTATTTCTTCAACTTTTACAAGGTGTAAAACTTTCTGTATCATACCCTTGTTAATAGGATTCAATTCAAGTTCCACAGACTGATTTATCCTGCGGATTCCCAAAGAGGCAAGATTAGCCGCTTGTCTGTCCGTAGCACTGTTTTTACTTATAATTTGAGTAACTCTCACTTTTGACATTACTAATCCTCCTTAACCTTTAAATACTCTGTTCATTGGGATACCACGAAGACCGGCAACGGTATAAGCGTCACGCATCTCTAAAAGTGCAGCAACTGTAGCCTTTACCAGGTTGTGAGGGTTTGAAGAACCCTTAGATTTGGCAAGGACATCATGTATGCCCACCGATTCAAACACTGCACGCATCGCACCACCCGCCTTAACTCCGGTTCCTTCTGCTGCAGGTTTCATAAACACTCTTGCTCCGCCGAATTTGGCTTCCTGTTCGTGTGGAATGGTTTTCTTGTTAAGAGGAATCTTTACAAGATTTTTCTTAGCATCCTCTATACCTTTAGAGATAGCTGTAGTTACCTCATTAGCTTTACCCAGGCCAAAACCGACAACACCTTTCTCATCTCCTACCACAACAATAGCTGCAAAGCTAAAGTGGCGACCGCCCTTTGTAACCTTAGTAACTCTCTGTACTGCCACCAACCTGTCTTTCAATTCAAGATCGGTAGTCTTAACTTTTTTTACGTTTGTATTTGTCATACTCTATCTTAGAATTTAAGACCACCTTCGCGGGCGGCATCTGCTAAACATTTTACTCTGCCATGGTAAAGATAACCTCCGCGGTCGAAAGACACCTCTGTGACACCTTTCTCTAGAGCGCGCTCTGCTGCCAGTTTACCAACTAATTTTGCAACTTCGATACCGGGTTTATCTTTGCATGTATCAATAATAGCTTTATCTCTGGAACTTGCAGAGACAATGGTAATACCCTCAATATCGTTTATCAACTGAACATATATCTGCTTGTTGCTTCTGAACACAGCTAATCTTGGTCTCTCGGGAGTACCATTTACAACCTTGCGAATGCGGTGCTGTATTCTTTTTCTTCTTTCAATTTTATTTAAAGCCATATATCCTCCACTTATTATTTAGCGCTGGCCGACTTACCGGCTTTGCGACGAAGTTGTTCACCTACAAACTTAATACCTTTACCTTTGTATGGTTCAGGTTTACGCAATGAGCGTATCTTTGCAGCAACCATTCCAAGTAGCTGCTTATCGAAGCAGGTCATAGTCAATACCGGGTTGGCACCCTTCTTGGCAACCTCTGCCGAAGCCTTGATTTCAGTCGGTAACATCAAATGAATATCATGTGAATAACCTAAGCTTAGTTCAAGGATTTGCCCTTTAACCTCTGCGCGGTATCCGACACCTACTAATTCTTGTTTTACAGTATACCCTGTTGATACTCCTGTAACCATGTTCTGTATCAAAGAACGGTAAAGACCGTGCAATGAGCGGTGACGTGGCTGATCAGTCGGACGTGTAACTGTAACTACATTTCCCTCAATGGTGATTGTAATGTCAGCATCAACTTTCTGAGCTAACTCACCGAGTGGGCCTTTAACCTTAACCACGTTTCCGGGTTCCACCTTGATGGTGACTCCGGCGGGAAGGTTTACAGGTAATTTTCCTATTCGTGACATCTGTTATCTTTTATTAATTTATTACTTTACTATCTGTTTAGTATACGTAGCAGATTACCTCTCCGCCAACATTGAGATCTTTTGCCTCTTTATCTGTTATTACACCTTTAGATGTAGAAATAATGGCAATTCCCAGTCCGTTCAGTACCCTTGGCATATCGTCAACACCGACATACTGCCTGAGGCCTGGTGAACTAACTCGTGAAATCTTTTTAATAGCAGGTTTTTTAGTATCGGGGTGATACTTCAATGCTATCTTAATTGTGTTGAATGGTGTACCCTCTACAAGTTTATAGCTTAGAATGTAGCCCTTTTCATGAAGAATACGGGTTAGTTCGAGCTTCATCTTTGAAGAAGGAATCTCAACAATCTTGTGTCCTGCAAGAGCTGCATTACGAACTCTTGTCAAAAAGTCTGAAATTGGATCAGTCATTTTAGTTTTTTTGTTTTTTAACCGACACCCTTCCGGATGCCCGATATCCAATAATTAATTATATATATAAGGTGGCAACCGCCACTTTTATTCTACCAGCTAGCTTTGCGAATGCCCGGGATAAGTCCCTTGCTGGCCATTTCGCGAAACTGGATACGGCTTATACCGAAAATACGCATATACCCTTTAGGACGACCGGTTAATGAACAACGGTTGTGCTGACGTACAGGACTTGCATTCTTTGGAAGTTTGTCAAGAGCTGCATAATCGCCCGCCTCTTTAAGAGCTTTGCGTTTTTCTGCATACTTGGCACATAGTTTAGCGCGTTTGACTTCGCGTGCCTTCATTGATTCTTTTGCCATTATCTATCTCTCTTTTTATAGATTATTTTTTAATATTTTTAAAAGGCAAACCAAATTCACGAAGAAGAGCAAATGCCTCTTCATCCTTACCTGCCGTGGTAACAAAAGTTATCTCCATACCTAGGATTTTAGTAATCTTGTCAATGTCAATCTCAGGATAGATAATTTGCTCTTTTACTCCAAGAGTGTAATTTCCTCTTCCGTCAAATTTTTCACTGATTCCTTTAAAATCTCTGATACGAGGTAAAGAGATAGCAATAAGTCTTTCAAGAAACTCATACATCTTTGCAGAACGAAGAGTTACCTTTACACCTATCGGCATACCTTTACGAAGCTTGAAGTTTGAGATATCCTTACGAGAGTAAGTCAACATAGCCTTCTGACCAGTGATTGTTGTTAACTCCTGCTGAGCAATTTCCACAAGCTTTTTATCGCCTGTAGCTGCACCAACACCTTGGTTAATTGTGATTTTGGTCAATTTTGGTACTTGCATTACGGACGTATAGCCAAACTCTTTCATAAGCTTGCCTATAATCTCGTTCTTATACATTTTCTGTAGAGTCGGAACGTATCCCTTAACTACTACTTGAGCACCTTCCGTTTTTGCAGCCTTTTCGACTTTGGCTGCTTTTACTTTAGTGGCTGCCTTTGGTGCAGCACTTGGTTTAGTACTTGCCATTATTTAATCTCCTCTCCAGATTTTTTCGCGTAACGAACTAATTTTCCTTTATCATTCATTCTACGGCCAATACGAGTAGGGCCCCCTTTGACAGGATCCACAACTTGCAGGTTTGACACATGAATGCCAGCCTCTTGCTTAACGATTCCACCCTGTGGTTGCTTTGCATTTGGTTTGGTGTGTTTGCTTACCATGTTGATTCCCTCAACAATGGCACGATCCTTTTCAGTAATAACCTCAAGAACTTTACCTGTCTTTCCACGGTCGTTCCCGGCATTTACATACACGGTGTCGCCTTTCTTAATATGTAGTTTCTTATTCATATCCTTTCTATACCTTAAATTATAACACCTCCGGTGCTAAAGATACAATTTTCATATAGTTCTCACGCAACTCCCTGGCAACCGGTCCGAAAATACGGGTACCACGAACCTCACCCTGGCTGTTTAATAACACACATGCATTGTCGTCAAATCTGATATATGAACCATCTGCACGACGTATCTCTTTTTTTGTACGAACTATTACCGCTTTTGACACTGAACCCTTCTTAGCATCGCCTCCCGGTATTGCACTCTTTACGGTAACTACTATTTTATCGCCAACTCCGGCATAACGGCGGCGGGTTCCCCCCAGAACGCGGATACAAAGAACCTCCTTTGCACCACTGTTGTCTGCCACCAATAATCTCGATTCTTGCTGTATCATGGCTTATTTAACTTTTTCTACGATTTCTACTAGTCTCCAGCATTTTGACTTACTCAAAGGGCGAGTCTCCATGATGCGAACGGTATCCCCTTCGCTACATTCGTTATTCTCGTCATGAGCAACAAATTTAGTGGTTTTATTTACGAATTTACCGTAAATAGGATGTTTTACTTTTCTTTTAACTGCAACAACAACAGACTTATCCATCTTGTTGCTTACCACTACTCCTACTCGTTCTTTACGAAGATTTCTTTCCATGACTATTTTTTGTCCTGCTTAGTTTCAGACTGGCCCAACAATGTGAGCATTCTGGCAATATTTCTCCTTGCTTTTTTAATCTGAGATAAATCATCTGACGGAGAAATAGAATGATTCATCTTTGTGCGCAACAGATTTGTTTTTTCAGTCTCAATGCGCTCTCTAAGATCATTTAAGGATAACTCGCGTATCTCTTTAGTTTTCATTTTACTTCTGCATTAAATTATTCAGTATAATCTCTACGAACTACAAATTTTGTAATTACCGGAAGTTTCTGAGCACCCAAACGAAGTGCCTCTTTGGCAATCTCCAACGGAACTCCTTCTGCTTCAATCAACATACGGCCCGGTGTAATAGGACAAACGAACCCTTCAGGAGCTCCTTTTCCTTTACCCATACGAACCTCAGCTGGTTTTTTTGTAAATGGCTTATCAGGGAAAACGCGGATCCAAATCTGACCTTCACGTTTCATGTATCTTACTACGGCCTGACGGGCAGCCTCAATTTGCTGGCCTGTGAGCCAACAAGACTCAGTGGTCTTAATCCCGAATGATCCAAACGAAAGCTGATTGCCCCTTTGAGCGATCCCCTTCATACGGCCTTTCTGCTGCCTTCTGAATTTGGTTTTTTTTGGTTGTAACATTGTTTTTTTACAGTTTAACGATAACAGTAAATATGTTTGTGGTGCTTTGGTCTAAAAAAATTATAGGCTAAACCCCTATCCCTTAGCTAAATACGCATATTGGTCACATATTTAGCGGGATGCAAATATACCAAAAAATTTAAATGTGCAAAAGAATATAGAAAATATTTACAAAAAATGAACCTTCATCAGACGAATCAGATTACCACCCCAAAAGAGCTTCAGCTCCCTTCTGGTATATCCTCTCTTTAAGAGTTCAATTGTAATATTTTTCATTTTTGAAGCATCTTCCAGACCCACTACACCTCCTCCACCGTCAAAATCGGTACCTATTCCTACATGCTTAATACCAACAAGCCTCACAACATAATCTATATGGTCCGCTATATCCGTTACAGTAACAAGTTCCCTTGGTCTGTCCGACAGAAAGAAACCACCTGTGGCAACCTGAATGAGCCCACCTTTGGCGGCTATTGCCTTAATTTCATCATCCTTGAGGTTCCTGTTGTGATTTTTAATGTTATATACACCGGAATGACTTGCGATAACCGGCATACTGCTAACTTCCAGCACATCATATAGCGTAGAGGTAGATGAGTGCGACAAGTCTATCAGCATACCCAGACGGTTCATCTCCTTTACAACCTTAATTCCGAACTCAGACAATCCTCCATGTTCCGATATGGTATCCATCGAGGCATCACATATATCATTGTTGTTATTATGACAAAGTGTAATAGCCCTTACCCCCATTTTATAAAAAACTTCAATTTCGCTGATATCTGTCTTTAACGCATATCCATTCTCTATAGCCTGAACCACTGAGGTTACACCTTTTCTTTTATTTCTGAAAAGATCCTTTGTATTAAGTGCTATGGCCGCACCTCTGTATGAATCTGTATATTCTTTGAATTTCTTCAGCTGCGCTTTTGCATAGAGGTTAGCATCAGAAAGTGATGCAGAATCTCTTTTGCCTTGTTTTATGTATATAGCAAAGAAAGCAGCATCCAGCCCCCCCTGTTTCATATAAGGGAATGTTACCTGAATGACCCTGGGTTTTGCAGGGTCGGGATTGTTAAGACGAAGCGCAGAATCGTTATGGGTATCTATTGTAAGTACCTTCCTGTGGATTTTGTCTGCACTCATTATAAGTCCGGCCTCGGAATGCTTTTGTGAAAAAAGTGGTTCATATGAAACCGAGACAAGAGCAAAGGCAGAAATTCCTGCAAGTATGATTCTAAGATTCTTCATGGTCCTTACGTATTTTAAATTCAAATATAATGTTTTTGGTCTGATTCTTGAACATGTCACTATAATAGCTAATTTTACAAACCCAAAAATAATTGTTGTAACACATAATTCATGTTCAGATATATAATAAAATGCTTTGCTCTTCTGATTGCTCTATTTTCTCTTGGGGTTACAGGCATTACTCAGGAGAGGGGTTCTGTTGTTGGTTATAAAATAAGTGGAAGAGACACAATTTATCAGATAAAGATCAATGACCTTTATCTTTTTTCACGGCCAAAGAACAGAAAAAACAGCAAGGAGTGGAGAGAGTACTACAGGCTGGTCTACAATTTCAAAAAGACATATCCCTATGCTCTGCTGGCAAAGGAGAAGATTAATGAAGCCGACAGCATACTTGAAAGCAAACATTTTAACAGCAGGGAGCGTGAGAAATTCATCAAGAGTTTCGAAACGCAGCTTTTCCGTGATTTCGAAAAGCCACTCAGAAAGATGACCTTCTCACAAGGGAGACTGCTTCTTAAGTTAATAGACAGGGAGGTCGGGCAAAGCTCCTACTATCTTATCAAAAACTATAAAGGTGGTTTAAATGCCGGTTTCTGGCAGGGGATAGCAAAGTTATTCGGGTCTGACCTTAAGCAACCGTATGACAAGTTTGGATCAGATAAACTGACAGAGGAGCTAGTGATAATGTACTATAACGGTTCTTTTGACTACCTCTATTACTCCCTCTACTACTGATATTATTATAGGTCTCTGCCCGAAAGCCACTCCATTTTATCTGTCGCAGCATCATAGCGGAGATACTCACATCCGTGTATCCACTCTCCCAGAATATAGAAATCGGCACCCAGAGGAGTTTTAATATTTCCCGGGGTATGAACGTGCCCGAAAATGAAGTAATCAGGCTTTTTATCTTTTTCAAATTCACATGCAAACTTATACAGAGGATCAGCTTCTCCCCTGAACTTGTATATTGCTCCACCTGATAGCCGGCTGCTCTCCGACCACCTCGAGGCAACGGCAAATGTCCATCTTGGATGCACGGTTGCCAGCATGAATTGAAGAAACCTGGAATGGAACATCTTTTTTAAAAACAGATGAGACGGCTCTTTGGAAGAAAGTTCGTCCCCATGTGCGAGACAAAATTTTTTGCCCCCTATATCAAGAATTGTCAGTTCCTTTAAAATCTCAATCCCTATCTCTCTCTCCAGATATCCAAATGTCCACATATCGTGGTTACCTTTTAAGAAGTATATCTTTACACCTCTGTCTGAAAGCAAGGACAAAGCACCCAGTACACGGGTGTAACCTCTTGGCACAACGTATTTGTATTCAAACCAGAAGTCAAAGATATCACCTATAAGGCATAAGGCCTTTGTCTGAAGAGGGAGCTCCCTTAAGAATTTCGCAAATCTAAGCTCTCTCTCCTGAGGGCCAAATGCCCTGAGACCCAGATGAACATCTGAAACAAAGTAATATAATGAGCTATCTGATTCCATTGTTTTATAATATTACATACCCCAGACAAATAATGCCGGCTACCGCACAGTATATGGCAAACCCAATAAGTTTTGCCCTGCTCACAAGTGCTATCATTAACTTACAGGCTAAAAGTCCTGCTGCGAATGCTGAGGTGAATCCTAATATCAAAGAAGTGGCACTTATTCCCGATGTTGCCAGGGAAAGGTTTCCTGAAACCAGTTCCAGTAAAGCCTCTCCTAATACCGGTACAAGAACCATAAGAAATGAAAATTTTGCCACCTGATCTTTTTTGACCCCAAGTAATAACCCTGTTGATATTGTCGCTCCAGATCTGGAAAGTCCCGGAAGTACGGCAACGGCCTGTGCCACACCTATCAGGAAGGCACTTTTATATGAAAGTTCCCTCTCTTTGGGTTTGTAGTAATTTGAAAGGGTGAGCAAAAGAGCTGTCACTATGAGACAAATACCTACTATGGTAAGTCCTGAGCCGAAGATAGCCTCTACATAATCCTTGAAGAATATTCCTATAATAAAAACCGGGACCATGGAAATTATAATCTTGTAAACATACGCAGACTCATCATTGGCTTTGAACTTAAGGAACCCTTTGAGCAAGTTCCATATCTCCTCCCTGAATACAACTATGGTGCTCGTGACAGTTGCAGCGTGAACTATTATTTCGAAGGCCAGATTATCACTATCTATACCCAGTATCTCTTTTCCAATTGCAAGATGGCCGCTGCTGCTGACCGGCAAAAACTCTGTAAGTCCTTGAATGAAACCTAACAATACAGATTCCAGACCACTCATTTCTGTTTCGGCTTATACATTATGGCAAAGATTTCCACCACAAAACCCAGCAGAATCAAAACAGGGGCCAGAACAATGCGACCGAAACTAAACATCTCTTTTTCAGGAAATATGCCCGGATCGGTTGCACCCCCTCCTGTCATTACCACATAGCCAATTATCATTAAAGCAATACCGGCAATTACATAGATGAGGTTTTTGTATGGCATTGCAAACCTCTCTTGATTTTCGATTTTAATTTTACTCATATTATCAGTTTGTGTTATATCAATAATATATCTTGTCGGAGGAGACCGACACAAGTTTGTTTACTACAAAAAACGTACTTATCAGGCAGATCAGTACCCCCGAAACAATAACGGCCGCAAGAACTATCAGAATCAGGTTCTGGTCAAACAGAAGAAAAAGCTGAGGCAGGTCCCTCCATACAAAATAGAGCAGCAATGAGAGCAGCAGCGCCGCAACAATGCCGGAAATCAATCCCTGGTATACTCCCTGAATTAAAAAAGGTTTTCTTATGAATGATTTTTTTGCTCCTACTAGCTTCATAGTATGAATGGTGAACCTTCTGGAATAAATATTTATTCTTACCGTGTTGTTTATCAGGACAAATGAAACAAAAAGAAGAAGTGCCACAAAGAAGGCCAGTATCATTCCCAGTCTCTGCATATTCTGGTTGATAATGTTCACCAGTGACTCCTGATATACGAGTTCCTTAACACCGGGATCGGCCATCAGCTCCTTTTTAATAATTTCAAGACTGTCGGATAGCATGTAATCTGCTTTGAAATAGAGGTCCACCGATTGTGGTACGGGGTTGACATCAAATATCTCAAGAAAATCCTCACCTAAAAGCTCCTTCATCTCTTTTGTACCCTGTTCCTGTGAAATGAACTCTGCTTTTTTGACAAATGTTCTCATTCCCAGACTACGGGACATTGATTGTGCCTTTTCTGCAGGGATACTCTCATCAAATATTACTGAGAGCTTTATATTTTCTTTAAAGTAATCAGATACAGATTTTGCATTCACTGCCAGAATGCCTATTATTCCAACTAGCAGCAGCACCAGACTGATGCTGATTACCGATGAAAGATAGGACTGAATCAGCCTTCCCAGAATTATTCTTTTTTCTCTATTTTTCATAATGCATCAAGAGTCAAAGATAGATATTTCTACTAAATTAAATTAATTTTATTACCTTTGTAGTGAATTTGCCTAGAAAATACAAACAATAAAATGAGTGAACCAACAAGGGTACTTTATGTAAGCTCAGAAATATTTCCGTACATGCCGGAATCCGGCATCTCCTCAATAGGGAGGTTCCTGCCACAGGGAGTACAGGAGAGAGGTTGCGAGATTCGCTCATTTATGCCTAAATACGGTTGCATAAACGAAAGAAGGAACCAACTTCACGAAGTCATCCGCCTGTCCGGCATGAATATTATCATAAATGATATTGACAGACCTCTTATTATTAAGGTGTCATCTATTCCGGCTGCACGTATGCAGGTATATTTCATAGACAACGAAGACTATTTTTTCAGAAAACAGATATTCAAGGACGATAACGAAGAGTATTTTACAGATAATGACGAAAGGGCCATTTTCTTTGCCAGAGGAGTCCTCGAGACTGTGAAAAAACTCAGGTGGAAACCTGATATCATACATTGCCAGGGCTGGATATCTCACTTGTTGCCAATATATTTGAAAAAGGTTTATCACGACGACCCTATTTTTACTGAGAGCAAAGTAGTTATTTCTCTTTACGATGATGCATCTGATCAGGTTTTTAACGACTCCACAAGGTCAAAAATCATTGTACCGGGAATAAAGAATAAGGATCTGGAGCTTTTAACTCCTGCTAATGGCATAAATCTTGCTAAACTAGCTATTCAGTATGCAAACGGTATAATTATGGGCAGTGAGAACATCTCATCTGAACTTGTAGATACGGCACTTAAGAATTCGGTTCCAACTCTACCTTACAAAGACATTTCGCAACCAGAATCTACCTACATACAAGACTACATTCAATTTTATGATCAAATTTTGGGGAAAAATGACAAAAAGGACTAGTTTCCAATCTGCTGCGGCACTACTTTTATTTTCACTTATAACAGTTTCCTGCATTACTACCGACAAATCTCTCGGGGATAATCTTATCCCTGACAATTATAATGTCAATATTAAACTCGCAGAGATCAACATCCCGGTACAGATGAAGATGTCAGACAGTCTTCAGACAATATTCCCCGGATATCTTCTTGTAGGAGCATATAAGGATACCGACCTTGGAACAACAATTTCAGGAGCAGCATTTCAAATCATTCCAAATATCACAGATAATGATTTTGGGGACAACCCTGTGCCTTCATATATAAGAATGTCTATGGCCGTGAGTCAGACGCTGGTTCTTAATACTGAAGAGAAGAACGTTCCTCAGAACATATATCTTTATACTTTAAAGAAAGACCTTGACTCAACTACTGCATTCAACAACTCTATCAAACTCTCCGATGTAAATCCGGTACCAATTAACACAGGAGGAACAGTATTCATGGGTGGAGACAGTATAGTAATGAATCTGTCAATTGATTTTGCAAAATCTCTTCTTTCTGCAACCCAGGATGAGAGAGACAGTGCCAACATATTTGTAAAGAGATTCAAAGGCCTTTTCATGGCCACAGAGCCTCTTCCCGGAGCAATAAAGGGAGGTCGCTTCAATATTATAAACCCATCTGATGTCTATCTGGAACTTAAATACCGTCATGTGGATGCTTCAGAAAGCATAGACAAGGATAGTGTTCTGTATTATTACATATCTACATCAAGACCTTACGTTAACTCTATAAGTCACTCTACCAAAAGTAAAGAATCGGTTAATCCTTCTGGTAAAATTTTAATGGAGGGTCTTGCCGGAATCAAACCCTACATAGATTTCGCCGAGGTTAAAAGAGTGTTTACCACATGGGCTACTTCTCAAAACTTTAATCTTTCACAGGTTATAATAGCCAAAGCTGAGCTAAGACTTCCTTATGAGTTCCCTGCCAGTTACCTCACAATGGGTCAGTTCCCTTCACAGATTTTTCTGTCTACCCGGGAACAGGCTGCCACTACTTACAAACTTCCGCTTTATGAACCTGTCTCTGACATTAATGTACAGAGTACGGGTATGAATAACCGGTCCCTTATGTATTATTCCCTGGATATAAGCGGATACCTTCAGAAAGTTTTCAAGGGAACACTTACCGGTACATCACTGCAAACATGGGTATCACCTATTGCCCAGGAGACCAACTCTTATACCGGTGATGTATCATATTATATAGACAATCTGGTATATAGTAAGGCGACACTGAATGGCGCAAACGACACACGTAAACCGCAGATTATTTTAACCTACGCCGTAATGCCCTAATAAAAAAGGGTTTTATTTAATCTTTTTGAAAATTATTGAGGAGTTGTGTCCTCCGAATCCAAAGGTATTGTTTAGAGCAACATTTACCTCTCTCTTTTGTGCATGATTAAGAGTCAGATTCAGTTTATAGTCAATCTCAGGATCTTCTATATTAAAGTTTATTGTTGGTGGCACAATACTGTCTGTTATTGCATGAATGCATGCCAGTGCCTCAACTGAGCCTGCTGCACCAAGAAGGTGCCCGGTCATCGATTTTGTTGCGCTTATATTCAGGTCGTATGCATGGGCCCCGAATACTGCCTTTACAGCTTTAAGCTCTGCTATATCTCCAAGAGGAGTTGATGTTCCATGTACATTAATATAATCAACATCTTCCGGATTAATACCGGCATCCTTTAATGCGATAGACATCACCTTAATTGCTCCCAATCCATCGGGATGTGGTGCTGTTATGTGGTGTGCATCTGCAGTCATACCTGCACCTACTACCTCGCAGTAAATTTTTGCACCTCTGGCTAAAGCATGTTCATACTCTTCGAATACGAGTATACCGGAACCTTCGCCCATTACAAAACCGTCTCTTGTTTTATCAAAAGGACGGGATGCTGTCATGTAGTTATCATTGTTTGTTGAGAGTGCCTGGGCAGAATTGAATCCGCCGATGCTTGGCACCGAGATTCCTGCTTCAGAGCCACCTGTGACAATAACATCTGCCTTTCCCATCTGAAGATAGGTGAATGCATCTATCATTGCGTGTGTAGAAGAAGCACATGCAGAAACTGTGGCAAAATTTGGCCCCATAAAGCCGTACTTCATTGATATGAGTCCCGGGGCTATGTCTGGAATCATTTTTGGAATAATAAAAGGGCTAAAACGAGGGATTTTTCCTCCCTCGAAGTAGCCCTCTACTTCATTGAATAGCGTGTTTATGCCACCTATTCCTGAACCGATTATCACACCAATCCTCTCCGGATCCATACCCTCAAGTATGTTGCTGTCATTTACTGCTTGTTCTGCAGCAATTAAAGCAAACTGAGAATATAAATCAAGCTTCCTCTCCTCCTTGCGATCAATTCCGTACTTGGTCGGTTCATAATTCTTTACCTCGCAGGCAAACTTAGTTTTAAAAAGAGAAGTGTCAAATCGGGTGATAAGACCAGCACCACTTAGTCCTCTATCTAGATTACCAAAGTACTCCTGAATATTGTCTCCTAATGGATTTATTGTACCTATACCAGTAACAACAACTCTTTTTAATTGCATAAGCTTGTGTTAAGAAATTTATTTAGCGTTTTTCTCGATGTATGAGATTGCGTCTCCAACTGTAGAGATTTTCTCAGCTGCTTCGTCCGGAATGGTTATACCGAAAGCTTTTTCGAACTCCATAATAAGTTCTACTGTGTCTAATGAATCAGCTCCCAAATCGTTTGTAAAACTAGCTGTTGGAGTTACCTCAGATTCCTCAACGCCCAACTTGTCAACGATGATGGCCTTAACCTTTGCATTAATGTCTGCCATGATTAATAATAATTAGTTAATAAAAAAGTGTTTGTTATTTCAAAATTAGGTTGCAAAGAAAGATAAAAAAATCGTAAAATGAAAATTTCTATAAAGTGAATTAATAACCCCCTGATAGTCTGTATGTAAAAATTATTGGTATAGTTAAAAATTAGTACTGTTTTTTGGTTTTTTTTCTTACCTTTGCCCCCTCAAATATTTATAAATGAGCCCTGTAAAAATTGCTGTTTTCGCTTCCGGTTCAGGAACAAATGCCGAGAATATTGTCAGATACTTCAAAGATAGTACACTCTGCAAAGTCGAACTTATATTAAGCAACAAAAACGATGCCTATGTGTTGGAAAGAGCCAGAAAGCTTGGTATTGAGTCATTTGTATTCTCTGCACGGGAACTTGGTGAAACCGATATAGTGAATAACCTGCTTGATAAAAAAGGGATTGATTTTATAATCCTGGCGGGCTTTCTGCTTAAAATACCCGATAGTCTGCTTGCAAAGTTTCCTTCAAGAATCATTAATATACATCCGGCTTTGCTCCCTTCATACGGAGGCAAGGGTATGTATGGGATGAATGTCCACAAAGCGGTTATTGCAGCCAGGGAGAAGGAATCCGGAATAACAATCCATCTGGTTGATGAACACTACGACAACGGACAGATCCTGTTCCAGGCAAGGTGTACCATCTCACAGGGCGATACACCCGAGGACCTGGCAAACAAGATTCATATTCTTGAACAGAATCATTTTCTATTTCTCGTAGCAAGATATTGTACAGAGAATT
>CAZREC010000005.1:39132-51194 GCA_964599025.1 uncultured Muribaculaceae bacterium | reverse complement strand
TTCGCATTCTTCCCCCTATATTTTTTATTGGCAAACTTAATTTCTATCCCTTTGTCTGCAATTATTCTATATGTAGCACTGGGTCAACTTTTCTTTCTCGGAAATGCTGGATTATCGGTGGTTATTGCAGATATTTTAAGATTTCTGACCTCCCTTCTAAACAATTTTGTAACAAAAACAGAATCTCTTCCTTATGCCATCGTAGAATTGAATTTAAATAACGGACAGATTTTGTCAATTGTACTTTTCATTGCTGTTTATTTTCTCGATATTGTAAATGACAATTTAACAAGAAAATATGTATTAATAAGCCTTATGGTTAATTTTGCAGTGTGCTCGCTATAAGAGCAACAGAAATTACGGCTAGTGCAATACCCCACCACTGTTTTGTTGAAAACTTCTCTTTGTAGAAAAAGAAGCCGATAAGTGCAGTTAGCATTACCACTGATGAATTGTGAATAGGAAAAACAATTGATCCGCCCATTCTTCCAACGTTTACCAGAAGCATTTTTGAAGTAAGGTAATTGAACAGTCCCATAATTATTCCTACATAAACTGTGACAATTGTGAATTGTTTTATGCTCTTATTTATCAGAATATCTCCAATGGTAAATATTATACTCAATAACAGCGCAGTGCCAAATACTCCCAAAAGAAAAAGCTCTTGTTCATTTGGCAATGAAATCAGTAGTTTTTTTGACAGCTCCATTAAAGTATCAATTGTCCCTGAAACCAGAAACACAGATATCGGTAACAGGTATGAAAGTAATGATGCTTTGCTGTTTTTCCGGTAAAGTACCAGCCAGAAAGAGATAAGTGCCGTAACTATTCCTGTTGTCTTAACCAGAAGGGATGTATTCTGACCCAGGTAAAGAATTCCAACAAGAACAGGAATAAGGACAGACATCTTATTAAGTGCTGTTGTAAGGCCCATTCCTACCTTCTGTATAGATAACATCATCAGTATGAAATTAACAATAAACAGAAATCCAATAAAGACCGAAGGGAGTATGAGTTTCAATGAATAATGTGTTGAAATATCATTAACCGATATATCCATATCAAAGAATGTCAGTGTTATTGCAATAATATAGTTTATAAACATTGTCTGGTATCTGTTTAATCTCTTTATATCTACCAGTTTAAAAGAAATAAACATTCCAATTGCAAATAAGATATGGATTATCAGGTATATAGCATTTTGCATAGAGTAGTGTTGTTAATAATTAAAACGAAGATAATCGGAAATTTCCTTACTTTTGTGCCCGTCTTAAAAATTTAATCTCTATGGGCGGTCTTTTTGGTGTTATATCAAAACAAAAATGTATTACTGATTTATTTTACGGAACTGATTATCATTCACATCTAGGAACCAGAAAAGGAGGAATGGCTACGTGGTGCGGAAATGGAACTTTTGCACGATCTATACATAGTCTTGAAAATTCTCATTTCAGAAACAAGTTTGAGGATGACTTAAAAAAATTTGAGGGAAACTCCGGAATCGGTGTAATAAGTGACACAGATCCGCAGCCAATAATCCTGAATTCTCATCTGGGCAAATTTGCGATTGTTACTGTTGGAAAAATTAACAACATAGCAGAGATGGAGAAAGAGTTACTGTCATTGGGCAGAAGTTTTTCCGAAATGAGTTCCGGTTCTACCAATCCGACTGAGCTCACAGCTCTTCTTATAACTGAGGGTAAGGATTTTGCAGAAGGAATAGAGAATGCCCAACAAAAAATTAAGGGATCTTGTTCTTTTCTGCTTTTAACAGAAGACGGAATTTATGCATCCAGAGATAAATACGGCCGGACTCCGCTGATAATTGGTAAAAAAGAGGATGCCTATGCTGTTGCATCAGAAACCTGTAGCTTTGCAAATCTTGGATATGAAGAGGATTACTATATCGGCCCCGGAGAGGTTGTCTTCATAGGTGTAGATGGATACAGACAAGTTGCACCTCCAAAGGATAAATTACAGATATGCTCTTTTTTATGGGTTTACTATGGATATCCAACGAGTTCTTACGAGAAGATTAATGTAGATGATGTAAGGTATTCATTAGGATATAGTATGGGAGAGAATGATCCGACTCCCCTTGATGCATCGTCGGCCATACCAGACTCCGGTACTTGCATGGCAATTGGATATGCCAGTGGCAAGAAAATCCCATTCAGATGTTCTGTAGTTAAATATACTCCAACCTGGCCGAGAAGTTTTATGCCGTCTAATCAGTCTGTGAGGAACACTGTGGCAAAAATGAAGCTTATTCCAAATAAAAGTCTGCTTAGAGAGAAGCGTATTGCTTTTTGTGATGACTCAATTGTAAGAGGGACACAGCTTAAGGATAATGCACAGGTTCTTCTTGAATATGGTGCAAAAGAGATTCATATCAGAATTAGTTGCCCTCCTTTGGTTTTCCCGTGTGAATATATTGGATTCTCTGCATCAAGGTCTCCACTTGAGCTTATAACCAGAAGATATATTCTCTCAAAAGAGGGGGCGCATGACAGAAATCTTGAAAAATATATTTGTGCATCATCGCTTGAATATCAACAAATGGTAAGTTATATAAAAGATGACCTGCAGCTTTCAAGCCTGCAGTTCAACAGCATAGAGACTTTAGTGAAGGCTATAGGACTTCCAAAGAAATCTATCTGTACACACTGTTTTGATGGTAGTAGCTACGGAGGATAATTTTTTTTTAAAAGAGTTCAGAAAATTTTCGTGTTTGAGATTTTTCAATAACTTTGTATTGTTAATTAAACATTTACTAAATTTTACTATTGTCCCTATGAACATCTTTGTTTCAAGTCTAAGTTTCCGCGCTAAGAAAGAAGATTTAGCCGAACTATTCACACCTTATGGAGAAGTTATTTCTGCCAGAATTATTATCAACAGAGACACCCGCCGCTCAAAAGGCTACGGTTTTGTTGAAATGCCTAATGATAACGAAGGTATTGCAGCCATTACAGCGCTTAACGGAGCTGAACACATGGGCCGTACTATTAATGTTGCTCAAGCGAACGAACGTCCGGCCAGGGAAGAATAAGAGATTACATTTTATAGTATAAATAAGGAGAGCCCCTGAAAAGAGGCTCTCTTTTTATATAAGTAAGACAAACTTGCAAAATTTTCTTACTTTTGGAAACTAAACCGAAAACTCATGAATCAGTTAGCCAGGTATATTGTTGGAATTGCAATAGCTATTGTAATTGCCTTTTTAGCATGGTATTTCAGTAATATACTGATTTACATTCTTGTTTCTGCTATTCTTTCTCTTATTGGAAAACCACTTAAAAGTAAATTGCTCCGTTTGAAGTTCCGAAGATTCCATATCCCTAACGGTTTAGCCGCCGGGATAACACTTATCGCACTTTTATCAGTTTTCTTAAGTATATTTCTCTATGTTACTCCTTTAATCGGTCAGCTTTTATCTAATTTAAGCTCAATCAATTTTGTCTCGCTGAGCGACCAGATTTCGGTGCCACTTAGTAATTTTAACAAATTGCTATATAATTGGTTCCCGGCTTTGGACACCTCATTTAAAATTGAGACAGTATTTGTAAATCAGTTTCAGGAGATTTTAAACATTTCATTTATTTCTGAATTATTCAACTCAATTGCCAGCATTGCAATAGAATTCGGAATTGCTTTTTTTGTAATCACGTTTATCACATACTTTTTCCTGAAAGAAGAAAACATGTTCAATAATATGGTTTTAGCACTTTTTCCAGACAAATATGTTACAAATGTCACTCGCGCACTTAGCTCAATTAACAAATTACTAGCAAGATACTTTATAGGGATTTCTATTGAAGCCATTGCAATAACTATAATTAACAGTATTGCTCTCTATTTAATTGCAGGAGTGGATTTTTCTCTTGCAATAGCATTATCCTTTCTTGCAGGCATACTCAATGTCATACCATATATTGGTCCTATTGCAGGCGGGGTATTCGGTACTATAATGAGTCTTGTGAACCATGGAATAGACAAACCCGAAGCAGGTATCTTTATCCTTACTGTCGGCGGCATATTCCTTTTTACACATATGATAGATATTTTTGTTTTTCAACCATACATCTACTCAAACAGCGTCAGAGCCCACCCACTTGAGATATTTCTTGTAATTCTTATTGCTGGTAGTATCGGAGGTATAATTGGCATGTTAGTAGCTATACCTGCCTATACAGTTATACGGGTTTTCGCCAGAGAGTTTCTTTCTCATTTCAAACTGGTTCAGAAACTTACCGACAATTTTTAACAATAAAAAAACCGTTCCTTGCAGAACGGTTTTTTATAAATTAATAAAAACCTTATTAGTTATTATTGTTTCTTTGTTTCAAGGAATTTATTGTATTTCTCGTATCCGGCTTTGTATGTATCGTTCTTCTCACGGAAACGGAAATAAATATTTTTCAGATATTCAGCAACCACTGCTTTAACCTCTTCGTCTGTCGATGTTTCAAAACAAGTTTCAAAAGGTTTTATGGCTGATTCAAGATTTTGCTCAAGTTGTTTAACTAAAGCCTCATATTTTGCGTCATCAACCTCTTCTGATGCTTTAGTCTGAATATCAACTGCTCTGTCATAAAAAGCTGCACCTACTGCAAATGTTCCAAAGTAGTACTTAGGATCTATCTCCACAGATTTATTATAGCATGCTATTGCTTTATCGATTTCTTTCAGATTTTTCCATACATTGCCCTCGGCATAGTAAAGACTTGCATTTGAAGGTTCGTTCTCCTGAGCTTTTTTTATCAGATTCAGAATTTTGTTCGGATCGTCATTGGATTCCAGGAATATGTTAATTAAAGAAACCAGAATACTTTGATTTGTAGGATATTTTGTAAAACCTGCACTTAGTGTTTCTTTTGCTTTCTCAATATCTTTAATCCCTTTATAAGCTTCAGCCAGGTATGAATATGCGTCGCCCTTTGCATCATAACCATTTTCGATAGCTTTCTTGAAATACTCAACAGCTCTGTTATAGTCCTTAGACATATTTGCAGTCAAACCAGTGTAATACATTATAACTGTATCAACCTGCTTAACCAGACTGTGAGAGCTTGCCTGAAGTGACAGAGCAAAGTTATCGGTTGCTTTTTTATAATCACCCAAAGCATATGCAGACATCGCAATGTTCTGATAACGGCTCTTCAATGCAACCAGTTGTTCAGAAATTTCTTTAGTCTTGGCACCCTTTGTGTCAAGCTCTGCTGCCTTGTTAAGAGCTGCAAATGCTTCTCCAAGAGGATTACCATCGTAGTATGACTTAGTAACAACCCAGCTTGCCAGTGTACCATCTTGTCCATAATAAAGTTCTTTATCTTCATATACGTCAACAGAGAAAGTCTGATCCATGATTTTCTTGGTTTCAGTACTAATTATCCGCTGATCTTTCAATAACACCTTAAGTTCTAACCTGGAAGCTCCCAACCAGAGAGACTTTATAGGGGCGTCATAAATAGAATTGTAAGCATCTGCAAGTTTTAACCATGTTGCAGGATTTGCAGCTTTCTTGGTATCGGCAGATTCTTTCTTTGCTTTTTCCAAAACTTTGAGAGCATCTGTTACCTCCTTGGGTTGAGCAGCTAACTGTATTGAAAATAGTAGTGCCAGTGCAATAAATAGATTTTTCATTGTAATTATTAAAATTTAAAGATTATATATATCTCTTTTACTCTTCAGTTATGCCACTCTCTACCGGTTTTTCTTCGCTCTTGTTAACCCTGCAGACTGCAGCTATCATATCTCCTTCCCTTATATTTATCAGTCTGACACCCTGTGTTGCCCTTCCTGCTACTCTGACCGTAGAAACATCAAGCCTGATTGTGATACCGGATTTATTAATTATCATTAGATCATTCTCATCTGTAACATCTTTAAGAGCTATTAATGATCCTGTTTTTTCAGTTATGTTAAGTGTTTTTACTCCTTTACCACCTCTGTTTGTAACCCTGTAGTCTTCCAGACAGGATCTTTTTCCATAGCCGTTTTCACTTACTACAAGAATATGATGTGATTCACTCCCCTCTTCATTAGGATCTACACAAACCATACCAATCACTTCATCGTTGTCCCCTATATTGATTCCCCTGACTCCTGCTCCGGTTCTCCCTATTGCCCGTACATTCTCCTCATTGAACCGGACACATTTTCCATCTCTGCCTGCAAGCAGAATTTCATTGTGACCGTTTGTTAGTACAGCTTCCAGAAGTTCGTCGTTCTCTCTTATTGTTATTGCATTGACACCATTCGCCCTCGGACGGGAATACGCTTCAAGGGAAGTTTTCTTTACTGTACCTCTTTTTGTTGCAAGAACAATGAAATTATTGTTTATATACTCTTCGTCATTGAGATTTCTGACATTTATATATGCACAAACTTTATCCTCCGGTTCAATATTCAGCACGTTCTGAATTGCTCTTCCTTTTGATGCCTTTGTACCTTCAGGTATCTCGTAAACCTTCAGCCAGAAACATTTTCCCTTTTGAGTAAAGAAAAGCATGGTACTATGCATATTGGCTACATAAATATGTTGTATGAAATCCTCATCCCTTGTTGTACTGCCCTTGGCACCAACCCCTCCCCTGTTCTGGGTTCTGTACTCTGCAAGCGGGGTTCTTTTCATATATCCTAGATGTGATATTGTAATAACAACATCCTCGTCAGGATAGAAATCCTCCGGATTGAAGTCCTCTGCTGAAAATTCTATTGCTGTACGTCTTTCATCACCATATTTCTCCTTAAGTTCAAGAAGCTCGTCCTTGATAATCTTCATTTGCAGCACAACATCTGCCAATACCTCTTTGATATAGGTTATCAGCTTCATTAGTTCGTCATATTCTGCCTGCAGTTTTGCTCTCTCAAGACCGGTGAGCTGACGCAGTCTCATTTCCACTATTGCACTCGATTGTGCTTCAGAAAACTCGAATCTGGTCATCAGGTTAGTCTTTGCTTCATCGACAGTTTTTGATCCTCTGATGATTGCAATTACTTCGTCTATAAAATCCAGTGCAACAAGCAATGCTTCAAGAATATGTGCTCTTTTTTCTGCCTGTTCCAGTTCGAATCGGGCCCTGCGTAAAATTACCTCATGTCTGTGACGAACGAAATATTTTATAAGCTGCTTCAGATTCAGCATTCTTGGTCTTCCATCAACCAGGGCAATATTGTTGACTGAAAAACTAGACTGAAGCTGAGAATACTTATAAAGCATGTTAAGTATAATGTTGGCCACAGATCCCATTTTCAACCTTATGACAATACGCATTCCATTACGGTCGCTTTCGTCATTTATATATGCAATTCCTTCTACTTTTTTCTCTTCTACCAGTTCAGCTATCTTTTCGATAAGTTCCCTTTTATTAACCATATATGGTATCTCGGTAACTACGATTGTCTCTCTGCCGCTTTCACTTACCTCAATTTCAGTTTTAGAACGGACCACGATCCTGCCCTTACCTGTCTCAAATGCATCTTTTATCCCTTGAATACCCTGTATTATACCACCTGTTGGGAAATCAGGTCCTTTAATATATTTGCAGAGCTCCTCTGTGGAAATTTCATTATCATCTATATATGCACAAATTGCATCTACAACTTCTCGAAGATTATGAGGGGGCATGTTGGTTGCCATTCCGACAGCAATACCGGAGGCTCCGTTTAAAAGCAAAAGCGGTGCTTTTGCCGGCATTACGGTAGGTTCCTGTAGCGATTCGTCAAAATTGGGTTTGAAATCAACAGTGTTTTTATCGAGATCTGCCATTACCTCCTCGGCAATCTTTCTGAAACGGGCCTCTGTATAACGCATTGCAGCAGCAGAATCACCATCTATTGAGCCAAAGTTACCTTGTCCGTCGACCAGCATATATCTCATGCTCCACTCCTGCGCCATTCTAACCATGGCTTCATATACGCTGGAGTCTCCATGTGGATGGAACTTACCCAGAACCTCTCCGACAATACGGGCAGATTTCTTAAATCCGGCTCCCGCGGTCAGTCCTAATTCCGACATTCCAAACAGAACTCTTCTGTGAACTGGCTTTAATCCATCCCTTACATCTGGCAGAGCACGTGATACAATTACAGACATCGAATAATCGATGTATGCACTTTTCATCTCGTCCTCTATGTTGATTTTGATTATTCTTGCGTTATTATCAGCTTCTTGAATCATTTTGTTTCTTACTTCTTGTTTATAAAAAGAGGCGTAAAATTACTAAATAAATATCTTATGAACAAATTGTATTGCTAATTGTCTTTAATTAGATTTGCATCAAATTTAAAAGCACAAATGAACTTACAATTATCAAATGAACTAAATGAGATTATCTCATACAGCAGAGAAGAGGCAATGAGAATGGGCAGCTATACAATTGGCTCGGACCATCTGATTCTTGGCATAATACGTCATCAGGACAACTCTGCTTTTGAGGCACTTATGAGCTTCGGAACAGAATACAGAGTCTTTAAGTCAAAAATTGAGGAGCTTGTGAAGGTCGGGGAGATAGTTCCTTTTGAACAGGCCGACAAACTCAACCTGTCAAAAGGAGCTGAAAACGCTTTAAAAGTAATGTATCTGGAAGCAAGATCATTAAAAGAGGCAAAGCCAGGACCGGTTCATCTGTTGCTTGCAATTTTAAGAGGCGAAGAGGGTGTTTCTGTATCTATTCTCAAGGAATACAACATAACTTATGACAGTGTAAGATCTACATTCAAAGGAAAAGAGATATCAAAACCTTTGAATACCTCTACTTATGACGATGAGATGGACGGAGGTGTAAAACCTTCGGGAGTTGAAGGACCGGTCAGAGGAACAAAAAGCGCAAAGCTTTCCAGTGACACACCAGTAATTGACAGCTTTGGATTCGATATGACAAATGCTGCACATGAAGGGAAACTGGACCCTGTTGTGGGCAGAGACAAGGAGATTGAAAGACTTGCTCAGATCCTTGGCAGAAGGAAGAAAAACAATCCGGTTATTATAGGCGAGCCCGGGGTTGGAAAATCGGCTATTGCCGAGGGACTTGCCCTGCGGATAGCACAGAAAAGGGTATCAAGGGTACTTCTTAACAAACGCCTTATATCTCTGGATATAGGCTCTATTGTTGCAGGCACAAAGTACAGAGGGCAGTTCGAGGAGAGAATGAAGGCAATACTAAATGAGCTTACAAAAAACCCGAATATTATTCTGTTTATAGATGAGCTACATACTCTTGTCGGTGCCGGAGGTGCTTCTGGCTCACTTGATGCTGCCAATATGTTGAAACCAGCTCTGGCAAGAGGTGAGATACAGTGTATTGGTGCCACTACTCTTGATGAATACCGCGAACATATTGAGAAGGACGGAGCCTTGGAAAGAAGGTTCCAGAAAATAATGGTAGATCCAACCACCTATGATGAAACCCTGAATATTCTTCAAAATATCAAACAACGTTACGAGAAACACCATAATGTAGTTTATACCGATGACGCTTTGATTGCCTGTATAAGATTGTCACAGAGATACATTACTGACCGTTGTCTGCCCGACAAGGCTATTGATGCGTTAGATGAAGCAGGTTCGAGGGTGCATCTGATGCATCTCAAGGTTCCTGACTCAATTCTTGCTATTGAGAATGAGATTGAACCTATCAGAAGTGAGAAGAGACTTGCGGTGAGCAACAACCAGTTTGAAAAGGCTGCTGAACTCAGGGATATCGAAAAGCAGAAGAGCGAAGAGCTTGAACTTGCCCAGCAAAAGTGGAACGAAGAGCAAAATCTAAACCCTCAGGAGGTAAATGCAAATGATGTTGCAGAGGTTCTCTCGATGATTACGAATGTTCCAATCTACAGACTTGCAGAGAAAGAGGGCGACAGACTTTCAAGAATGGGAGAAAGCATACGTAGGAAAATTGTCGGTCAGGATGACGCTGTTGACAAAGTGGTAAGGGCAATACAACGTAACAGGGCTGGTCTCAAAGATCCTAACAAGCCGATTGGAACGTTTATCTTTCTGGGTCCAACAGGAGTAGGAAAAACACAACTAGCAAAGATTCTTACTGAATATCTTTTCGATTCAGTGGACAACCTTATCAGGATTGACATGAGTGAATATATGGAGAAGTTTGCGCTAAGCAGGTTGATAGGAGCTCCTCCGGGATATGTCGGATATGAAGAGGGTGGCCAACTTAGTGAAAAGGTCAGAAGAAAACCATATTCGGTAATACTTCTTGACGAAATCGAGAAAGCTCATCCCGATATCTTCAATCTTCTGTTGCAGGTTCTTGATGAGGGAAGACTTACCGACAGCAACGGCAGACATATTGACTTCAGGAATACTTTATTGATAATGACATCTAACATAGGAAGCAGAGAGATAAAGGATTACGGTGCCGGAATGGGATTCTCAAACTCCACAAGACGAAACATTAGTGACAATACAAGACACATAATTGAGAAAGCTCTCAAGAAGACATTTACACCGGAGTTTCTTAACAGGCTTGACGAACAGATTCTGTTTAACTCTCTTACCAAAGATGATATATGCAAAATCATTGATATTGAACTTGATGACCTTTACAAGAGAATTGAAAATGCCGGATATAAACTCTCAATAGATGAGAAGGCAAAAGTATTTGTAGCCGACCATGGATATGATCCGCAGTTTGGTGCCAGACCTCTAAAAAGAGCTATCCAGAAACTTATAGAAGATCCTTTGGCTGAAGCCATTATTGCAGGAAAATTCAAAACCGGCGATGAACTTCACATGGAGATTGACACAGAATCATCTGACGAAACCGGCTCTCCAGTAAAACTTAAGGTTACCCTGGTTTCTTAAGAAGTAATATTTGTGCAACAGATCATCCTGAGGGACATATTGTTTGTCTCTCAGGATTTTTTTTGCCGGTATCCTCTTCAATGTCTCTCTTTCAACATAGAAATCTATCGGTTCCGTTTCTCCATGAAGCTCGAAACCAAGCCTCCTGTAAACATTCCCGTCACTCCAGTCTTTATCGGCATATGACATGATTTCATCCGGCGAGTGTTTGTCTATAAAATATTTAAGCAGCTTTCCCATACCTCCTGCAATCCGGTATTCTGCAAGACCGGCATATCTTACCCACTCATAAGAGAGAATTGTTGTACCCTCTCTCACCATCGGCCGTGGTGCAGAAAACATGGCAACTGCAACCATTTCATTTTCGTTAAGATACCTAGTCGGCTTACTTGTAAACAGGGCATATTTATAACGAGATGTAGTATAACCAAGCAGGTGGTTTTTCTCAAGAAATTGTCTTGCACTCTCAGAAGAGACCTCTCTGACAACGCAGTTTCGTGCAAAAACAGATTTTTGCTTCCCTAAATTTGCGAGTAATCTGTTGGTTATAAGCTGATGCTTATTGACCCATTCATCTTCGTACAATGCAATATTCTGACTTCCTCTGTTTTCAGGGGCAGACTCCCCTATTGATATGACTCTTATCGAAATTTCCGGTTTACAAATAGTGTATACAGAGCCATTTACTGAGTAATCAATTCCGTGAATATCCAGAAATTTTTGGAACTCCGCAGGAAAATTGATTGCCATGTTTATGTAATTATCAGTTAATGAATATTTACCTGCAAATATAAGGGTAATTTTCTCAAATTATTTGGAAATAAAAGATTGTTACCATATCTTTGCGCTCCCTTAAAGGAAAGATTCAGTAGCTCAGCAGGTAGAGCACAACACTTTTAATGTTGGGGTCCTGGGTTCGAGCCCCAGCTGGATCACAAAAACAGAAGCCAAGCAACAGCTTGGCTTCTTTGTTTTTATGATCCAGCGTGACAAGCTCGCTTGGGAGCGATGGAGAATAAAAACAAAGAATTTTTGAGCGGAGCGAAAAAACTGTTTTTGTGTGGGTAAGTAAAAAGATATTGGGCCCGACGCAGCAGCCAAAGGGCTGCAAGTCACGACAGCTGGATCACAAAAACAGAAGTCAAGCTCGCTTGGGAGCGATGGAGAATAAAAACAAAGGAATTTTTGAGCGGAGCGAAAAAACTGTTTTTGTGTGGGTAAGTAAAAAGATATT
>CAZREC010000005.1:0-39032 GCA_964599025.1 uncultured Muribaculaceae bacterium | reverse complement strand
GGGCCCGACGCAGCAGCCACAGGGCTGCAAGTCACGACAGCTGGATCACAAACAAAGAAGCCAAGCAAAAGCTTGGCTTCTTTGTTTCTATGTATTTTTATTCAGAACTAACTTTGTTCCAAAGAGTCCTCACCTGCATTGAGCCCACCTGCTGTTTCATCTATTGATAAATCTTCGATACTTGGGGAAATCCATTGTTTTTTTTCTTTCTCTGATAAAATACCTGTTTCCATAATTATCATAAATTTTAAAGTTAGTATAATAATTCAAAGATAATTTATTTTTAAAACGTATAAAAGCGGTAACCACTCTTTTTTAATTCTGTTAATAAATATTGGGCTATTATTATATGTGCAACCTTGTTATATATTGTATTTTTGGATTGTAAACAAACATTATTATGTAGAACAAGATTCATTATTTCAATCGCATTTGGAATATCTATATATTGACTGAACAATAAGTCGCTTTTGGTAGATTCTATCAATTTTCCATAATATTCTTTTTCCCTCATAATTCTTTTTTTGTAATCAGGGCTAAATGGCATCTTATCTTTTCTGTTGCAGATTTCTGCAGGGATTATATTTCTCATAGCCTCCCGCAAGACATTTCTTCTCTGCCCGTTTTTCAAATGGAGCGATATTGGAATATCACTTAAAAAAGTTAACAAATCTGCATCAAATAAAGGTATCATATAGTCGCTCATATAATAGCCGCTTCTATTCGCCAACATTCCTGTTATTCTTCCAATTTGTCCTCTGTTTATTTTGTCCTGTATTTGGAGACAATAATTACTATAAGATGCATCATTCTCTTTCGCTTTGATTTTTAACAGATTATTCTCTGCAAATCTGTTTTTGTTTAAAAATATTTTCTTCCTTAAAAGGCGGTATGCCTTACTATGAGAAAAATAATTATTCCATGCTATGCGATAAAAAGATTTATTGTCTTCTCTCTTAAGCATATTCATAAGAGCCAGAGCTTCGAACAGTTCTCCTTTTTTAATAAGTTCATAAATAACTGAATCTCCCTTCCATGAGACCCAAAAATCTCCTCCAAAACCGGAAAAGAGAGATTTTACATTCATTTTATTTGCCGCTTTCAACAAAGCTTTATCCATATAAAAGAAAGTATTTGGAAATGTTTCCTCTATTTTAAATGCCTCATCCAAATCTGTATATGGCCCTAAATCCGGAGCCTCAACATAAGTTTGAATAATATTAGGACAATGTTTGCCAACAATTTCAATATATTTTCTCTCGTCTTGTTCAATTCCTTTATAATCAATTGGTAGCACAGAAGAAAAGGCATAGAGAGGCTTGTTTTTCTTCATAAGTTGTTCTGAAAGGATGCAGGCGACGCTGGTAGAATCAAGTCCACCACTTAGCGTTATTCCGGTTGTTATGTTTGAATTCAGCCGTTTTTCCACTGCTCGGAAAAGTAACTCACGTGCACATTCATACCAGTCATCATCTTTTTTAAAAGAATATTTTCCAGTAGTTTTAAGATTCCAATACTTACGACAAGTCAGCCTGTCATTCTGCAATATCAGGACATTTCCGCCACACAATGCAAAAACCTCACTATTATATGTATTATCTGGAGTTCCCTTTCGATAAAAGTATTCAATCAGACTATCATCATTAAAAAAGTTCGGTCCAGGTTTAGCTGCAACTATGCCTTTTATTTCACTACAGAAAATAAACACCTCAGAGGAGTTATAGTAAAAGAGAGGGCGAAAGCCTATTTTGTCAACTGCAGCAAATATTTTATGCTTATCTGAATCCCATATTACAAAGGCAAACTCTCCATCTAAATAGTTTATACAATCTTCATCCCAGCGTTTATAGGCCAATAAGATTATTTCTGGATCGCTGGTTTTATTCAGGACAGCCTTATTTATACCCAATAATGTAGCAAGTTCCTCCCGATTATCCAAACGAGCATCTGCAGTAATTGTACATGTCAATAGAGAGAGTGGCTGATTTTCATATTCTTGTTGCGGATAAGTTTTAAGAAGGCAATGGCCAAAACTCACATTATCATCTGTGAAGGTATTTTTTCCATCTACAGCACGATATCCCATGACTGATAGCATTGCATTTATACTATCTGGTATTACTGGCTTCCTTTTTTTGTTGACTATTCCAAATATTGCACTCATAGATTCAAGCAATACGCGACATGTTTGCTAGGGGTTGTTTTAAAATAATTTGCGTTTACAAATATATATTTTCTTACTGAGTTTTTTGCTAAGGTAATCTCCAGATAATTCCACCCTCAAAGAGCGGTGGACGACTCTGACAAGGACGGCATCGGCAATCGTTTTTTCTCCATAATTATGTATTTCATTAAATTATTTATATTTGGAAGTTATAAAAACAAAAGATTTTTGAATGGTAGATCTGAAATCTAAATCATTTTACCAAATAATAACATGAAACCAATCATATCTGAACATATTGAAACAAACAGGATAATTATAAGAGATGCAACTTCCGAAGACATTGGTGAGCTTAGGACAATTTGTGAAAGCTGGGTGGACAAGAAACATCTTGAAGGAGACTTCTTTGACGATTACTATATAGAAAATTGTCTGTCAGTTGGCGATTTGCCTCCTGTTAATAATGCAAGCAAAGATTATTACCGGTTTAAATCTATCTTCTCCAAAGAGGATTCAAAAATTATTGGATTTTTCGATATTTATCATGGATACCCTACTGCAGAAACTATATGGATAAGTATTCTAGTAATAAAAAACGAAATTCAACAGAAAGGATTTGGTCGTGAAGTGATAGAATTAATTTCAAAAGAAGCTAAAGAAAAAAAATACACAAGTATTGGAATTGGGGTCCATCTTAAGAACTGGAAGGGTATAAGATTTTGGAGTAGCAATGGGTTTGATAAAATAAAAAGAATATCCGGGGATAAGAATTATAGTGCAAATAATTTTTCAATAATGTTCTTAGAGAAAAGTATTTAATAAGTTTTCTCATTATCCCTGACCATTTTATTTTTTATCGCTTTCTTGGTCCAAAAGATTTTTACTGTGGTTTATTGATAATGTTCGTACTAGTTAATACAACTGCTCCATTTCTTGCAAGAACTCTTCCTTCAATTATTACTCCCGTATTCAATGTTATTGATGTCAGGGCAAGTATATTTCCCTTGAATGAAGTGTTGTCACCAATAGTTGCAGAGGTTCCTACCTGCCAATATATATTCTCCGCTTTTGCTCCGTTAATCAGCAGAATATTACCACCGGCTCCGCCAATAGTAGTTAACTCATCTGCAATTTGAAAAACCCAGAAGGAGTTTGAATTTCCTTGGGCATCAAGGGTAAGATTGCCTGATTGTACCATCAAAGTAGATAGAGATTTATAAATTCCCGGCGTAAGTATAGAACCACCAATGTCTCCTGCAACAATTACAGGAACCGGACTGATTGCAGCCTCTGCAGACAAATAAGCATCTGTAAGATCTGTTTTTGCCTGTGTAAGCATAGTTGCAGTGCCAGGGGCTATATCATCTGGAGCATAAATTGCACCATTCACGACAGTAGCCGGCGGAAATCCTGTAATTGCGGCACGTAATCCGGGGCTTATACCTACATCCATATCATTTATGATACTTAGTCCGGCACTGCTTACTCCTACACCAGAAAGAATCCCGAATCTTTTTGCGGTCTTAAGATCGATAAATGGGATAATGATTGTGAGGTTATATTTATTATTCCTTTTTATATTGATTCCATCTCTGATTACAGTCGTCACCCCCAGATCGGTATAGGCATTTACGGTAAATGTACCACCTATATGATTCCCCGGGCTTATCATAAGCATTGCTCCTGCAGATGTTGCCGGATTGTTGGTTATTATGCAATCTCCTGTAATATTAAGGATTGAGCTATTTGAACCTGCAACACCGGTAATTGTATATATTGCATCTCCTACCGGTTTGGTCTGCGTTAAATCAATTATTCCGGAGGTTAACGAGAGGTTTGCTGCAGAAGAGGTAGTAATCTCAATTTTATTGAATTTTGTTGTCCCCTGAGGGATTAACACTTTAAACTCAATCATAGAAAAAACATGATTATAAACAAGATCGACCGGAGTTGCTGCCCCCTCTGTAAGCGGGTTAAAGCTTTTTGGGGTAGATACCAGAAAATCAATATCTCCAATATGAGAATAAGTTGCACCTGCCTGAGATTGAGTGGAAGGAAGGGTTATGGGAATCTCGGTTGCATTCTTGGAGGAGTTTGCTGCACTATAAGGGTAGTATGAATAAAAATAGTGTACTCCTGCTCCCCAAAATATTGTTCCGTCAAAAAAGGAGCTTACTGTCTGTGTTGCTGCGGTAAACTCAGCATTTTTCACTCCGGTAACTCCTCCGGGATTCTTTGCCTGGGCACAATATATGCCTGTTTTATCCAGGGTTTCCCAGCTGGTTATAAGTCCGTTAAGGGTTGTCTTTGTTTGTGGGGAGTTATATATACCACTTATTTTAATGGTTTCTCCGCTTTGTTGCACAGCTTCACCGGGTATATCTTCTCTAACACAAGAGGAAAAGACAAGTAGTGTAATGTAAAGTATATATATGTATTTATTCATAATTTATTTTTTTCCGGAATCTATTTTATAAAAATATTTCCGCCATAGTTAACATCCCAGTCAGTAATGATTATGTCCACAATATTTATAGCTGTGGCTTTTAATCTTAACTTGTATATATACTGATATCCTTTTTGCCATGTCAGTTCTCCCTCACCCGGATGTGTTATTGTGTAAATCTTATCATCAATTGTCAGTGCAAACTGTACATTGCTCTTATCAGCAAAAGTTGAAGGTACAACATACATATATCCATTTACCATTGTTTTTAGTTGCTCTTCATCAACTCCCGGATCTATAGTTTCTGTAATGGAGTTTTCAACCGAGCTTACAGAAATTTCGGCAGATGGCCCTCCGTTAATTATCATTCCATTGGTTAATTTCATAGCGATTTTCTCACCCCCATGTGCATTTATTATCAGTCCTGAAGAGTTGGATATATCGGAGATCTCTATATTTGAAAGTATACCTGCTCCGATAAAATCCTCTTTAAAGATTACAAATGAAATCAAAGAGAGAGCATGGTTCAATTCCAGAGTTACGTTAGGATTAGCATAGAAAATTTGCCCTCCCCCCGAAGGAAGATATGTGCTCTGGGATGCATACATATAATCTGTCTGTAGGGCCATAGCCTGACTTTTAGGTATATCCAGCAGAACTACAGCTGTTTCACCTGTTCCCGACAGGTTTTCTTCCAATCCGGTATAGGGGTAGTATCCAAAAATCTTTGCATTAATGACAGAAAGGCATACCGGTTTCGAAAGTACCCACTTATCATTATAGCTTAATAACAGATTCTTTGTGTAAGGATAATACAACTCTGTTCCTGGTAAATTTGTAACTTGTATACCTATTTTGAAAATATTAATATAGCTTTCCTGATGAGTAATGGTTGCCTCATCCTTGTTAATAACGGGTGTAATTGATAGTAATGCATACCTGTCGTCAGTTATGTATTCATCTTTTTTACAACCGGCAACAATAATCAAGATAAAAGCAACCAATAAGAATCTGCTCATTTTTACTGTTATTTAATGTCGATAAGATCTCCCGGTTGTGTATCCCAATCTGTAATTACAGCACTAAGAATAACTAGTCCTGTCCCGTCCAGGCGGGCTGTATAGATATACTGTTTCCCCTTAAGCCATGATATAGCTGTTGTATTTGTTGCAGTATAAGTTTCGCCATCAATTGTAAAAGTAAATTTTATATCTCCTATTGCCATTGCTGCTGTTGGTACACAAATCGTTGTTGCGTTCACCTGAGTTTTAAGAACCAGAATAGCAGGATCCGGAACTACACTTGTTATTGTAACCGGGGCAGCAAGTGTCCGGGTAATTATACCGGTAGCCCCCCCAACAAGATTTCCGTTTTCAATATTCATTGTCATAGCAGTACTGCTTGTCTTGACAAAAGTGGTTGCAACCGCATCTTCAATCTTGAATTGTGTTAAAGTACCGGTTCCGGAATAGTTGTTCTTATAAATATAGAAAGATATCTGGGTAAATGCGTGGTTCATTACCAGGTTTGCATTCTGTTTCCCGACACCGTTACTGACACTGTTTAAACCTGTTAATGGGGTAGCATACATATAGTCTGTTTCACTTCCTGTTGTTGCAGCTGCGTTTATTGTAACAGGGATGGTACTAAAAGCTGTAAGATTGTCTCCTACTGACACATACGGATAATAGGCATATACCTCTCCTAGTGTATTTGTAAGATAAAAAGGAGTTGCAGTTGCCCAGGTTGCTCCAACAGATGTATAAGTATACATGATGTTTGTAGAAGTTCCGGCTTGATAATTAAACTGACCAGATTTACGTACCTGTACTCCGATACTCGATCCGTTGGGGAAGATTGTTCCAGAAATAATTGCTTTGGTTGCTATGATGTCTACCTTAACGGATAAAGCCCGCTTAACATTTAAATTTTCCGGGGTCTCTTGCTTTGCACACGATAGTAACAATATTGCTAATAGAGGTGTGATAAATAATGCTTTTTTCATTCTGTGCTTGTATTGATTTTTGTTTAAAATTATGTGCATTTATAACTGTATAATTTGCACTTACAAGGTGAGGCACATATTTCCAAAATTCATTACACTTTACTAAACAAATGTTGCATCATTCACACACTAGAAAAAATCACTTTCTGACATTCATCGCTGCAAGCATGTTTCCATAAACATTATTCAATGCTGCCAGATTTTCGTTGAGAATATTTATCTGCTCTCGGTATTTTTTTGTATCACAGGCAGATTCAGCCATATCTTTCAGGTAATCATCGGCACCTGCTTTATGAAGCATATAAACTGTATTGAGGGCCGAGAGATTTTTGTTGAGGGATTCCAGTTGTTGCTGGTATGATTTGACTCCTGATTCAATAACCGATAAAGAATCAGCAATGTTCCGGTACTTGAATTCAGTCTTGTTTATTGCTTTTGTTATTGCATTCTGATATGATTTGGCAAGTTTATCAAGTGTTTCATCTGCTGTTCTTATTGTATGCATATATTTAATCGAGGCTGCAGAAACATCACCCATGGAATTTATATTGATAGTCGCCTCGCCAAGTTTTTTTATTCCTGCGCCAAGGCTATGGAACGTATCAGGAGTTATTTCAGCATTACTAAGCATTTCATCGAATTTAACCAGCGCCACCGATGAACCAGCTCCACCTCCGGATTCCTTTTCTGATGTCTCTGTCTGTCCTGAAGGTTCATGGGTGCTCTCTTTTTCTGTATCTGTATCTGTATCGAATGCATAAAATATGAATATTATCGCCTCGGTTATAAGGCCGGCAGATAACATAAAACCTGCTCCAGTCCAGTGTTGGATTTTAAACAGTGCACCAAGTATAACTACGGATGCACCAAAACCATACATTTTTGCCAGAAATTTTTTAAATCCTTTACTTTTAATCAATTCGTTTATGTTCATAAAGCTGACTTTTAAGTTTAATTTATAGTTATGATAAGCGGAGAGAGTATTCTGTCCGATCCATCCGGACCTCGGGCAACTATATCTTCAAAAATAATACTCTGTCCACGGTTTGTATTTCTAATCTGTCTGACCATCTCGTCGGTCAGTTTACTGCCTTGTGAGTCGTAATGATATGTATTGAACCCTCTTTGCATTGTCATTTTGAATGACATAATCTGGAAAGAATAGTCGAATTCAAAATCATCCGGCATTCTGGGGATAATGGTTCCCGCTGATATAAGTGTTTCGCGACTTATAAAGCCATCTTTTTTACCAGCAATGAAAGGAACAGGATCGGGAAGTTTTTTCACACGGAAGGTCTCCGATCCCATCTTTTTAATATTACCGTTCATCTTGACAGAAACCTCGATTGTAGCCTGTTTGCAATCAACCGGAACCGTTGCTGTCCATCCGCTTTTGCCTGCACTCTGCTTTAGAGTACCACAAGAAATGGCAGGATAAATATTTTCTCCCGGAATTCCTGAAACTGATATTGATAAAGGATTATTTACTCCTATATATAAGACATTCATATTAGTAGCAGAAATTGTGAGCGACGGCTTTGCAACAAAATATTCACTATTGAAATGGTATGTGTTCTCTTTACCTGAACTGTTCACTACACTTACAAATCCGGCATATTTTTCAATTCCTGCATAATTTGTAGGGAATTTAAAATTTATACGACCATCTGGACTGGTAATGAGTGTTGCCTCTCCTTTCCTGGAAACCGGCAGTGAATCTACTCCTCGCATAAGATAAACATTCGGACTATGGCTGGTATCATACGCTGCAACTATCACTTCTGCCTCATATTGGTCACCTGTAAACAGATAATTTGATTTTGGCAACACCTTGGCATCTATACGGTCATACTTGAAATCGTCGGCACTAATTGCATAGAGAAGACAATTAACAGTTTCAAGTTCAGCATTATTGACTTCAGAAATAAATTTGTTTAGAATGGGAATATCTGCTGCCAGAGGAATATCGTAAAAATAATGAAACTCCCAACTTAGTTTCTGACCTGTGGCATCGAAGAATTTGCCCTCTGTTTCCAAACTTAGCTTAATCTGATCACGATATCTCGGATCTATCAGATTAAGCATTTTCTCACGGTATTCTTTTATTTTATTCTTTAATTCCCTGGCCTTTCCTTTAGATCCATCCTCCTGAGTCCCAATAAGAAAATTTGTAGGGCTTGTATAGTCGTCCCGTTTTTTCAGTTTTAGCAATGGAATTTTTTTGACAGAATCCAAAGAGATCTGTTCTGTTTCTGATATTAGTTCATCTCTCAGATTTTCAATATATGTAACCATTTCTGCTGATAATTTCATAGCCTCTTTAGCCTTGCTCCAGAATGGCCCGACCTCAATTTGATTCATAGAATAATTCTTTTCAAAGTTTGAATAAACTCCTACTCGTTTCTGTTCATAATTCTCATTGGTCAGAAGCACACTGTCATTCACCACCGAAAATGCGTTCAGTATATCCTTAGATACGTTCAATGCCAATAATGCTGTTAATACCAGATACATCATGCCTATCATCTTCTGCCTTGGAGTCTCTTTCTTTGATGCCATCGTATGAATGATTATTGCTTAAGTGTGTATAGAATGTATAAAGTATAGTCACCAGGCTGAAGAAGAGCAAAGTCTGTAATTACCATAGATAATGTCAATTGATGTCCCTGGTTCCTGCCATTACCGGTATAGCTGTTTCCAATGTCATTTATAAGAACCTTAGGAATGTTATCAATTCTGATTTTCCCTGTAGGTCTGCCGGTTTTGCCTCTTCCGGAACCAACATGACTACCTGCCTGTATATAGAGTTCAATTCCTTTTGGAACAGAACCTGAGGCAATTGAAACAGATATGGATGATAAGGGATCAGACGGACTAATGTCAAGGGAGTAATTGATCCATTGTGTATTCTCGACAATTCTCTCCGTAAAGATACCTGCTGAGATTATTGCCGAAACATCTATAAGCACAGAGCTTCGGTCAGTAACATAAAGATTGTTATTCTGAGCAAGGCCAGCTATTGACATCAGCATAATCGGAATACAGGTTGATATATATTTTAATATTTTCATTTATAACTAAACATATTTAAAACGTGTTCTGGAGCTTTATCTCCCGGGCTTTTTTATGAATGATTACATCAAGGCTCTCCTCCTTGCCCGCTGAGAGATCTAAAATATACTTGTCTTTGTCAAGTTGATATCCTTGAGGAATTCCATTCGGATAAATCTTTATCTGCCAATTTGCGGGTCGTAAATCCTCAAAATTGAATGTACCATCTCTGTTGGTTAATGTCCGGAACATTTCTGACCCACTCGATGCTTCTATAATTAAATTTTCTATCTCCTCCTTTACCGGAAAGAATCCTTTCTTTCCACTCTTTTCATCTTCCTTAATTACCAGACGCCCTTTAATTCTTGCCGCCCGTGTCAATGATATCTCAAACTGAGTCTCTCTTCCGGGTTCTATCTTTACCATATATGGACCTGGTATACACGCAATGGCATTTAATCCGGCATTCGACTCATCCATTGCCAGAATATAGGTTCCTACCTTTACCATAGGAAATTCAAAGTTTCCGTTCTTGTCTGTCATTGCAATTTCACCATTAAGATTGAATATTAACCCATTAACTGGTCCTACACCCATGTTGATGACTTTGCCTGTAAGGCTGCCAACATCTTTCTTCCTGGACAATGGAACATTGATAGTATAAGTATATCGGATTTGCATACTTAGCTCCTTTTTATTCAGCGAATTCTTTAATAAATTATAATTCGCTCCCAGTTCGAATTCATGATTGGAATTAATTTTCTGTCTTAGCTGTAACGATAACAGGCTTCTGTCACGGTAATACTCTTTCATCTCATAGTTGTTCCTGTAATCAAAGGAGATCTGAGTTTTTTTCCAAAAGCTCGCCTGTAAAGTTCCTCCATAGTAGAACCGCTGAATGCCAGTAATTAGGTATTGCCTGCCACCTTGATAATTCAGGAAACCCGTTGCAGATACAGATTCGTTGAATGAGTACCTCAAAAACAAACAACCATTATAAAAATCCGTTAATTCCCCACTTTTGATCCCCAGATTATTAACAATCTTACCAAGTTCTGCTTGCAGATTAATACTGATCCGCCTGAATTTACTTTGAAAGAATACTCTTCCGTTGTATTTTTTATAATTGAAGATAGGATTCGGGGCTCTGTCTTCGAGGGTAATGATGTAAGCTCCTAAACCAAGAGAGTTGTTTGCACTAATCCTGTAGTTTGTCATCAGGTTAATGTTTTTGCTGAAAGGGGCATTTGTATATATTGTATCCAGAGTCAGATTTGAGCGATTGATATCGTAGTTCAGTGATATGCTCATCCTTTTTTTCAGATTTGCAGTTATACCAGATGAGAGATAACTGGAGTTTGAAACATAACCAGGAAAATCCGGATCGGCGTGAGTTATATTAAAATGTGAGGCAAATATTGATTTGTTAATATTTACAGATAATTTGTATGCTTTGGTCATTTGCCCGGGCTTTTGTCCCATAGCCAGTTCAAATTCAGTGTATCCCCAGGAAAACGGATTGATAGCCCCCGAAATTGATATAAGGCCGGCGGTCTCATTTTTCGAGTTGGATTTACTTAAATAACCGGCAGAGAATCTTATTTTCTGATTTATTTTGTAATCGGTATAGATAGCCAGGATCTGTTTAATGCCGGGATAGTATCGTGGAAAATGGAAAAATGACCCGGCAGTGAATTTACCAAAAGTGTACTGCAGTTCTATTCCTCTTCCAGCTCTGGATGATTCTGTAAGATCACTCAGACGAAAATTATTATCTCCGATAGAAATTCTGGTTCTGGAGGAGCTGTAATTAAGATAATATTCATCATTTAAACCCAATGTCGGGTTTCCACCACGATCCGGACCTCTGAGGTGAAAATCAACTCTTCGTTTTTTTTTCTCACTTATCGGTCCACTTCCTGTAATATCAAGCATTGTCCCATAATCTCTCTTCTCCATACGGTTATTTGTAGCAAATATTCCGGTCACCTTTAAAGGATATCGGTTATATCCGTCAAATTTCACCTTCCCGGAAGGTATTATATCAAGCAGATAAGAGGCTGAACTCTCTGTTTCAGGTTTATCATTAATTGAAGCCGATAATGATATGTTTTGCTTAGTGTAATAGTTAAGATTCTGAGGAACAGATACCGACACCTTAGTTAGAATTGATGAATCCTTTGGAATTGAAAAATTCCTGTTCTCAATAATTCTTCCGTTTATTATTGAAGCTGCTACAGTAACATCAATATTAGACAGATTACGTATCAGAAAACCGACTCCAAGACTATCATCAGAAAATAAATAGGTTGGGGCCTTTTGTTTTTCCACTGTTAATTCATAGCGCGGTTTGACATATATGGGAATATTTACCTCCCCAAAGCTGTTACCTTTCGCATTGAATGCCTTTAATTCAAGAGAATAGTCACCTGCTCTTGTATTTTCAGGAATGTATATGCTAATGATTTTATTTATGCAGCTTCTCTTTTGAATCTTTATAACTGAGTGATCCTCAACCATCTTCCAGGTATTTCCATCTGTATTTAGCTTTAAGTTTATCTCTTGAATTGAGTCGGTGTTATTTGATAGCATAATCAGGACGTTCGATGTATACCCGGCAGCCATCTCTTTTCTTTTGTCATTTATTAACCTGACCTCCAGATCACTGAGGTCAGGGTATGTTGTATTGACTAAAAGCGAGAAAAGAAATAAAGTCGTTGCAACTTTAAACATTCATTGGCTAAAAGTAAAGTGTATATTCCAGTCCGAAAACATCATTCTCCTGACCGGCAGCAACAATCATAAGTTGGTAGTTCTTTTTAGATGGGAGACCTTCAAGATCCAGATTAAATCTTGTAGAAGTTGTAGGATAAAGTCCTTTTTTTGGTGCTGTCAGAACCTTTACCGACGTACCTGTTTCATCAAAAACTTCTATTGAAACTTCAGGAGCGATATAATGCTCACCGTTATTTACAAGATCTACTGCAAGGAATAACTTATTTCCTTCTGTTATCAATGTAGGTTCCATAAATTTCAACAAACCTTTTCCCTTGTCGGCAAATTCATTAATAACCTGAATTGCATAACGTGTAACGGTTCTTATACTTAGGGCACCTTTCTGATTTGGATCAATCGGAACTACTCCCTCAACCATAAGAACACTCCAATATGTTCCCCTAAGGGTATCAATCTGAGGCAATTTAATTTCATATTGAATTACTCTTACCTCTTTAGCTTTTAAAACAAGGGTCTTTGGGCTGAATTGAATCCATGGGGCATTTGAGCGTTTATGGCTTCCCGGTTCATCATAAAATGTATTTTCCTGCAGATTATATAGTAGATCGGTCTGATATATCCTTACCTCCTGATCAGTATTATCGTTATTCTGAATCTTAATCTCTCCTGTAATCACATCTCCGGGCTTACCATTATGAACATGCTTCAGGCTTCCAAGTACTTCAACAGAAGCACTGGAACGAAGCGACAAAAAACTGAGCAGTGAAAATATTAGTAATATTCTGTAAATCTTCATTTTATTTATTATTAGCTACCTGCTGAAAGTGTAAGTGTTACTGTTACTGCCGTACCGGCTGTGGCCCTGATGTTCCCATAAGTTCCAGTTGCAGCAGGAATACCAAATGTATATTTTAACCCATATCCGTCATCAGCTGCTGTACCAGAATAACAGGTTCCAATACCACTGACAATAGTTTGGGCAACCGCTCCAAGTTCTACCTGTGCACCTAATGTTCCTGCAGTTCCAACAAATGAAGCATTAGGGGTCAGTGCAACTAGTTTCAGGAATGTTCCTGCCGGGATTGTACCACTGGTAACTGATGCTGTCAGAGTTCTTGTCTGTTCACCAGAAACTACAGATGATATCAGTACTCTGGCAGTAGAATCTGAGAGACTCGGCTGAACTGCAAGCCCTGCCTCCTGAGGTGATAATGTAAGATTGATCGAGGATGTGTTGCTTTTCACCAATAAAACCTCTGGCATACCCAGAGAGAGATTATTGGTTGCAGTCTGACCCATGACTTTAGGACCAGAAAGCATCACTGTTAAAGTGATACCTAGAAGAAGTAATGCGTTTTTCATGAATTTAGGGTATTTATTTTTCATGGTTCAAATATAGTCTTTATGAAATCTGTAAGATATCAGCCGTTTACTGAAATTAATCTCACAAAAACTGATTTTGAGTAAGGAATTTACCTAGATGTTATTTCCATCCGGTGCCGATATTGTCAACATGATGGTAAGCGTTGCCGGAACTACGGTAGCATTTAAAAGATGATAATCAGTTGTTGGATTATAGGTTCCCCAAGTATAGGTCAATCTGTACCCATCTGTGAGCCCGGTACCTGTGTAGTAACTTCCAATACCATGTATAAGCGTTTGATCTACCGAGCTTAATATCATCATTGGCGATACGACTCCAATGCGTCCTGCTCCATTAGTATTGGTACTTAACGCTGCCACAAGAGTAAGCCTTGTACCTGCCGGGATGGTCCCACTTGATACACGTGCAGTAACCTTGCGATATGTACCTCCGGGAGTTATTGATGAGACTCTTACATACATATCAGAATTAGTAACTGATGTTATTGGTGCTCCGGCAACTGAAGAGTTCAGTGTCAGATTGACAGGAGCCCCGTTAGTATCCATAAGACAGTAATCCTGTATATTAAGGGTAATCTGGGCACCTGCTGTTGTTTGTGCTACCATACTAAGTGGCGACAAAACGGAGGTAAGTGTTATCAATAAGATGAGTAATGCCTTTTTCATTTTAAAAATCCATTTTCAAATGTAAAGGAAAAAAGTCCTTACTACATATGGATTTTTACTGAAAATAGGGTGTGAATTACTGATTTTTCAGTTCACAAATGCTGAACTCAGTCAGCAATCGGGTAATTATTTTGATGCGGTAAGAGTATATGTAACCGATATTTCAAGACTATCAATGGAAGAGTGGTTAAAATCATAAGGAGGCAACCACTCCCATGAATATGTCAGCTGATGTCCCTTTTTCACTCCCCTGCCAGTATAACAACTGCCAATGCCAGTGATAATCTCTCGCGGGTAAATGGAAAGCGCCGTATTCCCTGTAGATTTTCCCATTGTTCCTGCACCTGCTCCTGCATCTTCCCCTACCTCCAGTTTTATCCTTATATCAGCAGGCAGATTCCCTGAAGTTATCTGCACAGATATAGTGTTCGTATATTTACCATCTACTATTGAAGAATAGTTGATCCAGGTTTTATCTAGTGTTGATGGGGTTATTATCTGTTCAGCTCCCTTGCCCGGAATAAAAGTGATGCGTTTGTCAGAACCGGCAAAATCGACAAGTGCAACTGCCGGAATGGAAAATATAACAGGCATCTCAACAACATTTTTAACTTGTGCAGAAATAATACCCTCTGCAGAGAGGATGAATGACAGTAAAATTAATCCCCGGAAATACAATTCCTTCATATATATTAATTATAAGGAGACGATACCATTTTTAAGAGCAAATTTAATCAGTTGTGTCATATTCTCAAACTCCAGTTTTTCAAATATATTTTCTTTATGGCTACCTACAGTTTTTACACTTATGAAAAGCATCTCTGAAATCTCCCTCACTGTTTTCCCCTCAGCAAGCAAAGTAAGTACTTCTGATTCGCGTTCTGTCAGTTTAGGATGTCTTGTTTTTTCAGGTGAATCCTGACCAAGATAATCTTGAATGATTATCTCAGCTACGTCTGCACTAATATATTTTTTCCCATTATTGACCTGTATTATTGCATCCACTAACTGATCGTACTTGCAACTCTTTAGCAAATAACCACTAGCACCTGCCGACAGCATGCCTTTAATATTTGCTTTATCGTCATATGCAGTTAATGCAATTATTTTAATATCCGGAAATTGTTTTATCAATGCTACTGTAGTGTCAATACCATTCAAATTTGGCATTGCAATATCCATCAAAACAATATCCGGTTGGTTTTGCCGGACCTTATCCAACACTTCAAGCCCATCTACAGCTTGTGCAATAATTTCGATATCAGAGGCATGTTTCAGAAGTTTCGCCAGTATCTCCCTAAACAACTGATTATCATCTGCAATCAGAACTTTTATAGACATAAATATAGTAGTGCGTTAAATTTTACCGGCCCTAAATTAGTTAACTTCATTAACAATCCAACAAATATTTAAACGAAAGTACAGATGTATGTAACATTCAGCACCTTTTATTTTTGGATCAATTTTAAATATATAAAAGACTCAAATTATATATGAATACTCTCAATTATAGCCTGACAAGATGAATTTTAACGGAGGTGTATGTTATATTACATTTGTTTGTATAAAATATTTATATTTGACCAAAATAATTTTAGAAAGTAATATGGAACAACCATCTACACGAAAATTTTCCATTTCTCTGAGTTTTGAAGAAATTCGATTACCACCATTTGAGGATATCCTTATACTTGGCAATAAATGCCCTCAGGGAAAAGTAGGTGTATATCGCTCTTTTCAATTGTTAGTACCAGATGAATTTGAGGTCGTTGAACCAAAAAGTGATATCATAGAAGCAGTTTTTATAAACAAAAGATTACTAAAAAAGATAGATATTGAGAAAATATTATCGATTCTGAGTGACAAAGTTTTCCCTTTCGTATCTGAATCAGAAATATTGAAGGTGGATTTTAAGGTTAGGATAAATTATGACCCTATTGAAACTGATTCGCTATGAATATCAAGGATTGTTTATTTACCAATTTTATACCTATCAATCAGGAAAGAGGAGTTGCATCAATAAAAAAGGAATTACTTTTAAACCAATATTTAGTTGTTGTAGATGACAATGATAAATTCATTGGCATATTGTCGTCCTGCGATTTGATTGCAAAACCGCATAAGCTGGTGGCTGACTGTGTTATTGACAAAGAGATAATTTTACCGGGAGATACCCTTTCAACCATAGTAGAAAAGTTTCACAAAAGCAGATGCTCTGCGCTTCCATTTTATGAAGATGGAAAATTTTCAGGTGTTATTGAGAAAAACTGTATAATCAAGAATCTGACTTGCAGAATAGAAGAGCTATATAAACATTCTATTATCCCTCAAAATTTAAAAAAACATTTTTTGAACAATATCTCACATGAAGTCAGAACTCCGTTAAGTGTACTTATTGGTCTTCTTGATGTTATAGCGGAGATAGATATTGATAAGTTCAGAGATGAGAACAATGAGTATAGAATGATGTTAAAACATAATATTGACAGCTTTCTTGTAATGATGAACGACTTGATTGATCTTTCAAAAATTGAGTCAGGAGAAATAATCCCAATTGAACATGATCCTATAAATGTCAGAGCCTTCTTCAATGATTTTATGAAGTTTTTTAACACTAGGGCAACAATTACAAAAAAAGAGTTGGATTTTAAATTTTATATAGAGGAAAATTGTGAAATCGTCTTTGCGGACTATAAAAGATTAAAACAGATAGTATACAATTTTATTGATAACGCAATAAAATTCTCTTCGGATAACATTGTTGAATGTAAATGTTGTAAGGAAAAATCTGACAACAACATTTACACTGTCTTTTATATAACAAACAGTGGGGCAGACATTAGCAAAGAACAAGATAAGGAGATCTTCTGCTCATTCAATAAAGGATGGGATAGTTCAGCTAGTTATAAAACAGGATTGGGAATAGGACTCTCTCTTTCAAAAAAACTATCTGAAATAATGGGAGGAGAACTCGGGTATGAAAGTAAAAATGGTAAAACTACATTTTATATAAAAATACCAACTTAAAAATATGTCACCTTTACTGGAAGAAAAGTATCATTAACTGTGCCATTAGAACTCTCAGAAACATGGTAAGAGGATATACAGTAGCGTAACTTACGGCGGGTAGATCGTTTCCTGCAGTTGCATTGGAATAGGCCAATGCAGGAGGATCAGTTGTACTTCCGGCCATTAAACCTGTGAGAGTATAATAGTTGAGTTTAAACCATACTCTGGCGACTGTTGCAACAATCATCAACGGAAAAATCGTTATTATAGCACCGTAAAGTATCCATATTGCTCCTCCGTTCATTATTGTGTCTACAAACCCACTGCCGGCATCGAGCCCGACACATGCAAGAAAGAGTGATATGCCAACCTCTCTCAACATAAGATTTGCACTCATAGTTGTGTATGTAACCAGCTTGAATTTTGGTCCGAACTTGCTTATCAGTATTGCAACTATTAAAGGGCCGCCTGCAAGACCCAGTTTTACAGGCTGAGGAATACCGGGGAAAAATATTGGTATGCTCCCCAGGAAAATACCAAGAGCGATGCCAAGAAAAATAGCTATAAGGTTAGGTTCCCTCAATCTTTTCATTGAGTTTCCCAACAATTTTGCAGCAGCATCTATTCCTGATTGAGTACCAAGAATTGTCAGCCTGTCTCCGATCTGAAGCTGAAGTTTTGGTGTTGCCAGCAAATCGACACCGGCTCTGTTAATTCTAGTTACAGTTATACCGAAGGCCTTGCCTAGTTTCAAGTCTGAAAGGCTCCTACCGTTCACACTGTTTTGAGTTACCAGTACCCTTCTTGGCTCAAAGTTGGAATCATTAATGCCCCACTCCTCTTCGTTCATTTCAATTTCAGTTCCAAAAAAACCAATAAGTGGTTCGATATCTCTCTTTTGTGCAATAATCAGCAGCTTATCCCCGGGATTAAGTGTAATGTCGGCAGTTGCAATGACAACCTTTCCTTTGTCATCACAAACTCTGGATATTACAAATTTTTTATCTGTCATCTGTTTTAACTCCATTATTGTCTTTCCAAAGAGCGCGAAGTTTGTAACAAGGACAGATATCCGGATGGTTTCGTTTGGATTGTCTTTTTCGAGCTCCTTTATCCTTTGATTCTCATTCTCCAGATTTATCCTGAAAATTGACTTCACAAGAATCATTGATGTAATTATCCCCACTACACCAAGTGGATATGCAAGAGCATAACCCAATGCTATACTTGGGTCATTAACTCCGTTGATATCCTGATATGTTTGCTGAGCTGCTCCAAGTCCTGGAGTATTGGTTATTGCTCCGGATAATATACCAACCATTGTAGATATTGGCAGACCTGTAATAAAGTATATCAACAGAGTCGTCAGAACACCAAGTATTACTATTGATGCTGCTAAAAGATTCAGTTGCAGCCCCCCTTTCTTTAAAGAGGCAAAGAATCCTGGCCCTACCTGAAGTCCTACAGAGTATACAAACAGTATTAGTCCGAACTCCTTTACAAAATGCAGTATGTGTGAATTAATAGATATCCCAAAGTGACTTAATGCAATACCTGCAAAAAGTATCCAGGTTGCACCAAATGAAATTTTGGCGATTTTAATTTTGGCCAAAAAATAGCCTAATGTTATAACAGAGGCCAGAATTATAATTGATTGAGCTATTCCCTCACTTAAAAAAAGTGTCTTTATCCATTCCATATAATCACAAATATGCTGTAAAATTAGCCATTTTTGCTATATTTGGTAAATAAAACTCAAACCATGAAAATAATTGATGAATTTAAGCAGTTTGCAATGCGCGGCAATGTAATGGATATGGCTGTCGGTATTATTATCGGCGGTGCTTTCGGAAAAATTGTCTCATCTTTTGTCTCTGATGTAATAATGCCTCCGTTAGGTCTTCTTATAGGAGGGGTAAATTTCACTGACCTAAAAATTACACTTAAAGATTCTGTTTCAATTAATTACGGCAATTTTATTCAAGTCACTTTTGACTTTGTGATTATTGCGTTTGCAATATTCATGATGATTAAATTCATGAACCGCTTCAATCGTAAAAAGGATGAATTGCCTGCTGCTCCGGCAACACCTCCGCCAACTCCTGAAGATATAGCATTATTAAGAGAAATCCGCGACCTTTTAAAAAACAGATAGTTTTTTGGGGTTTTCCTTGTATATCCTTCTTAGTTCTGTAGGAGAATAACCATACATTGTCCTGCAGAAGCGATTGAAATGTGAGGCATCAGTAAAATCGTACTCTTTCATGATCTTAACTATAGGACAATTATTTACAATGAGTTTCTTGTAGATAACTTCTGATCGTCTGCCTAGTATCCATTGATAAGGTGACTCTCCAAACAACTCTCTGAACTTTCTGTTGAATGTACTCGGAGATAGGCTGGATACAGCAATTAACTCCTCAACCCCCTTGTATTTTTGATAATTATCAAAAATAAACTGATAGAAATCGTGAACCTCACCACTTAATCTTGAGAAAAAGTTTACTAAAACCTTTTTCCCGTAGCATTTCCTAAGAAGCATCTCCAGTTCCCGCTGCTTTACATACTGATAGTTCCTGGAGCAGCCCTTGTTGTTTGTCATACATTGTATTACAGAATCCAGAAAAACCTCGAGCTTTGGTTGTATTACAAGTGACGATACTGAAAAGATGTACTTATCCTTTACTTTGGATGCATCTCTCCTCAGGTTTTCATAAAAAGAGTTCCAGTGATTATCTAGATTTAAAAGGACCAGCTTTGTGTTTTGAAGTGTATCAAATTGATATCCCGAATTTTTTACCAGAAACATCTCTCTGTCTCCAAAAAAATATTCCTTGTATTTTCCAATCAAAATACGTACTTTGCCAGTATGGACAAATATTAGAAGGTTCCCCGTTTCATTTGAAAATTCGTATGAAAAACCTTTTTTTAAAAAGAGATAATTAAATCCACTTTTTAATTTTTTCTGGATAATTGTAGCTGTTTCAGTTCCGTTAGTATTGTTAATCATTGGTTAAACAAGGTTATACTATTTTTTAATTAATTGACGGTAATACTATTAGATAATTTTGTTTTTAACAGGTAAATCGAATATGTATTGAGCTCAATCTCTGTTGTGAGGAGGGATAATTTGATTAGTCAAATTTCAAAATCCCTTCCTTTTAAAATTACAATAAAAATCTCATTAAAGCAAACCTTTCTTGCCATTTTCGGTCAAATTAAACAATACATCAGAAAATTTTTTAAATATTTTTTTTCCTAATATTAGTAACATTAGCAATAATTATTACCTTTGCAGCCGTTTTAATCAGGTTCTGTAGCTCAGTTGGTAGAGCACGACACTCTTAATGTTGGGGTCGTGGGTTCGATCCCCACCGGGACCACAAATTCAAAAAATATCTTCTGCAATTCATATTAATTGAGGAGATATTTTTTTTATTCCTATATTAGCTTAAAATGGACTGTTATGAATAATTTTATTTTTCAAAATACTACAAAACTAATTTTTGGCAAGGGATCTATTGCGTCACTTGCAACAGAGATTCCTTTAAACAGCAAAATACTTCTTACATTCGGAGGAGGAAGCGTACAGAAGAATGGTGTATACGATCAGGTCACAGAAGCATTGAAAGGTCACAATACCACAGAATTCTGGGGAATTGAGCCCAATCCTACAGTTGAAACTCTTAGAGAGGCCATTGCGCTAGCGAAACAGGAGGGTTGTGATTTTGTTCTGGCTGTTGGCGGAGGTTCTGTTGTAGACGGATCGAAACTTATTGCAGCAGGAGCATTGTTTGACGGTGATGCATGGGATCTTGTGAGAAAACCATCGCTTTACAAAGCTGCCCTTCCTATGGCTTCCGTCATTACATTACCTGCCACTGGTTCTGAAATGAACAAAGGAGCCGTAATCTCTAACAAAGCTACAAAAGAGAAGTTTTCTTTCTTCTCAAACTATCCTGTTTTCTCTGTACTTGATCCTGAGACTACATTTTCTCTTCCACCCTATCAGATTGCCTGTGGTCTGGCAGATACATTTGTACATGTGATAGAACAATATCTTACTACACCTGGTCAATCTCCTCTGATGGACAGGTGGGCAGAGGGAATACTACAGACAATAATTGAGGTTGCACCAAAGATAAAAGAGAATCAGCATGATTATGATTCAATGGCAACATTCATGTTATCTGCCACAATGGGTCTTAACGGATTCATTGCTTTGGGTGTTTCTCAGGATTGGGCCACACATATGATTGGTCATGAGCTTACTGCTCTTAACGGAATAACACACGGTCATAGCCTTACAATAGTTCTTCCGGGAACAATGTGGGTGCTCAGAGGTGAAAAAGGAGATAAGATTCTGCAATACGGAAAAAGAGTATGGGGTATAGAGCATCCAGACCGGGAGATTGCAATAAGAATGATCATTGACAAGACAGAGGAATTTTTCCGTTCCCTTGGCTTAAAGACAAGGTTACATGAAAATGGTGTTGGTCAGGATACCATAGATGAAATTAAAAGAAGATTTACCCAAAGAAACCTTCACCTGGGAGAAAACAGAACTGTTGATGCTCAGGTAACAGGCGAGATTCTTGATGCAGTTAAGTAACAACTCATCTTATTATGAATAAGGAACATAAACTTGGACTAACTCTATCCGGAGGCGGTGTAAAGGGTTTTGCTCATGCCGGCGCTCTGATGGCAATGGAGGAGTTTGGGCTCAAACCCGATGTAATATCAGGTACAAGCGCCGGTGCTATTGTTGGTGCATTATACTCTTCCGGACAATCACCCGACAACATTCGCAAAATATTCAAAAACAAATATTTTAATAATTTCGTAGAGTTGACTATACCAAAAAGAGGTCTGTTTGGAACTTCCGACTTTGTTAAATTCCTAAAAGACAATATAAATGCTGACTCTTTTGAAGAGCTTGAAATACCTCTCTTTGCTGTTGCCACAGATTTTGATAATGGTAAAAGTGTTGTGTTCTCTTCAGGTGAATTATGTAGGAAAATAATGGCCTCTGCATGTGTGCCGGTTTTTTTTAATCCTATAGAGATAGACGGGGTACATTATGTTGATGGAGGTATTTTCAGGAATTTTCCTGTCTCTGTTATACGGGAAAGCTGTGAGAAAGTAATTGGAATAAATGTAAGTCCACTTATCTCACAAAAGTATTCCAAAACAATTGTCGGTGTTGCTGAACGCTCATATCACCTTATGTTCAGAGCAAATACAGTGGAAGATAAAAAGATGTGTGACATTCTTATAGAGGTAGAGCAAGCGATGCAATACCGTTTGTATGACTTCAAAAAGGTAGATGTGATTTTCAAACTTGGGTATGATGCGATGAAACTGGCCCTCCAAAAAAAGATCAGGACACTGGAAGAGTAAAATGGAATATACTTCCTCTGCTAGGTTCACTATCAACCCATATAGCGCCACCTTGTTTCTCAACAAATTCCCTGCAAATAATCAGGCCAAGCCTGGTTCCCTCTTCATTAGAAGTACCTGCTGCCGATTTCTGAGCAGTAAGGTGAAAAAGTCCGGATAAAATATCTGAAGGTATGCCTATTCCATTGTCCATAACTGATACTTCCACACAATCATTATTCTGTTTTGCTGAAATCAATATGTATCCGCCAATATTGGAATACTTTATGGCATTGCTTATTAAATTTCTTATAATTATCTTAAGCATCTCTTTATCTGCATAAACAGCTAGTCCCTGCCCTATATCGGTATTGATGGTAATATTCTTGAGTGCGGCTGAAGGTAAAAGCACTTCAGTTACTTCGCTGACTATGTTCTTAAGGTAGACAGATTCAGGGTAAAAACTAATTTGCCCTACCTGACTTCTTGACCAGAAAAGGAGATTTTCAACAAGCCTATACGTACTGTGAGCCTGATTACTTATTATTTCCACCATCTTGCCTATCTCGTCCTTGTCAAAATCTTTTAGCTGATCGTTCAAAATATCCAGAAGTCCGATAATGCTGCCAAACGGACCTCTCAGATCATGTGATATAATTGAGAAAAGTTTATCTTTTGTAGCATTTGTCTGTTTAAGCTCATTCTCAGAAAGTGTCTGATTTGTAATGTCGTATAACATTATAATGCTACCAATCTTTATCTCCCTTTTATCTTTTACCGGTAGTATTTTTGCCTTAAGATATGTCATATCCTCGCCATTCCCCATAGAGAAATTAAAAACATCTAAGTTATCCGATTCTATTCTGCCAATAAGATTCTCATACTCGTGAAATACCTCTTTTACATCCTTGCCAATGACCTTCACTGATAAACGTGTAAAGATCTTCTTTGCAGCATCATTGAAATTAATGATCTTATTTTTTTTGTCAATCAGTATAACTCCATCATGCATGCTCTTGAAAACATTTTCCAGAGCAATTGGCATAAAGCCTAAAAGATGAAACTGAAAAAGTCCTATTGACATTACAATAGCAGTAAAGAAAAAACCAAATGCACTCAGATCAATACCTTGTGGACTATGTCTCATAACGTATAATGAGTTTATTATCCATGGAGGTAAAGAGGCAAAAAGCATCAACAGTGATTGTGACCTGAATACCCCTCTCTTCGTGAAAATTAACTGCAGTAAAAGAAATGTAGCAACGAGATTAAAAACATATGAGTATATGATAATGAGCCAGTAAAGGAATCCTCTTTTAAGAACAAGAATTGAAAAAGGGCCTGTTTCCTTAACAGATATGCTTGTATAAAAAAGATGATGCCAGTCATTACTATAGTTAGCAAGAAGTACCAGTGCAGGTAATGAAAATAGAAATATGAGCATATTTTTTGATAACCATGCTCTCTTACCAGCAAAACTAATAATGAAAAGCATATAAAATAGAGAGATGGTTGACAAGCCCAGATATCCAATTCTTAACCAGAGCATCTTCGTTTCTACTCCAACACTGTTAATTTCAAATGAATAGCAAAATGAAAAAAATGCAATGGCTATTAGCATCAGGAAGAAATACAGTGTCCCTTCTGTTTTCCTGTGCCTGTAGGTAAAGATTAACAGAACAAATGTCAATAATGAGATTACTAATAAAAGTATGCTGTAAAAATTCATTCTGGTTAGTATAAAACTACTGACAAATATAATAATTTAAAAAATCATATATTTGTAAAGCTTAATTTTAATAATCTGAATTATGAGACATCTTAAATTCTTTTTGGTTTTTATATCTCTGCTGTTTCTCTTACCTTCTGATGCATACAGCCGGAAATCGGACGATGGTGGTAAGAAAGAGTGGAAAATGATATGGAACGATGAGTTCAATGGGAAGACACTGGATCTGACCAAATGGAACGTTCTTACACGAGAAACAAGCAAACACAATGAACTTCAGTACTATGTTCCTGATGATGTCTATCTGGAAAACGGATGCCTTCGCATTAGAAGCAGAGTAAGAGATTTCGGTAACAAGCACTACACCAGCGGACGACTTGACACAAAAGACAAACTGGCAATAACATACGGACGGATAGAGATAAGAGGCAAGCTGCCTGTTGGTAAAGGGCTGTGGCCCGCATACTGGCTATATCCACAAAACAGGGACTGGCAGATGGAATATGTAATGAGCGAAGCTGTTGCTAACGGGAAAGAGAGTTCCATACCTGAATACAGGCCATGGTACAGCGAAATTGATATTATGGAATTCCTTGGTCATGAACCTAAGGTTATGTATGCCACCTTTCATTACTATTCTTTTCAGGGCGTCAAGAAGACATCTTCTGCAACAATCAGGGGAGATGTATCATATGCCGATGACTTTCATATTTATGTTCTTGAATGGGAAGCCGATGCAATAAGATGGTACCTCGACGGAAAACTTATTCACACATCAGTTGAAGGAGTGCCTCATAACGACCACTTTCTTATTCTGAACACAGCTATTGGAGGAAGCTGGCCGGGTGATCCTGACTCAACAACGGTTTTTCCTCAGTTCCACGACATTGATTATGTGAGAGTTTATAAAAGATAGAAGTAGAAGGTGTATAAGCCTTTTTACTTGTCCCAGAATACATTACTGTTTACTGCATGTTTAAGTATATACCCTGCAGGATATGTTGTATCTGCCCCTTTTTTATAAATATTATTCATAATGGCAGTTTTGCTTAGACCGGTTAAATAGAAAGCAGTCATTGCGGCCATTGTCATTGGCAGACCGGTCATAGCAACGCGTCTCTGACCACTATAAGGATTTATTGAATTTGAATATGGTTCTTTAAGATCATAAAGATGATTCTGACCGGGGAATATAGAGGATGTATGCCCATCATCACCAACGCCTAATACAACGAAATCAAATATCGGAACACCATCCCTTGAGGGCAATATACTCTTTACAAGAACAGAGTATCTCTCTGCTTCTGATAAAGGGTCCTCTTCTCCCCGGATACGATGAATCTGTTTTTCAGGTATAGCTATATTATCAAGTAAATGTATTTTTGCCTGCCCGTAATTACTTTCAGGATCATCAGGTGGGACACATCTTTCATCTACCCAAAACAATTCAATTTTCCTCCATGGTATTTTTTCAGCATAATCACCTCTCCATAAGCTAAAAAGGTTCACCGGGCTCGTACCTCCGGAGATTGCAAGATAAAATCTTGACTCTTCGCTGCTGTCCGGTGCAAATTTATCAGTAATGCATTGTAAAAGATGCTCTGTTAAATGAGTGGCCTCTGTCATCTGATTATATAGTATCTGTTTATAGCTCACAATATAAATCTGTGTTTGTCAGATTTTTACATGGGTTTGTCCATTTTTTGCCTCCATCAATTATGACTTCACTTTCCAGTGGTCCCCATGTTCCTGCCGGATAACCATATAAAGGCACATTAGAATTTTCACTCCAGCACTTTAATACCGGATCAAAAAATTTCCAGCTCTCCTCCACAGCATCACTTCTTGTAAAAAGTGTGGTCTCTCCGCTGATGCAATCTTCCAGCAATCTTGAATAAGCATCTTCTACAGTCAATCCTCCCAATTTGTCGAATGTAAACTCCATAGGTACCTGTCTGACATCAAATCCGCTTCCGGGAACCTTCATGTCAAATTTGAGCACACATCCAGCATTTGGTTGAATCCTTATAATAAGCTGATTCTGTTCGGGACAATCCTGCCTGCTGCTGAAAAGCCTGTGAGGAGTACTCTTAAAATGGATGATTATTTCCGATACTTTTGTAGGCATCTGTTTACCGGTACGAATGTAAAACGGAACACCCTCCCATCTCCAGTTGGCCAGAAAGATTTTCATTGCCACAAATGTTTCAGTATGAGAATCTGCAGCAACACTCTTCTCCTCTCTGTAACCCCTGATTGTCTTGTCCACTCCTAAATATTGCCCCCTGATTACGTTACCGGTAATATCATGGTTGTTCATCGGCTTGAGTGAACGGTACACCTTTACGACTTCATCACGGAACTCTTTTTCATTAAAAGCCACCGGAGGTTCCATTGCAACAAGAGCAAGAAGTTGTACAAGATGGTTCTGAACCATATCTCTTAAGGCTCCGGTACTGTCGTAGAAGCCACCTCTGTTTTCAATTCCAAGATTTTCAACAGCCGTTATTTCGACACGATCTATGTAATTCCTGTTCCATAAAGGTTCGAATATTCCATTGGCAAACCTAAGTGCCAGTATGTTCTGCACAGTCTCTTTTCCAAGAAAATGGTCTATACGGAAAATCTGCTCTTCTGAAAATGCGCTTTTTAAAATTGCATTCATCCTTACAGCCGATTTAAGATCATATCCGAATGGTTTTTCTACTACAATCCGGCCTTTATTTAAACCGTTGTCCTTTAGAAAAAGCGGGATACTTTCGTATAGCGAGGGTGGAGTTGCCAGATAAAAGAGATAATTGCCTGAACCATCATCTATTTTTTCTATTCTCTCCCGAAGATTAATATATTCCTGTCCTTCTGACTGATTCATTGAAAGGTAGTATACATTCGCGAGGAACATGTCAACAGAATTGCTGTCGCGCTCTTTTTCATCCACGAATTCTATCAAATTGTTTTTCAGAAACGATCTGTAACTATTGTCATCATATCCTGTTCTGCCGATTCCCAGAATATTGAATGTCTCAGGCAACCTTTGCCCGGTATACAATCTGTAGAGTGCAGGTATGAGTTTTCTTCTGGTAAGGTCGCCTGAGCCACCGAATATTACCATTATAAGGTTATTCATTATCTTTCTTTATATGCTAAACATTATAATTTCCGGAACTTGTCTCTCCGCCCTCTCCTGTCCAGTTTTCATGAAAAAATTCTCCTTCAGGCCGGTCTATCCTTTCAAATGTATGGGCCCCGAAAAAATCTCTTTGAGCCTGTAGCAGGTTTGCCGGCAACCTCCTGGTTGTAAATGAGAAGAAGTAATTGATTGCTGCTGAGAATGCAGGTACTGGTATCTCTGAAAGAACAGCCTTGGAGACAAGCGATTTCCACCCGGGAAGAGCATTAATCACCTCATCTTTGAAGTAAGGTGCCATTAGGAGATTTTTAAGCTCAGGATTATACTCGTATGACTTTGCAATATGGTTAAGGAACACTGAACGTATAATGCATCCATTTCTCCATATTCTCGCTATTGATGCATAATTCAGATTCCAATGGTATTCTTCAGATGCTTTCTGCATAAGTTCGAACCCCTGGGCATAAGAGATAAGTTTGGACGCATAAAGTGAATCATGAATCTCTGATTTATCCGGTGTGGAGAAAGTATCTCTTTCGCGGTGGTACATTTTTGATGCCTCATATCTAAGATCATTTCGTGCAGACAGAGACCTCTCAAAAACTGCAGTTGCAATAAGGTTTAATGGAATTCCAAGATCCATTGCATTGATAACGGACCACTTGCCTGTACCTTTCTGCCCTGCTTTATCTGATATTTTATCTATCAGTGATTCTCCTTCGGCGTTTTTGTATTTCATTATCAGAGAGCTTATCTCTATAAGATAGCTCTGTAATTTTCCTTTGTTCCATTCTGAAAACATCTCACCTATCTCTTCGTTACTAAGGTGAACCATCTGTCTCATAACAGAATATGCCTCTGCAATCAATTGCATGTCTGCATATTCAATACCATTATGAACCATTTTCACAAAGTGCCCGGCCCCACCGTCACCAATCCATTCGCAACATGGTGTTCCATCATCGGCCTTTGCTGCGATGCTTTGAAATACAGGTTTTACAAAAGGCCATGCCTTTGCCGATCCTCCCGGCATAATTGATGGTCCGTTAAGTGCCCCCTCTTCCCCTCCTGAGACTCCAGTTCCAACATATAACAATCCCTTTGATTCTACATAGGTTGTCCTGCGGGTGCTGTCTCTGAAATTGGAATTTCCTCCGTCAATAATTATGTCTCCGGGCGAAAGCAGAGGTATAAGAGAGTCAATTATCTGATCCACTGCATCTCCCGCCCTCACCATCATCATAATCATACGAGGCGATTCAAGTGAACCAACAAATTCATTCAGTCCGGCATAACCGTTAATATTCTTTCCCTTTGCCCGGCCATGGATAAAATTATCTGTAACTTCATATGTGCGGTTATATACAGAAACCCTGTAGCCTTTACTCTCCATGTTAAGGACGAGATTTTCTCCCATAACAGCCAGACCGATAAGACCTATATTTGATTTACTCATGATTAAATAACATAAAACATTTAAATATAAAGAATAAACAAAAAAAATCCTAACAAGTTTTGTAAATTTGCATGAGATAAGAATTTAATTTTCTACTATGAAAAAAACAATAATCATTCTGTGTTCAATTGCATGTATGATATCATGCAACAATAACAAAGGAAAAACTGTAAGTACCTTTGTTCCTCTTAAAATGATAGATGTTCCGGCTATGATTACAGATCCTGGAGAGAGGAGCAAATATATTGTTGACCATTTCTGGAAAATGATGAATTTTCAGGATACTTCTTATCTTCAAAATATTCAGAATCTGAATGTTCATTTTAGTGCCTACGTAGATAATCTAGTCTCGGCGGCACCAGATGCAGCAATCAACTCTGTCTACAAACTGGTTGACAGTGCATTGAATGGTAATCCCAAAATAACCTCCCGTTTCCGTGAGATGTTTGAGGCGGCATTCTATTCTCCAAACTCAATTTACAGAAACGAAGAGCTTTATATCATAATTCTTGAGAAATATCTGAAGTCTGGAAAGTATTCGGAGTCAGAAAGGGTTCAGATGCAGTATCAGCTAGATCTGGCATACAGAAACCGTGTCGGAACCAAGGCAATTGATTTTAAATTTGTTCTGGAGGACGGCAGCATGAAAAGTCTTTATGGAGTAAACTCTGCTTATACAATTTTACTGTTTTTTGACCCGGATTGCCCTACATGCAAGTCTGTCATGGAGGAGATGAGTGCTTCCCCTACCCTGTCTCAGATGAGTTCTTCGCTAAGGGTTATTACGATGTATGCCGGAGTGGATTATGAGCGGTGGATGCAAGAGGTGAAACATCTGAATAAAAAATGGATAAATGGTTGTGACAAAGAGATGAAATTGTCAGAAGGACCTTTGTACGATCTCAGGCCGACTCCGGCTATCTACCTTCTTGATAAAAACAAAGTAGTGTTGCTTAAAGATGCCCCTTTCAAAGCTATCGAAAACTATCTTAAAAAGCGCGAATTGCAGGTCAGATGACTTCTACAATCTCATTTTCTTCAAGATACCAGAGAAATCCTTTGACATGTTCCATACCCATACCTTTTATCAGACTCATGTATCTGGCAACCTGCCTCTCGTGAGAAACTGATTTTAATGATCCGAATTTAAAATCTATAATAGTTGATTCTGAACCAATCAATACTCTGTCCGGGCGGTATATTTGTCCCCCGGGTACTATGATTTCAAGTTCATTAAACACTTTACAGGTACCGTCAAACCAGTGTCTGTCTCTGACACTCTCAAGCATAGAGTTCATATGCAACAGCATTGCCGGATACTCCTCCTCTTTAAGTTCTCCCTTCTTTACCGAAGATAATATTGAATCAGACAAATCCTTTTCCAGAAATACCCTGGATAACACATCGTGCATAATAAGACCGAAGTTTCTCTTGCTGCTTTTGTCAAAAAAGTCCGAAGAGTTAAGGGATAGTTTTAATCTGTCACCTATTGGAATGGAACGAAAACCCGTGAGTTCAATTTCATTAACCGACACCAGCTCCTGAGCTCCTGCCAAAGACCACTCACCTATACAGATCTCCTGTTTTTCATCCAGTTGATCCATATAATATCGGTAAAGTATATCTGACACAGATTTTGGTTCCTCTGGCTTCTTAGCTCTCCTTGCAAAGACAAGCAGCTCCTTTTTGGCTCTGGTAAAAGCTACATAGGCAGTATTGAGATTGTCGATAAATGCTTTTTGCCTCTCTCTTTGATAGTCCTTTGCATATATGGTCTCCTGCAGGTTCTTTCCGTAGACAACAGGTATAAAAGGAATCCGGTTGAAAGGTTCAACATCTGGCTCGCACCAGATTACATTTCTGTTTTGGGATGAATGATCCAACATTATCTCAAAGAATGGAACAATTACAACATTCATTCCCAATCCTTTAGCTTTATGTATTGTAAGAACCTTTATCGCATCCTGCCCCTCAGGGGAAGATAGTGAGATCTTTGAACTCTTCTCGCTCCACCATTCTAGAAACGACGCCAGATCTGATCGGTTATTTTTTACATAATCAAGGACCGTGTCCAGAAAGCCCTGAACAAAGGCAGCTTCGGACTGATCAATATCTCCCAGCCAGTCACATACTATTTTCTCGCACATTTCATACAACGGGAGATGCTCCGGAAAATTATCTTTACTTAGGACAATGTTCTCATAATCTGCAATCAGGTTATTGATGGGATCTTTCGGGTTGTTGCAGTACCTTAGAATTGTAACTATCTTCATTACACTTTTTGAAGAAGAGATAAGAAGCGCCTCATCGGAAATTACAGGATACCCTTTATCTATCAAAAAATTTACAATCTCAACTCCTTCGGAGTTTTTCCTTACAAGAAATGCTATGTCGTTATATTTATATCCGTTTTGCAGTAATGTATCCAGCGACGAAACAATCTTGCAAAGCACAGATTCATGCCAGTGTTCACCATCTTCATTTTCCACGAAGTTTATTTGCACATGACCTTCATTTCCTTTTCTCCTTTCATCTACTGTTTGTTTCACCTCTTTGTAAACATCAGTTGTAGATATCTCTGTCTCACCCAGAATATTGTCACAAATTGATGCGGCGTATGTAAAGAAATTATTATTGAACTTTACAATATTCTCCGATGAACGCCAGTTATGAGTGAGTTGTCTTTCATGTATCTGACTGCTTTCAAAATCATTGTAAACGTCACTGTTCAGAAGTTTCCAGTCGGAACCTCTCCATCGGTAAATGCTTTGCTTTACATCCCCAACAATAAGATTATCATTGCCGGCAGCAAGGCTATTCTGTATAAGCGGTTTAAAATTCTGCCATTGCATAAGAGAGGTATCCTGAAACTCGTCAAGCATGAAATTATCTATTCTGCTGCCTACTTTTTCGTATATAAAGGGGGTATCACTTCCATCAATTATCTTGTTCAGAAGTTCTGTGGTTTCAGACAACAGCACCACATTATTCTCCTTTGAGTACTTCTGAATATATTTATTTATATCAAGCAATATTCCAAGAGAATAGATATTATTGTTAGTAACCTTGGCAGAATTATATTCCCGCCACTCCTCTGTCATATTTACAATTTCCCTGACAAGATGGTTGAGTCCGTCATCATATGCATTTTCGATAGAGTGACAGAGAGATGGATCTGTTTTTAACAAGGTGTTTTTGTACCAGTTTGACTGGTTATCCAGCAGTTCCATGAATGTAGCTGAAGGGGGAGATGTTGCTCCGGCTGCTATTTTAGAAAAATAGTTGAGGGGTGAACGGGAACCACCTTTAAAATCACTTATAACAAGATTGTTCTTTTCAATGATTTTCAATGCTTTCTTACCAACATCTATCAGTTTATTTTCAAATGTCAAAATTATATTTCCAATAACCTTCTTATAGGCAGCCAGCTCCTTTTTACCAGTAAGTTTGTCTCCAAGTTCAATGTTCTTAATCTTAAAAGCCTCCTTGAAAATCTGCTCTGCAAGCTCCTTGATTCCCTTCTTTATGTCCCATGATTTGCCACTCTCAATTGAATCGTAAGAGTATGAGATCAGCCAGTCAAGAAGTTCGGAACTCTCCTCTTTATCAAGATTAAGGATCATCTGGTCAATTGCTTCTGCCAACACCATATCCTGATCAAGTTCTACGCTGTAAGAACTGTTTTTTCCGATTTCTCTGGCAAAAGCCCTCATTGTTTGCTGAAAGAACTTGTCTATAGTGCTTATTGAAAATGAAGAGTAGTCATGTAGAATAGTAATCAGCCGCTTTTTTGCGATCTCATCTGTGACCGACATCTTGTACAGTTCTTCAAGAACCCTTCTCTTCATCTCGTCTGTTGCTTTATTGGTAAAAGTAACAGCCAGTATGTGCCGGTATGCGTTGTCACTTTTGAAGAGCAGTCTAAGGTATTCCCCGGTAAGATTATGAGTCTTTCCCGAACCTGCAGATGCTTTTAATATATTAAGATTTCCCATTACTATCTGCAAATTACTGAAAACGGACAATAGCTGCACCTTATTAAATCATCTGTCTGTATAAAAGGCGAAGTAGAGTCAAATATTTTTCCCAGAATAGTGCTCAACGATCCGGAAAACTCATCCAGTAGTTCTTTGTCTACAATCATCTCCAGACCTGAATCCTCCTTGAACAACTCCCTTAGAAGGTAGGGTGCGATTATTACCGGCTTATTGTCATATAGCATCAATGCATACATAATCATCTGCATTGCGATTTTATTTCTTTGTCTGGCTGTTGTGTCAAAAAGGTCCTGCACCGACCTGAATTTAAGGTCACCGCTGCCTGTCTTGTAGTCAACTATTCTTTTTGTTCCCTCTTTTATGTCAATTCTGTCTATATATCCCTTTAAGGGAACAATCGTTCCATTTTCAAGTGTGAAGTTGAAGCATTTTCTCTGCTCAGAACTTACGTATTCAAATGGTGTTTTTGAAATGTCATACCTTGCAGTTTGTAAAATATATCGGGTTATAAGTTTATGAATAAGCAAATTATGACCCTTTATCTCCTTCATTTTAAGAACATGATAAAATGCGTCAGTTATTGAATCTTCAATTTTTTTGTTGTTTTTCATGAGAATTGACAAACTCTCCCTTGTTACAACCTTTCCTTTAAAATCTTCATAAAGAATCTCCATAGCCTTATGGAAAATTGATCCGAAAGTATCTGCCTCCACCCCTTCTGAGACAGTCTCTTCTTCTTCTATCCCTTTTACATACTGAAAATAAAATTTTAAGGGACAGTCCAGATATGTATTAATCGAACTTGCTGAAAGCATTCTCTCACCCCCGATATAAAACAGTTCTCCGATTCTCTTTACCAAAGCAGGGTTTTTCTCAATAATAACCTCTTCTCTTTTATTAGAACTTATATTATAGGTTGTTATGTTCTCCTTAAGAGGAAGCTGATAGTGATACTTTAGCTGATGAATGAAACGGCTCTTCTCTCCGCTTTTAAGACCCTCACTTCTGGTATCGTATATAAGGTAGATTTTTTTTGCTCTGTAAATCAATCTGTAAAAATGGTACGCAGTCACACCGTCCTTGACTTCATAGTCCGGTTAACCAAACCCTTTTCTTAAATTATAAGGGATAAAGGAGTTGACAGGTGATTTTGACGGGAAAGTTCCATCATTCATAGAACATATTATCACATTGTCAAAATCCAATGCTCTTGTTTCCAGAACCCCCATGATCTGCAATCCGGCAAGTGGCTCTCCTTTGAACGGGATTGAGGTACTGTTCACAAACTCCTGAAGAACCTTGCAATATGTATCGGTGTTCATAGGAATCTTAAGGTCCCTTATCCTTGAAATTGCTGTATAGAAATAGTATATAAACTCTTTCTCAATTTTTGTAAGCTCAGCAGAGTTGTTCAGATACTCAAGAATTTCCAGCAGGTACCCTGATATGTCGTCACAATGTCTGAATACAAGTTTTAATAAAGGATGCCTGTCAAATTCAGACTGTTCAACATAAACCATATTTCCCTTTACTATCTTTTCCACAAGAGCCAAAACCTCTTTACCGGCAATCATTTTCATATAATTGTGCCTTAAAACCGGCAGCACTCTTTTATAATAGAATGATCCCTTCTGCAACACCATTATGCTTTCCATAAGGGAGACTATTGACCCGGCTCTGAGCGGATACCCCATAGTTACATTTACCGATTCTACCTCCTCGGGAATTGAGAATAACACCGGCATCAACAAGGATTCATCGGGGAGAACAACCGCAGTATTCAACCCACCTCCTACGCCAGAAACAATTTTCGAGACCATTTTTGCCTCTCCTACTGCAGAAGGTACCCCAATAACCTCAATTTCCCTATCGTGTCTTACAGAGAAATCGAGATTAAGTCTCGATGGAAAATTGGCAATATTCTCCCTCATAAACAGAGAGGCCTTGTTATTGACATCATGTATAAGTTCTCCCTCAAAATCCCAGTAGAAATCTGCCACACCTCTGTTTCTCAAACTCTTCATCAACACCTTCTCACACTCATTGAGAGCATTGAAGCCTACAAACACAACCCCGCGAAAATCCTTGATCGTATCAAAAAGATGGTCTGCCGACACGTCATTTTTTTTGAAGGCTTCAGCTATAATCCTGTAAACCATTCCCTCGTATCCTATTGAAGAAGCCTCAAGTATCTCTTTGAATTTTATATATACAGGATACATAACCTCCCATACTGCCCTGAATTTAATCTTCTTTTCACTCTCTCCCACAGGGAGGAAGTTTGTCCAGAATGTTTGTACTGCCTCCATCTGTCTTTTGGATAGAAAAGAGTAGTCGCTCTCTATATCCTTCAGATCTTTGACATTTGCGAACAGTTTTTCTGCATCTATGAGATATTTGTCCACATCATCAAAGTCTGCCAGAATAACATCACCCCAATATATAAATTCATCGAAACTCTCCTTTGAACCGGACAACTCGACAAACAGAGTATAGAGTTTGTAAAGTGCTTCCAATCTGTCTACTATCTCAATACCTGACATCCGTGTAAACAGATCATTTATTGTAATAATTGCAGGAGAAAAAAGCGGCTCTGTTGCTACCTCTCCAAGGTACTTCTGAAAAAACAGGCCGGCTCTTCTGTTTGGAAAAACAAAACAATAGTCCTTTATACCCGCTCCTTCAACTGAATAAAAGGCCGATGCTATCTGAGATAAAAACTTCATTGGAACCGTCTCCTGAGCTCTCTTCCCTTTGTCTCATACCCAGGTTTGCCAAGTAATGCAAACATGTTTATTTTGTATTCCTCTACACCCGGCTGATCAAATGGATTTATGTCAATCATATAAGCACTGATACCACAGGCAAATTCGAAGAAATAGAACAACGCTCCAAGATTATATTCGTTTATTGAAGGAATTTCTATCTGAATATTGGGAACACCTCCGTCTATGTGTGCAATTCTTGCACCTAGTTCGGCCATTTTATTACACTCATCCACAGGTTTTCCGGAAAGGAAATTCAATCCATCGAGGTTATCAGGGTCATCTACTATAGATAATGATCTGTTTGACTTTGCAACACTGATCACTGTTTCAAAAATGGTTCTCTCTCCTTCCTGAATATACTGACCCATTGAGTGAAGATCGGTTGTATTGTTAACTGCTGCCGGAAAGATCCCCTTCTCTTCCTTTCCCTCACTCTCGCCGAAAAGTTGTTTCCACCATTCCGCAAAATATTGTAATTTAGGATTGTAATTAACCAGTATCTCTATCTTCTTACCTTTTGAATAAAGGGCATTCCTGATGGTGGCATAAATTATTGCCGGATTTTTTTCTGACCTTAGGGAACAGATTCTCTCCATTTCGGCAGCTCCATCCATAATACCTCGGATATCAAATCCAGCAAGAGCAATGGGCAGAAGTCCGGCAGGTGTGAGAACGGAATACCGGCCTCCCACATCGTCAGGAATCACTAATGTGGAATACCCTTCTCTGTCGACCAGCTTTTTTAATGCCCCCTGGGAGATGTCAGTAACGGCAACAATCCTTCTTCTTGCCTCCATCCGGCCATACTTTTGTTCCAATAACTGCTTTATGAGCCTGAATGCCACAGCAGGTTCGGTTGTAGTTCCTGACTTGGAAATAACCACGCATGCAAACGACTTTTCTTCCAGAAGGTCCAGCAATTCAGTCAGGTACTCTTCAGATAAATTCTGACCTGCATAGACAATAGATGGTCTGTCGTTTTTTTCCAGTTGTATCTGGAATGAGTGCGAAAGAGAATCAATTGCCGCTTTGGCACCAAGATATGAACCTCCGATCCCTATTACTACTACAATCTCCACTTCTCTCTCCCATCTGTCTACTATATCATAAATATCATTGAATACAGGGCTCTCTGTTTTGGATGGAAGATCGGTCCATCCAAGAAAGTCATTGCCACGACCGCTTCTGTTTGTAAGAATATCAAAAGAGTTAAAGGCTTTTTCGAGTGAACTTTCCATTTCATAATCCGATATGAAAGGGACAACTGCCTGCAGATTAAGTCTAACAATGTTATCCATGATATTTAGGTATTAATAATGTCATTGTAGTTTTTCCGTCAGCTGCCTTATTACATATGCAGGATACTTCTCCTCGTATAATATTTTGTACACCGCTTCTGCAATCGGCATGTCGACACCGTATTTTTTGTTCATTTCAAAAATACACTTTGCCCCATAATAACCCTCCGCAACCATATTTGTCTCCACTTGCGCCGATTTTACCGAGTATCCTTTTCCTATCATCGATCCAAATGTCCGGTTTCGGCTGAACTGTGAATAACAGGTAACAAGAAGGTCTCCCAGGTAGGCACTTTTGGATGTTCTTCTGGTGCGGTCGGGATGTGATGCATGAAGAAAATCCCTCATTTCATGAAAAGAACTTGTTATCAGAACAGCCATAAAGTTATCACCATATGAAAGAGAGTGACATACACCTGCCGCAATCGCATATATATTTTTTAGGACAGCTGCGTATTCTACACCGTATATATCTGTTCCCGGAACAGTCTTTATGTAATTGCATGCAAAAACATCACACAGACTTCTGGCAACCTCCTTATGCTTGCTGGAAAGTGTAAGATATGACAACCTCTCCATTGCAACTTCCTCTGCGTGACATGGTCCGCTTATAACACCAATCCTGTCAAATGCAATATTATGAACCTGATTGAAATATTCTGCTACAGTTATGTTATCACCCGGGACGATCCCCTTGATTGCTGTAATTATGAATTTATCATCTAATGATGTGTCAATTTTTGAAACCTCCGCCATAAAATATGCAGATGGTATACAGAACAGAAGGACATCAGCAGAACGGATTGTCTCGTTAATATCTGAACTTAGTTTTAATCTATTTGTATCGAATTGAACTGCTGTAAGATAATATGGGTTGTGACCAGTTTTTTTAATATGGTCAATCATCTCATCGTCTCTTACATACCAGGATACTTCCTGCTGGTTATTCAGGAGCAACTTTACAAGAGCAGTTGCCCAGCTCCCACTGCCGATCATCGCATAGCGGAGATTTTCTCTTTCAAAGAAATTATCCATCACAAAATTTAAGGGTTTATTTTAGTACATTAATCATTTACAAATATACCAAAATTGTAAGATTTTCTAAATAAAACATCTACTTTTGCTCCTGTACAAATCATTCCTGCCAATGCAAAATAATGCACTGTTTACCAAAGCCCTTGCCGGTGATAACCTCACCAGCAGCGAAGGTGTAGAGTTGTTCAACCATACTCCTGTAATAGAACTGCTTGCTCTTGCAGACAGTATCCGTTACAAGTTCAATCCACAAAAAAAAGTGAGCTGGCAAATTGACCGCAATGTGAATTACACAAATATATGCATCTCTGGTTGTCTGTTTTGTAATTTCCATTGTACAATATCTCAGAAAGAGAGAGGGTATAGTATAACGAACGATGAGCTGCGGACCAAAATCGAGGAGCTTCACGATCTTGGAGGCGACCAGCTACTTCTTCAGGGTGGGCTTCACCCTTTCTATGATATTACTTATTATGAGAATCTTTTTAAAGAGATAAAATCGATAGATCCTTTGATAAAGTTAAATGCTCTCGGTCCACCAGAGGTGGCACACATTGCCCGAATAAGTAAACTGACAATAAAGGATACACTTTCCAGACTAGTAGCAGCCGGTCTTGATACACTACCTGGTGCCGGAGCAGAAATCCTCTCTGATAGAGTAAGAAAGGTACTTTCGCCCGGGAAACCGGACAGTAAACAATGGGCCGATGTAATGCGGGAGGCTCATAAGTTTGGCATAGGCACCACAGCAACAATGGTGTATGGACATATTGAAACAA